>JABBNW010000290.1 GCA_019352115.1 Pseudomonadota bacterium
GTAGATCTCGGTCGTTGCGATATCGGCGTGCCCCAGCAGGACCTGCAGGCTGCGCAGGTCGGCGCCCCGCCCCAGCAGATGGGTGGCGAAGGAATGCCGCAGCACATGCGGCGACACGCGCGCCGGATCGAGCCCCGCCGCCAGCGCCACCTGTTTCAGCAGCAACGCGAATCCCTGCCGCGTCATCGGCCGGCGCGGATCCCGTCCCGGGAACAGATACTCGGACGGCACCTCGCGCGCCGCGAGCAGCGCCGCCGCGGCCGCCCGCGCCTGCGCCGACAGCGGCACGATCCGCGCCTTGCCGCCCTTGCCGCGGATCATGAGGCTCGCCGCATCGCGCGTCAGCGCTGCCCGCCGCACCGACAGCAGCTCCGACACGCGCATCCCGCTCGCATACAGCAATTCCAGCGCCGCATGCGCGATGCTGCCCCCCGGCCGCGCCGCGCCGTCGCGCGCGGCCACCAGCAGGGCCGCGACCTCCGCCTCGGTCAGATATTTCGGCAGCGGGCGGCCCAGCCGCGGCGCGTCCAGCAGCCCGGTCGGATCGTCTTCGCGCACGCCTTCGGCCAGCAGGAAGCGATGGAACTGGCGCAGCGCCGACAGCCGCCGCGCCGCGGTGCGTGCCGCCAGGCCCGCGCCAGCGAGCCCGGTCATGTAGCGCGCCAGCAGCGCCGTGTCCGCGCGCGCGACGCCCACCCCGGCGGCCGTGGCGAACCCGGCGAAATCCGCGAGATCGGCGCGATAGGCAGCCAGCGTGTTGCGCGCCGCCCCCCGCTCGGCCGCCTGCATCTCCAGGAACGCTTCTACATGACGATCGGGTGCGCGTCGGTCGGGCACAGGTCGATCAGGCGCCGGTCGATCAGGCGCCGGCACCCTGCGCGCCATCGGCCGCTACGCCCCCCTGCCCGGCCGCATCGCGACCGCCGCGCCCGTCATTGCGCGCGGAAGCTGCTGTTCGGCAGCACCGTCACCACGTGGCGCTCCACGGGATGCGGCGGGAAGGCGCCGAGATAAAAAAGACCGGCGAGCGCCAGCCCCACCCCGGTCGCCAGCACGATCAGGAACATGCGGATCATGCGCTCCGGCTCCGCTGCTGTGCCGCCCCGTTCGGCGCCCCCAGGCCGGCACACAACGCGCCCGGCACGCATGCCGCCCATACCCGGAGGACGCGCCGCGCCCTTTGGCCTCCGGCCGGCCCGCTGTGCTAGCCTTGCGCCCGATGACGCGCAACACCGCCCTCGCCCACGCCGTGCCGCTGCCCGACGCGATCGCCGGGCGCAGCATCGTACTTGTCGGCCTGATGGGCGCCGGCAAGACCTCGATCGGCCGCCGCCTCGCCGCCCGCCTCGGCCTGCCGTTCCGCGATGCGGATGTGGAGATCGAGGCCGCCGCCGGCTGTTCCATCCCCGAATTGTTCGCCCGCTACGGAGAGCCCGCCTTTCGCGATGGCGAGCGCCGGGTGATCCGCCGCCTGCTCGCCGCCGAGCCGATGGTGCTCGCGTTTGGTGGCGGCGCCTTCATGGACGCCGAAACCCGTGCCGCGGTGCGCGCCGAGGCCATCTCCGTCTGGCTGCGCTGCAAGCTGCCGACCCTGGTGCGGCGGGTGGCGGGGCGCGAGAACCGCCCCCTGCTCACCGGCGGCGATCCGAACGAAATCCTCGCCCGCCTGATGGGCGCGCGCCACCCCGTTTATGCCGAGGCCGATGTGATCGTCGATTGCGGCGACGAAACCCCCGATGCAACCACCACCAAGGTGCTGGACGCGGTGCTCGGCTGGCGCGCGCCGCGGCGGCTCGCGGTGAGCCTCGGCGCCGGCGGCTACGACGTGCTGATCGGTGCCGGCCTCCTGTCGCGCGCCGGGGCGCTGCTGGCGCCGGTGCTGGAACAGAAGCGCGCCGTTGTGGTCACGGATGAAACCGTGGCGCCCCTGCACCTGCCCGCGCTGCTCGCCGGCCTCGCGGAGGTGGGGATCGAGACGCGCCAGATCGTGGTGCCGGCCGGCGAAGCCTCCAAATCGATCGAGAGCTACACGGGCGTGGTCGATCGGCTGCTGGAGGAACGGGTGGAACGGCGCACGACAGTGATCGCGCTCGGCGGCGGCGTGGTGGGCGACCTGGCCGGCTTCGCCGCCGCAACGACCTTGCGCGGCCTGCCCTTCGTGCAGATCCCGACCACCCTGCTCGCGCAGGTGGACAGTTCGGTCGGCGGCAAGACGGGCGTGAACACCGCGCGCGGGAAGAACCTGGTCGGCGCCTTCCACCAGCCGCGCGTGGTGCTGGCCGACACCGCGACCCTCGCCACCCTGCCCCTGCGCGAATTGCGCGCCGGCTACGCCGAGACGGTGAAGGCCGGGCTGATCGGCGATGCCGGCTTCTTCGCCTGGTGCGAGGCGCACGGGGCGGACGTGATCGCCGGCGATCCGGAGACCCAGGCCGAGGCGATCCTGCGTGCCTGCGCCTTCAAGGCCGCCGTCGTCGGCGATGACGAACGCGAGGAAAAACCGAACGACGGCCGCGCCCTGCTCAACCTCGGGCATACGTTCGGCCACGCGCTGGAAGCGGAATACGGCTACTCGGGCGGGCTGCTGCACGGCGAGGGGGTGGCGATCGGGCTCGGCCTCGCATTCCACCTGTCGGCGCGGCTCGGGGTGTGCGCGGAGAGCGATGCGGACCGGGTGGCGACGCATCTGGGCGCGGTCGGACTGACAGCGGAGCTGGCGCAGTTGAACCGGCGGTTCTCGGCCGCCGGGCTGCTCGGCCATATGCGGCGGGACAAGAAAGTGCGCGACGGGGCGCTGACCTTCGTGCTGGCGCGCGGCATCGGCCAGGCCTTCACCGCGCGCGACGTGCCGGAGGAGGCGGTGCTCGCGACCCTGCGCGAGGCCGGCTGCGGTCCGTGACCACCGCGCCGGAAATCCTGTTCCATGCGACGATCGTGCCGCACCGCAGCCTGTCGCGGCGCGGCTGGACGGTGGTGCTGGGTGGGCTCGCCGGCCTCGGCACGATCGCGGCGCTGCGCTTCGCCCTGCTCGGACTGTGGCCGGTGATCGCGTGCATGGGCGCGGAGGCGATCCTGACCGCCGCCCTGCTCGCCGTCCACGCCCGCGCCGGGCGCGCGTCGGAAGTGCTGCTGCTGGAACCGGGACGCCTGCGCGTGCTGCGCACCGACCCGGCCGGACGCCGCAGCAGCCGCACCCTGCCGGCGGGATGGCTCAACGCCGTGCTGGAAGAAACGCCGGGGCGGGTGCCGCGCCTGTTGCTGGTCGCGCACGGACGCGGGGAGGAAGTCGCCACCGCGCTCGGCGAACACGAAAAACGCGAACTGGCCCAGGCGCTCGCCGTCGCCCTGCGCCGCATGCGCGAGCCGCGGTTCGACAACCCGCAACTGCGCGAATGAGGCCGATCGGGCGCGCGTGAGGCCGGGGGGCAAATATGTCCCTGGCTTCCGGCCCCCCTCAGTCGCCGCGGCGCCCCGTCTCCGTCCAGCTCGGTGGGTGGCTGCCGCGCGGCATGGACGGCAGGGTCCAGTGGGCGGGCGTCGCAGACAGGATGGCCGCGTGGCGGACCGCTGACAAATGGCCGAATCCGCTGTCGGATTCCTCCAGAAATTCCGTAATATCAGCGCGTTGTGGGGCGGTTTGGGACAGTCCTTCGGCCACGCGGCCGAGCCCTCGCAGCCAGTGGCCGGTGCGGGCGAGCGAGACGCGGACGTGCCAGGAGCCGCCTTCGGTGGCGCGGCGGTGCAAGGCCGCGAGGGTGCCCGCTGCGAGCAGGTAGCCGGAGGCGTGATCGAGCGCCTGGACCGGCAGGGCGCGCGGTTTCGCCTCGCCGGCGGCTTCGGCTTCCGCGGTGTTGAAGCCGCTGGCGGTCTGGGTCAGGCTGTCGAAGCCGCGCCTTCCGGCCCAGGGGCCGGTGAAGCCGAAGGCGCAGAGCGAGACATAGACGATCCCCGGGCGCAGCGCCGCCGCCTGCTCCGGCCCGAAGCCGTGGCCGGCGATGGCGCCCTTGCGATAACCCTGGACGATGATGTCCGCCTCCGCGAGCAGGCCGGCGAGGGTTGCGCGCGCGTCCGCTTGCCGCAGGTCGAGGTAGGCGGAGCGTTTGCCGCGGCCGGTGTCGATCGCGAGCGGGGCGGGGTTGAACAGGTGCGGGGCGGTGATCAGCAGCACCTCCGCCCCGTGCGCGGCAAGCGTCCGCCCGCACACCGGCCCGGCGATGACCCGGGTGAGGTCGAGCACCCGCACGCCGGCCAACGGCCGGTCGGCCGCGCCCGGCAGGGGCCGGGGCGGGGCGTCGCCGATGCGCTCGATGGCGATCAGAGGTTCGGCCTGCACGGCGCGTCCCTGCGGGTGCGCGTCCCATTCGGCGAAGCTGCGCTGGGCGGTGACGCAGAGGCCGGCTGCGGCGGCGGCGTCCTCGAAGGCGATGGCGTCGCGTTGCAGCAGGGCGGCAGCGACCTCGGCGCGGTCGTAGCCGCAGTCGAGCAGGGCGAGGACGCCGGCGCGATGGTGCGGGAAATTGGTGTGCAGGCGGACCCAGCGCCCGTCGCGGCAGGGGTAGACGCCGGCGATGCGGTCCCAGCCGTCGCCGCGCGCGGTGCCGTCCGCGGTCATCCAGTCTTCGGAATGGAACTCGGTGACGGCGTGACGCATGTCCACGGCGACGGTCTGGCGCGGGCCGCCGCGGAGATGGTGGATGGCGGCGGCGGCCAGGCCGCTGGCGGCGATCGTGGCCTGCGCGGCGGCGCCGAGGGCGAAGGAGGACGGCAGCACCGGATCGGCGCCGGTCAGGTGGGCGTCGTCGAGCAGGGCGGGCGGCAGCCCGAGTTGGGTCCAAAGTCCGGCAAGCGCCTGGGGTGAGGTCATGCGCACGGTCCTTCCTGGCGGGGCGGCGCCAGTATGCGCGCCCTCCGCGCGGGAGGGGAGATGCCTGGGGGCGGACGGCGTTGGCCTCGTGCGGTGTTCCGCGAATCGCGTGGGGTGCCCCGCGCGCCCCCGCGATGGGCGGGGAAGGATGGGCTATCCGGGCGGCAGGTCGCTGTTCAGGATGTCGGCGGCGGCCTT
>JABBNW010000291.1 GCA_019352115.1 Pseudomonadota bacterium
AACGGAAGGGTTCCAAGGGCGATGCCCTTGGCGGGGTCCAGGGGCAGCGCCCCTGGCCTTGCTTGCTTACCTTCCTCGCCGGGGGGCCATGGCAGGCGGCTCGGGTGCTTGCTATACCCCGCGCGTTGCCGCGCGTGTGCGGTAACGCCGTGCGCGCCGGCCCGCGAGGGGGCGGCGGCTCGTCGTGAAGGGAACCGTGATGGCTCGCCGCCGCCAGCTTTATGAAGGCAAGGCCAAGATTCTGTTCGAGGGGCCGGAGCCTGGCACCTTGGTGCAGTATTTCAAGGACGATGCCACGGCGTTCAACGCCCAGAAGAAGGGTGTTATCACCGGCAAGGGGGTGCTGAACAACCGCATCAGCGAGTATTTGATGGTGCGTCTGGCCGAGATCGGCATTCCGACCCATTTCGTGCGCCGGCTCAACATGCGCGAGCAGTTGATCCGGGAGGTGGAGATCATCCCGCTGGAAGTCGTGGTGCGCAACATCGCCGCCGGCAGCCTGAGCCAGCGGCTGGGGATTCCGGAGGGGACCCGTCTGCCGCGCTCGATCATCGAGTACAACTACAAGAACGACGCGCTGGGCGATCCTTTGGTGTCGGAGGAGCATGTCACGTGCTTCGGCTGGGCCAACACCCAGGACCTGGACGACGTCGTGGCGCTGACGTTGCGGATCAACGATTTCCTGACCGGCCTGTTCCTCGGGGTCGGCATTACCCTGGTCGATTTCAAGCTGGAGTTCGGCCGGCTGTGGGAGAACGAGGAAATGCGGATCGTGCTGGCCGACGAGATCAGCCCGGACAATTGCCGGCTGTGGGACAGCAAGACCAACGAGAAGATGGACAAGGACCGCTTCCGCCGCGATCTGGGCAAGGTGGAGGAGGCGTATCAGGAAGTGGCCAAGCGCCTCGGCATTCTGCCGGAGGCCGGCACGCGCGACATGAAGGGCCCGGAGACTATGCAGTGAGAGGAATGGGGCAGTGAGAGGAATGGGGCAGTGAAGGGTATTGGGCAGTGAAAGCCACGGTCACCGTGATGCTGAAGCCGGGCGTGCTCGATCCGCAGGGCAAGGCGATCGGCCAGGCGCTGGCGGGGCTCGGGTTTGCCGGCGTGGGCGAGGTGCGGATGGGCAAGGTGATCGTGCTCGAGCTGGCCGAGACCGATCCCGCCCGCGCCCGCACGGCGGCGGAGGAGATGGCGCGCAAGCTGCTGGCCAACACGGTGATCGAGGGCTTCACGGTCGCGGTGGACGGCGCATGAAGGCCGGCATCGTCCTGTTCCCCGGCATCAACCGCGAGCGCGACATGGCGATCGCGCTGGAACGCGCCGCCGGGCATGCGCCGCGGATGATCTGGCATACCGAGACAGAGCTGGCCGGGCTCGACCTGATCGTGCTGCCCGGCGGGTTCAGCTATGGCGACTACCTGCGTTGCGGGGCGATGGCGGCGCAGGCGCCGGTGATGGGCGCGGTGCGGGCGCATGCGGCGCGCGGCGGCTATGTGCTCGGCGTGTGCAACGGCTTCCAGATCCTGACCGAGGCCGGGCTGCTGCCGGGGGCGCTGCTGCGCAACGCCGGGCTGCGCTTCATCTCCGCCGATTGCCACTTGCGGGTGGAACGCGCGGATACAATGTTCGCCGCGCGCTACCAGCGTGGCGCGGTGTTCCGCGCGCCGATGGCGCATGGCGACGGGAATTATTTCGCCGACGCGGCAACGCTCGATCGGCTGGAGCATGAGGGGCTGGTGGGATTCCGCTACGCGACCGCGACCGGGGAGGTCACGCCGGCGGCCAATCGCAACGGCAGCGCGCGGTCCATCGCCGGCATCTACAGTCCGAACCTGCGCGTGCTCGGGCTGATGCCGCATCCGGAGGACCTGGTCGATCCGCTGCTCGGCGGAGTGGACGGGGCGCCCTTGTTCGAAGCCCTGGCAGCGGCGTGAGCGCCCCCGTGGTCCGCCAGGCGGATGCGGCGCTGGCCCGCGAATTCGGGCTCGATGCCGACGAATACGCCAAGGTGCTGGAGATAATGGGCCGGCCGCCGTCGGTGACGGAACTCGGCGTGTTCAGCGTGATGTGGAGCGAGCACTGCTCCTACAAATCCTCCCGCGTGCACCTGAAGCAGTTGCCGACGAAAGCGCCCTGGGTCGTGCACGGCCCGGGCGAGAACGCCGGCGTGGTCGAGATCGGCCACGGACTCTGCGCGGTCTTCAAGATGGAGAGCCACAACCACCCTAGTTTCATAGAGCCCTATCAGGGCGCGGCGACCGGCGTGGGCGGCATCCTGCGCGACGTGTTCACCATGGGCGCGCGCCCGATCGCCAATCTGAACGCGCTGCGGTTCGGCGATCCGGCGCATCCGGCAACGAAGCGCATCGTCGACGGCGTGGTGCGCGGCATCGGCGGCTACGGCAATTGCGTCGGCGTGCCGACGGTCGGCGGCGAGGTCAATTTCCATCCCGCCTTCAACGGCAATCCGCTGGTCAATGCGATGACGGTCGGAATCGCGCCGGTCGATCGCATCTTCCTCTCCGCCGCCGCCGGGGTGGGCAATCCGGTGGTCTATGTCGGCTCGAAGACCGGGCGGGACGGGATCCATGGGGCGACCATGGCTTCGGCGGAGTTCGGCGCGGATGCGGAAGCGAAGCGGCCGACCGTGCAGGTGGGCGATCCGTTCACCGAGAAGCTGCTGATCGAGGCCTGTCTGGAACTGATGGCGACCGACGCGATCGTCGCGATCCAGGACATGGGCGCGGCGGGGCTGACCAGTTCCTCGGTCGAGATGGCGGGGAAGGGGGGGGTGGGCATCGCGCTCGACCTCGACGCCGTGCCGCAGCGCGAGACCGGCATGTCCGCCTACGAGATGATGCTGTCGGAATCCCAGGAGCGCATGCTGATGGTGCTGCGCCCGGAGCGGGAGGATGCGGCGCGGGCGATTTTCGCCAAATGGGGGCTCGATTTCGCGGTGATCGGGCGGATCACCGACAGCGGGCGGATCGTGGTGCGCCATCAGGGGGTGGTGGAGGCGGATATTCCGCTGGCCCCGCTCGCCGAGCAGGCACCGCTGTATCAGCGCCCGACGACCGAGGCCCCGAAGCCGGCGGTGCTGGCGGCGGCGCGGGTGGAGGATCGGCTGGGGCTGGCGCGCGGGCTGGAGGTTCTGCTGGCGTGCCCGGATTTGTGCTCGCGGGCGTGGGTCTGGGAGCAGTACGATTCCACCATCGGCGGGCAGACGGTGAAGCGGCCGGGGGCGGCGGACGCGGCGGTGGTGCGGGTGGAGGGCCAGGCGATGGCGCTCGCGCTGACCACCGATTGCACGCCGCGCTACTGCGCCGCCGATCCGGAAGCCGGCGGGCGGCAGGCGGTGGCGGAGGCCTGGCGCAACCTGACCGCGGTCGGCGCCCGGCCGCTCGCGATCACCGACAACCTCAATTTCGGCAATCCGGAAAAACCCGAGGTGATGGGGGCGTTCGCCGCCGCCATCCGCGGCATGGCGTCCGCCTGCGAGGCGCTGAACTTCCCGGTCGTGTCCGGAAATGTGAGCCTTTACAACGAGACGGAGGGGCGCGCGATCCTGCCGACGCCGGCGATCGGGGGCCTCGGCGTGATCGACGACGCGGCGAAGGCGGTCGGCATCGCGCTGCGGCCGTGGCTCGATCTGGTGCTGGTGGGGGCGACGCAGGGCTGGCTCGGCCAGTCGCTGTGGCTGCGGGAGATCGGCGGGCGGGAGGACGGCGCACCGCCGCCGGTCGATCTGCCGGCCGAGCGGGCGGTGGGGGATTTCGTCCGCACCCAGATCCTGTCGGGCACGGTGCGCGCCTGCCACGACGTGTCCGACGGCGGCCTGCTGGTCGCGGTGGCGGAGATGGCGCTGGCCGGCAACGTCGGCGCGCGGCTGTCCACCGGCCCGCGCGACATCCCCGGCCACGCCTACTGGTTCGGCGAGGACCAGGGCCGCTACGTGCTGGCGGTCCCCGACCACGCCGCCTTTGTCCGCGCCGCCGAGGCCGCCGGCATCCCCGCGGTCCGCATCGGCCATTCGGGCGGGGCGGGTTTGACAGTGCCGGACGGCGGAACCATATCGATTGCCAGCTTGCGCGCGGCGCACGAACGCTTCTTCCCGAGTTTCATGGGAAGCTGAGAAGGAGACCGTGGATGGCGATGCCGGCGGGTGAGATCGAGGCCCTGATCAAGGCGGCGCTGCCGGATGCGTCCGTCACGATCGAAGACCTTGCCGGCGACGGCGACCACTACGCCGCGACCGTGATCTCCGAACGCTTCCGCGGGCTGCCGCGCATCCGCCAGCACCAGATGGTCTATGCGGCGCTGAGCGGACGCATGGGGGGCGTGCTGCACGCGCTGGCCTTGCAGACCTCCGCCCCCGAATGACCCTGTTGCAGGAAGGACCCGACCCGATGTCCGACAATCCCGTCTTCGCCCGTATCCAGTCCGAGATCACCGATAACGCGGTGATGCTGTACATGAAGGGCACCGCGCTGTTCCCGCAGTGCGGGTTTTCCGCGCGCGTGGTGCAGATCCTGTCGCACCTGAACGTGCCGTTCCGTACCGCCAACGTGCTGGAGGACGCGGAGCTGCGCGACGGGATCAAGCAGTTCTCCAACTGGCCGACGATCCCGCAGTTGTACGTGAAGGGCGAGCTGGTCGGCGGCTGCGATATCGTCACCGAGATGTTCCAGTCGGGCGAGCTCGAGAGCCTGCTGGAGGAGAAGGGCGTGCCGCACCAGGCGGCTGCGTAGGGGGCGCTCCGACCCGACGTACTGGGCCGTGCGTGGGTGGCCGATCCACCAGGATTTTCTCTGACGGGTGGGTCTTGCGGGAGAGTGACGCCCTGATTGCACCCGGGGGCTGGGGGGGAGAAGCACGGGCGCGCGCTTCATGAGGGTTTCGTTGCGTTCTATGTGCATGACGCCCGGGTGGCCAGGAGCGTAGGGCGGGTTGGGCTTCAACGCGGAGATCGCAGAGGCGCAGAGCGCGCAGAGGTGCGCCGGGAGACCGGCAAGAGGAGAGGGTGCAAGTCCTTCACGATGAAAGGTA
>JABBNW010000292.1 GCA_019352115.1 Pseudomonadota bacterium
GATCGTCGATGAAGCTCACAATCTTCTCAACGACGACGCGTCGCTGAGCCATCTCGTGCGGGTGGGTCACGCCGCGCCGCGCCTTCTCCTGCTGTCTGCGACACCCGCGCTTGGCGCCCCGGTGGCGCTTCTTCACCTGCTGCATGTGCTCGACCCAAACGCCTATGGGGCTGACGACTTACCCAAATTGATGGCACGACTTGAATTGGGACGAGACCTCGGTCGCGTCCTCCTTTCGCTCGACGAAGACGCGCCGCCTTTCCTAATTAAGCGGTCAGCACGTGATATCGCCGCTCGATTACCGCACGACCTCACTGTCGCCGAACTGGCCAGCCGCTTGGAGACAGAAGAGGCCACATCAGAGGCCCTTGCCGATCTGAGGATCCATCTGGCCGATACTTATCGAGTACACCAGCGCCTGATCCGCGCCCGCAGGCAGGAGGCCAGCGTCTACTTTCGGCCCCGCGGCGTCACTGAAAAGGGAGGGAGAGACCACCTCCGGATCGAGGTCGACGAAGATGAGAGGTGGCCGGAAATCCTCGTCAGTCTGGAGGATTGGCGGGACAAGATTCGCTTCGAGTCCAGCGATGACAATGGCGTTCCGCCGGACGTCGCTCTGGCGCTCTTTCAAGCAATCGACGCGATCGGATGCGACGATCGGACGACGAAGTTCATGGGCGCGCCCGCGAGCTTGGATTCGAGCCTGTCGGCTGAGGCCGGCGACCGAACCCGAGTTGTCGTCGCTGCCGACGCAGTTTGCGCTACCCTTCAACGACTTGAAAAGGAGGTCCAGCGCGCGCCGAAGATTGTGGCCTTTGCCACGATGGTCGAAACGGCGGATCGGTTCGCTGACGAGTTGGCGGGTCGCGGCGTGGAGGCGCATCGACTGGCCGATGGCGATGACCTAGAGACCATCTATCGCACGATCTTCGCCTTTGAGCGCGCGACCACGCCTGGGGTTTTGATCTGCGACAGGAGCGGAGAGGAGGGCCTCAACTTGAACTTTGCGGATGGGATTTTACATGTCGACCTTCCGCTGTCGGTCAGTCGCATGGAGCAGCGAATTGGCCGGCTCGATCGGTTTGGAAGGTCGAAACCCCTTCTCCGTCAACGGATTCTTCTGCCTAGCGACGATGACCTTAGCCCTTGGCAGGCTTGGCTCGAGGTCCTCACCGACGGATTTGAGATTTTCGAGCGGTCAACCAGCGACGTTCAGTTCATCCTGCCTCAACTGGAGACCGAACTTGCCTGTGCCTACATCGAGAGAGGGGGCGATGGCCTGCGCGCGATGATCGCGCCGATCCGTGAGAAGATCGCAACTGCTCGGCGGGCGGCCGACGAACAGCATGCTCTGGATTCCGTCGCGCTCGCCGACGACGCCGGCGAACTGGCTCTGCGGATCGACGACGCCGAGGCTGATGAGCCGAGTCTCCAGAGGGATGCTGAGGGCTGGCTGGTCACCGCACTCCAGTTGCACCGAACGACCATTCGGGACGACGAGGTCACCTATGGGTGGTCCCAAGATACTCTGATGCCGAAGCAGCCCTGGGCGGCCGAGTCCGGCACCGCCAACAGTCGCCGCTCGACTTGGCGCCGAACCGTGGCCACGCGGCGCGGCGCAACCCTTCTTCGCCCAGGATCCGCTCTTATCGACACGATGGAACGCTTCATGCGGTGGGACGATCGAGGGTCGGCCTTCGCGACCTGGCGAGTGGACCCCCGGCTGTCTGGATCGGATATCTCATGGACCGGATTTCGGTTCTGCTTTGTCGTTGAACCGGCCCTTGAGAACGACACCGCGGTTTTCCGCACTTTAGACACCTACGGCTTAGTGCGGCGGGCCCAGAGTTTCCTTCCTCCGTGGACCCAGGTGCTCTATCGCGACCTCGATGGAGGCGATCCGCCGGACGACATCTTGGAAGTTCTGGCATCGCCCTACCATAACGGCGTTCGTGATCAGGGTGGCCGTGACATCAATCTATCGAGCCGTCCTGCCCTACTGGCCTCAGTAATGCCGACTGCCCTCTTTGCACGACGATGCCGTGAGGCTCGGGCTTCCGCCGAAGACGCTATCCGATGCGATCCGATCTATCGCGCCAATGTCGAGAAGGCGACGCGAACCGCTCAGCGTGACGCGCGACGCCGGGCGCGATTTGACGAGCACCTCAAATCAAATGGCGCCGAGGCCGTCGTGGCGGCCGTCCAGGCTCCTCGTGTTCGTTTGGACTCAATGGGCTTTTTTGTCCTGTCTCGAAATCCGCCGGCGCGGCTCGCATGATCCTAGACGGAGACGCCGCATTCTCGGCATTGAAGCGGACGGTGCAGGGCGCGGACCAGCAGTCGTGGGAGGCGCCAGCGAATCCAGCGTTCGATAGACTGCGCCGGGCCTGGCGCGCCCCCGAAAGTCGCACTCAGTTCGAACTGGCGGTGTTGCTTCGCCAAGCGCTGTCCTACGAGACATCACGCCGCCAGGGAGGCCTAGCCAGCTTCATTCTCGAAGGGGGGTCGCCTTTGCAAGGCTTCTCCAGTTGGGACGACCTAGGCCTAGCGGCCGACAAGCTCGGCGGCGGCTGGCTGGTTTCCGCGCGTGCCTGGATACCCGACTGGGCAACGAGCCCCCAGGGCGAGGGACCAGATGCGTTTGCGGCAAGCGAACGGCCCAGGGCCGCGATCGAGCCGTTCACGCCCGTCGGCGATCCGTTTCTGGAGACGCTCGGCCACGCCCAATATCGCAGCGTTGGCCAACGAACGGCGGCGCGGTCCGCGCTGACAACACCTGCGGGCGGTACGCTAGCCATCAGCCTCGCAACCGGCGAGGGGAAGAGCCTCATCTTCCAACTCATTGCGAAAGTGGGGTTCGCGACGAGCGCTCAACCGTCAGAAGACGGGCTGACTTTAGTGGTCACTCCAACGGTGGCGCTCGCCATCGACCATGAGAACGCGGCTCTTGAGAAGGGCTTCGAAGGGCCAATGGCCTACCGGAGCGGCGACTCCGAAAACAATGGTGTGCTTGCCCAGCGGATTCGCGAGGATGCGCAGTTGCTCTGCTTCGCCTCGCCGGAGGCCATCTGCGGACCACTTCGATCGGTAATAACTCAGGCCGCCACTCGGGGGCGGCTTAGGGCGCTGGTTGTGGACGAGGCGCATCTTATTGATGGATGGGGGACAGGGTTTCGAACAGAGTTTCAAACCCTCGCTGGGATCCGCCACCAATGGGTGACCGAGGCCCCACGGGGCCTAGCACCGCGCACCATCCTCCTCTCGGCCACGCTGCCGTCGAGCGCTCTTGAAATGTTGCGGACGCTCTACGCGGGGCCGGGCGAATTCCGGAGCATCGCAGCGCTTAGGCTGCGCGGCGAGCCCGACTACTGGGCCGTACGTTGTTCGGACGAGATCGAGCGACAGGCACGCGTGCTGGAGGCGATTCGCCACGTCCCGCGGCCTGCCATCCTCTACGTGACCCGAGTGGACGACGCCAAATCCTGGTCTCAACGCCTCAAGCAGTCGGGGTTTGATCATGTTGAGACCGTTCACGGCGAAACGGCGAGTTCTGAGCGGGAGCGCATTCTCCGCAACTGGCGAGCCGGCGCGGTAGACTTGGTCGTCGCCACGTCTGCTTTCGGACTTGGAATCGATTACGGCCACGTTCGGGCCGTAATCCACTCCTGTATTCCAGAGAGTCTCGACCGATTTTATCAAGAAGTGGGGCGTGGTGGCCGGGACGGACGATCCTGTCTGGCCCTGACCTTGTACACTCCTGGCGATCTACAAGTCGCGGAGAGGATCAGCCAAACCCTCGTAATCGGCCTCGAACGTGGCCTGCAGCGCTGGCGGTCGATGTATGGCCACGGCAGGCCGGCTGGTAGCGAAGACCGCTATGTCGTTCCTCTCGGTGTCGCGCCGAGCCACGAGCCTGACGACATCGATATGCGCGGCGAACGCAATAGCGATTGGAACGCCCGGGTCCTGACACTGATGGCGCGCGGCGGCCTGATTCGTCTGCTCGGTGCACCGCCGTCTCCGAAAGGAGACGAAGGCGCCTGTGAGACGGTCGAAGTCGTGGACTTGGAGCATCGGCTTGAGTCCACTTGGCAGCGGCGCGTCGGACCGGTGCGACAAACACTGGCCGTCGCAAGTCGACGCAGTCTCGGCTTGATGATGAGGTTTCTAGACAGCCAAGGATGCCCTTCCCCACTGCTCCTTGATCTGTACGGCGTCGGCCCGGAAGCCCACGCATGCAGTCGATGCGCCGCATGCCGTGCTCAACCTAGCGTCCGACGACCCGAACGACCGAGGCTAGAGCCCCTTCCTCCTTGGCCGGCTCCCCGACCGCTGGGGCCCATACTAGAGGATTTACTTCGGCAAACTGGCCGCCTTGTCGTTTGGTACGATTCGAGCCAACTCGGCCGGACGTTCCGGAGACGGTTTGGAGATATCGTGGGCGCGCTCCCAGGCCAGGGGATCGCCAATCTGGTGCTGGTGGATACGCTTCTACGGACGGAGGCTTGGAAGGCGGCACGAATTCGGCCAGTCTTTCTCGCTGACGTCGAACGACTTACCCAGCGCAGGCTTCCAGCCGGCGCCGAACTCGTCGTGATCGGTGCCGGTGCTTCGCTGGAAACCCTTGACCTATCAGCCCGTCAGGCAGGCCATGAACAAGTTCTCATGCTGCCAATCGAATTAAACGACCCTTCGCGGCCCGGCGTGCGGTTAACGACAACCTATGCTGGCCGCCATCAGATGTTCGATGCTTTCTATAAGAGGATATGCGCATGAGCGTAATTCAGCGCATGGAAGCGACACCTAACCGGGTGCGGATGCTGGTCTCGGTTTTGGCCGACCGGCCCTCTGGAGAGACCGAGGAGCGCCTCCGGGGATTCTGCTCGCCAGACACGCTTCATCGCGACGTTAAGGATCCCGTCGCAATTTTTCGGGTGAGCCTGGCCGCGGCGCGAGAGCTTGGCCTGCTCGAGCAGGACGATGAGAAGTTCCGGGTACGGCCGGGCGTCCTTTCCCGCAAAGGATCGCTAG
>JABBNW010000293.1 GCA_019352115.1 Pseudomonadota bacterium
AACGGAAGGGTTCCAAGGGCGATGCCCTTGGCGGGGTCCAGGGGCAGCGCCCCTGGCCTTTCTTTACGAACCCTCACAGCAGTCGGTCGGTCCCGCTCGGCACCGGATCGGCGGCCGGTTCCAGCGCCAACGCGCCGCAGGCGGTCAGGTAGTTTGCCACGGCATCGAATTCGGCCGGCGCGCGAGTCGCATCGGTTGCCGCGCCGGGCGGGATGAAGATCAGCGTCTCGTAGCGCGCGCGGGTGAGCAGGACCCGGTAGGTATTGATCGCGTAGGCGCGCCGCGCTTCGTCGCGCGTGGTCTGCCAGGCGGTGCCGACGAAGCGACGCGGCATCCACTGCCCGGCGCGGCGGATCAGGTCGCCGCCCCAGGCCAGGCCGACGTAATCCAGTTCCAGACCCTGGCAGGCGAATTGCGTTGCCGGCAGTTCCAGCGCGTCGGACGCCCGCACGTCCGGCCAGCGGTCGAGAAACCAGTGCGCGACCGCATCGGCATCCAGATGCGGAAACGCCGGCCACAGTCCGTCCGCCACCAGTCGCCGCGCGCCGGCGCTGCACACGAGGCCGGCCCGGCGCAGCCCGCGCGCACGCCGGCGCAGTGCCGTTCGCAGCGCCTCGAGCGAACGGGTGATCCGGATCGGGACGTCCGCGGCGGCGGCGATCGCCTGCGCCGCGGCGGTATGACCGGCCAGCACCGCCTCCACCCACGGCGCGGCAGCGGCGGAGCGGATCGATCGCACCGGTACGTCCAGATGCAGGACCGGATCGATCCCCAGCCACGGAGCGGGCGCATCGACCAGGCGCTGGCGCGGATCGGCCGCGCCGATCACGCCGGGGGCGGCCAGCGCGCGCCAGGCCGGCCGTGCCGCGAGCGCCGTACCCCATTCCGCGAGGCCGGCTTCGCCGGTGTTGATTTCCTGGCCGCCGCCGACCAGCGCCACCACCACCGCCCAGTCGCGATGCCGGGCCATGATATCGAGGATCAGCGCCGCCTCGCTGCCGTCGTGGTCGAATTTGCGGCGGCCGAAATCGGCGTCCCACGCACGCTGCGCTTCGTCGAACAGGATCACCTGCTCGTGCGGCGGATCGGGCCGGTCGCGATTGTCGCGCAGGAAACCGTTCACCGGCTGGATCGCGCTTTCCGTCTCCCGCCGCGGCTGGCGCGGACCGCGCCCTTGCGCGCGTGCGTCGCGCGCCAGCGCCGCGCGCATCACGTGCACGAGCGGCAGATTGCCGGTCAGGAACGCAGCCCCGCTGTCGGCGGCGAACACGACGTTCAATCCGCACAACGTCTTGCCGGCGCCGGGAATGCCGGTGACGAACAGCGCGATGTGGCCCCCCTTGCCGCGTGCCGTTGCGATGGCGGCAAGAATGGCCGCCGTGGTGCGCGTAAGATTGGTCGCATCGGCGCGCGCCGCGGCGAGGTCGGCGACGCCGTGGCGAGCATACAGCATCCGGGCCGCCTCCACGATCGTCGGCACCGGCCGGTACGGCGCCGCATCCCAGCCCGCGGCATCCAGCCGACAGGTCGGCGTCGGCACCCGCGCAACCACATCGGCCAGCAGGGCGGGCAAGGTCGCGGCGGAGGCCTCCAGCACCGGCACGACCGCGTGCCACAGCAGCGGCCACGCCAGCAGGGCAGGGGGGCCGCGCGGGGCGACCAGGATCGGCACGATCGGATGCGCCCGGCTGCCGGCATGGAAGTCGCGCAGGTCGAGCGCGTAGTCGTCCACCTGCAACCGGCCGTCGGCGGTGAACCCTTGCGCGCCGGCCTTGAACTCCAGCACCAGGATCGCGCGATCGGTCAGCAGGACGGTGTCGATGCGCCGCCCCAGCCGCAGCAGCGGATATTCCAGCAGCACCGTCCAGTCCGCCGGCAAGCCCGCCAGCGCGGCGACGAGCAGGGGCACCTGGTCGCGCCACGCACGCAGTTGTTCTTCGTGGTTCAGCCGGTGGGTCTCGATCAGGCGCGTGGCAAGTTGCGCGACGATCGCCTCGGTCCCGGTGGCGCGCAGGTCCGCGACGGTGCCGGACCACCAGGCACGGCTCATGCCGCGCCGACCTGCGGGCGATCCGCCATCACGGCCCTCTCCTGCGCGGCCGTCTCTTGCGCACCGAAGTCGCGCCTGCCGCTGCCATCCCTCCTAACCGGATGCGGTTCATTCGCCAAGCGGATCGCCCGCTTCGTGCCGCGGCCGGGCGCGATGCGGCAGGATTTGACGTCCCCGGTCGCGACGGTCACGTTGCGCAACCAACGGAGAGACGATCGATGCCGCATCGGATACGTCGCTGGGCCCTGGCTGCAACGACGTTCGTCATGCTGGCCGGCGCTGCCCACGCCGCCACCGACGCGGAGATCGCCCGCGGCAAATACCTGGTCGCGCTCGGCGGTTGCAGCGACTGCCACACGCCCGGCCATTTCCTCGGCCATGAGGACAAGACGCGCTTCCTCGGCGGTTCGGACGTCGGCTTCGCGATCCCGGGGCGCGGCGTGTTCGTCGGGCCGAACCTCACGCCGGACAAGGCGACCGGGCTTGGCACCTGGACCACGCAGCAGATCGTCACCGCGCTTACCACCGGCGTGCGTCCGGACGGGCGGGTTCTCGCCCCGGTGATGCCGTGGCGGGCCTTCGCCCATCTGACCGCGGCGGATGCGCGCGCGATCGCCGTCTATCTGCAATCCCTGCCGCGGGTCGCCCATCGCGTTGCCGGGCCGTTCGGTCCGGGCGCCGCGCCGGACGTGCTGGTGATGACCGTCCTGCCCGGCCCGGCCTATGCGGCCCTGCCGGTCCCGGGCGCCCGCAAATCCCCCTGACCTCCGCCCCTGCCATCTGTCCCCGGCATCCGCCCCTGACCTCCGCCCCTGGAGGCATTCCCCCTGTGACATCGGCCGCAACCCCGGCGTAGGATCGGTCTCGTCCAGGGCGCCGGAGCCCACCGGCGCCCGCAGCGAAAGCGAGGGAGGCGCCGCAATGTCCGGAACCCAGAACGGCAGAAGTCCGCGCTCGGTGGCCCTGGTCGGCCCCTACGGCAGCGGCAAATCGACGCTCTTCGACGCATTGATGGACGCCGCCGGCAGCCCGGTGAAGCGCCCCGCCGATCCGCGCAACCGCCCGACCACCACCGAGCTGCGCCTCGGCCATTGCATCTATCTCGGCGATCCCTGGACGCTCATCGACTGCCCCGGTTCGATCGAATTCGCGCACGAAACATGCTGCGCGCTGGCGATGGTCGATCTCGCGGTGCTGGTCTGCGAACCGCAGCCGGCCAAGGCGCTGGCGATCGCCCCGCTGATGAAGACGCTGGCGGACCATCACGTCCCGCATGTCGTGTTCATCAACAAGATCGACACCTTGGAGGGCAGCCTGCGCGACACGCTCGCCGCGCTGCAGGCCTATGCCACCTGTCCGCTCGTGCTGCGCCAGGTGCCGATCGCCGAGGCCGGCAAGGTCACCGGCTATGTCGATGTCGTCAGCGAACGCGCGTATCGCTACCGCCGCGGCCAGCCGTCGGAACTGATGCAGATCCCGTCCGCCATGGCCGATGCGGAACAGGAAGCCAAATCGCGACTGGTCGAAACCCTCGCCGACAACGACGACGCGCTGCTCGAGAAAGTGCTGGAGGATATCCCGCCCAGCACCGGGGAACTCTACGCCGACCTGCGCAAGGACCTCGCCGCCGGCGCGGTGACCGAGGTGCTGCTCGGCGCGGCCGACCAGGCGGGCGGCATCCGCCGGCTGTGGAAGGCGCTCCGCCACGATACGCCGGACGTTGCGGCAACCGCCGCACGCAAGGGCATCGCGCCGGACGGCCCGCCGCTGATCCAGGTGTTCAAGACGGTGCACGCCGGGCACACCGGCAAGCTCTCCTACGCGCGCCTCTGGCGCGGTGCGGTGAAGGACGGCGTCACGCTCGGGGGCGCCAGGCTCGGCGGCATCTACCAGATGCCGGGCGGGGAAATGACCAAGGCGGCGGAGGCCGAGGCGGGCCAGATCGCCGCCCTCGGCCGGCTCGAACCCGTTGCGACCGGCGTCGCGATCGCCCCCAACGGCACCCCCGAGCCGCTGGGGTTCCCGGCCCCGCCGCCGCCCGTCTATGCGCTCGCGATCGCCACCACCGACCGCAAGGACGACGTGAAACTCTCCGGCGCGCTGCAGAAGCTGCTGGAGGAGGACGCCACCCTCGTGCTCGAACACGGCCAGGACACCGGGGAGACGGTGCTGCACGGCCAGGGCGAAATCCACCTCAACACCACGGTCGAGCGGCTGGCGAAGAACTACGGTCTGAAACTGACCACGACCCGCCCGCAGGTGGCCTACAAGGAAACCATCCGCAGCGCCGTGCAGCAGCACGGCAGGCTGAAACGCCAGACCGGCGGGCACGGCCAGTTCGCCGACGTGAAGATCGACATCGCCCCGCGCGCGCGCGGCGCCGGCTTCGCCTTCATCGACAAGGTCGTGGGCGGCGCCGTGCCGCGCAACTTCATCCCCGCCGTCGGCGATGCCGCCGAGGAGGCGGCGAAAAAAGGCCCGTTCGGCTACCAGGTCGTCGATATCGCCGTCACCCTGACCGACGGCCAGTTCCACAGCGTCGACAGCTCCGACATGGCATTCAAGACCGCCACCCAGATCGCCATGAAGGAAGGCCTCGCTGCCGCCGATCCGGTGCTGCTGGAACCGATCGACCGGGTCACCATCAGCGTGCCGAACGACTTCACTGCCCGCGCCCAGCGCCTGCTGACCGGACGCCGCGGCCAGATCCTGGGCTACGCCGAAAAACCCGGCTGGCCCGGCTGGGACGACGTCGAAGCCCTGGTGCCGGAAGCGGAACTGCACGACCTCATCATCGAACTCCGCTCGCAAACCATGGGTCTTGGCACCTACCGCCGTAGCTTCGACCACCTCGCGGAAAGCCGAGGCGAAGCGAAGCCACGGGCGGCGTGAAGGAAGGCCAGGGGCGCTGCCCCTGGACCCCATCACTTGGGTTCGGAGCGGATGGGTGGTGTCTCGGGTCCGGGGTGGCGCGGTG
>JABBNW010000294.1:0-1876 GCA_019352115.1 Pseudomonadota bacterium
TCGGTTCGGGGACGCCGAAGCGGGCAGTCTGCGCGCGATCGCGGCGGCGTTCCAGTCCCGGTCCGCCGATGTGCTGGGTCGCCGGTGTGGTGGGTCGCCGTTGTGCTGGGTCGCCGATGCCCCTTCCCACCACCCCACCGCTTGCGGCTATGCTGCGCCGATGCCCCAGGATACCGCCGCCGCCCCGTCCGCGCCCCCGATCATCACCCTCGACCGGGTCAACAAATCCTACGGCGCGCACCACGTCCTGCGCGACGTGTCGCTGGATGTCGCGGAAGGCGAACGGGTGGTCGTCTGCGGTCCCTCCGGCTCCGGCAAGTCCACCCTGATCCGTTGCATCAACCGGCTGGAGGCGCACGAACGCGGGCGCATCGTGGTGGACGGCACCGAACTCTCGGACCGTCCCGGCGACCTGCGCCGGGTGCGCCAGGAGGTCGGCATGGTGTTCCAGTCCTTCAACCTGTTCCCGCACCTGACCATCCTGCAGAACTGCATCCTCGCCCCCGTGCAGGTGCGCGGCCTGCCCCGGGCGGAGGCCGAGGCGGAGGCGATGCGCCTGCTCGAACGCGTGCGGATCCCCGAGCAGGCGCATAAATATCCAACGCAACTGTCCGGCGGGCAGCAGCAGCGGGTCGCGATCGCGCGCGCGCTGTGCATGCGCCCGAAAGTCATGCTGTTCGACGAGCCGACCTCCGCCCTTGATCCCGAAATGATCCAGGAGGTGCTGGAGGTGATGATCGAGCTCGCCCGCTCCGGCATGACCATGCTCTGCGTCACGCACGAGATGGGCTTCGCCCGTCAGGTGGCCGACCGGGTGGTGTTCATGGACCAGGGCGAGATCGTGGAGACCGGCCCGCCCGCCAGCCTGTTCGCTGCCCCGCGCACCGACCGGCTGCGCAGCTTCCTCGCCCGCATCCTGCGGGAAAGCTGAACGGGCCGGCGCCGCCTCACGGTCCGGCGGCGCCACCCCCCGCAGCGCAGTCCGCAAGATACGCAAGCACCGCCGCCCGGAACGGGGCGATGCTCTTGTAGCGCGCGGTTTCCTCCGGCAGCGCGCCCACCGCCGCGGCCAGCCGCGCCGCCACCTCCGCCCGCGCCGCGATGCGCGCCAGCGGATAGACATGCACCCGGATTCCGAACAGCACCGCGCCGCTGTCCGGCAGCCGGCGCAAGGTCTGCCGTTCCACCCGCAACCAGACCCGCGCGCCGGCATTCGCCGCCGTGATGGCCGGATCGTGCGCGGCGCGGAACTTGCCCGTGGGCTGGAACAGCGCCGGATCGTCCACCAGCGCCCAGTTCAGCCGCAGCGCCACGTGCCCGGGCTTGATCGCGCCCATGAAACGATCGACCGGGCGGCCCAGCCGCTCGGCATAGAACGGCACCGGCGCGTGCACCGCGGCCAGCTTCAGGCCGAGCTTGTCGGCGAGCCGCCAGCGGCTCGGGAAACACAGCACCGCCGCGGCCAGCACCGGCTCTGCGCCGTCCAGGCGGACGATGCACAGATCCTCCTGCACCAGCCGCCCGGCGACCTCCAGCGGATCGCACGACGGGTCCGCGAGGTCCCACGCCTCCCCGCTCAGCCGATTGCGCAGCCGGCGCCCCTCGCGCGCGAACCCATCCGGGTAGCGCGCCGGCAGATGCGCGGCGAGCCGGGCGAGCGTCTCCCGCCGCGCCGGTTCGGAGCCGTCGCAGGCGCCGAACACCTCCGTATGCCGCTCGGCGAGCAAGGCGCGGCGCAGGGCGATCTCCGCCGGGTAGTGCGCATCGCGCTCGATCCATTCCGCCTCCGGGCAGGCGGTGAGGTCCATCGCCATCCGGTACGGACCGGGCGCGAACGGCAGGTGCACCGCCTGGTCGGGCAAGCCGGCGTCGGGCA
>JABBNW010000294.1:1892-5025 GCA_019352115.1 Pseudomonadota bacterium
CGACGGATCAGGCGACGGGATGGGCGGCGTCATGCGCAGACTCGCGGCCGGGTTCGGGCACCTCCTCATACAGGCTGCGCGCCTCGGCGGCAGGCCCGCGCCGCGCCGCCAGCGCGCGCACCCGCACCACCCGGACGTCGTCGCGCAAGGCCACGGTGAGCACGTCGCCCGCCCGCACCCGCGCATGCGATTTGTCGGTCGGCTGGCGATTGAGCCGCACGGCGCCGGCCGCCGCCAGCCGGGCACAATCGGCGCGGGATTTCAGGAACCGCGCGCACCACAGCCAGGTGTCGAGCCGCTGCCAGCCGCACCCGGCCTCCGCCTCGGGGGAGGCAACCGGCGCCACCGCACCCCGCGCGCGCGCCACCGCCCTACCGCAGCAGCGCCGCCAGGGCGGCGAACGGGCCGGAGGGCAGCGGCAGCGGACGCGGCGGCACCGTCCGGCCGTCCCGGCCGGCGCGCGCGGTGGGCGGGCGGCTGGCGTCCGTCTCCCGCGGTCGGCGCAGCGGCACCAGCCGCGCCGGGGCCGGCGGGCCGTATTGCACCGGCGCCGGCACCTCGGCGGGCAGCACGCGGTAGCCCAGCACGCGCAACACCGCCGGCACCCATGCGCCGCGGACCCCGAGGCGGGAGGCCAGGCCGACCGGCAGCAGTGCCTCGCCCGGCCGGGTCAGATGCGCCAGTTCCGCCGCCACCCGCTCCGCCACATCAAGCCGCAGCAGCACGGGCCCCGCCGGCAACCAGCCCATCGCGACGGCGAACCCGGCCGGCCAGGCGCCCGGCGGTTCCAGCGCGACCGTGCCTGCCGGCGGCTCCGGCACCGGCACGGCCGTGCCCTCCCACAGCGCCCACAGGCGCGCGCGCAAGGTTGCCGCCCGCGGTTTCAACAGCGCTGGCAGGAACAACGCGAACCGTCCCGCGGTCACGCCGAGCGGCTTCAATTTGCGGCGCAGCGCCGCGTCCGCCCCGGTCGCCCCTTCGTCCACGACCAGCCCGAGCCCGTCGGCGAGCCGGTGCAGCGGCCCGCGCAACGCGGCGTCGTCCGCGGCCTGCGCGATGGCACCGTACAGCGGCGCCAACCCGACGGCGATCGTCCCGTCCAGCCAGGTTTGCACGCGCAGGCGCAGCCGCTCCCGCTGCGCGCCGTCGAGGAACTCGCTGTCGAGCATCTCCACCTGCGGGCGCAGCGCGGTGGCGCCGCGACGCAGCCGGGCGATCGGGAAGCCGTCCCAGGCGATGCGGTGGTCGGGCGCGAAGGCGAAGGCCGCATCCGCGGCCGCTTCCGCCGCCGTCACCCGGCGCGGCATCTCCTCGGCCAGCGCGCGGCGCGCGGCCCGCAGCACGAGCTTGCGCGACTCGCCCCCGGTGTCGGGATCGGGGACGAAGGTGAAGCCCTCCAGCCGGCCGACGCCGTGCCCCTCCACCACCACCTCGCCGCGCCGGGTGACCGCCGACAGCAGGACCTCGCCGGCCCCGCCGTCCAGCCGGCGGATCAGCATCGTGGCGCGGCGATCGACGAAGCGGGCCAGCAGGCGCTCGTGCAGCGCATCCGACAGCAGGTCCTCGACCTCCCGCGCCCGCGCCTGCCACGTGGGGGCGTCGCGCACCCAATCGGGCCGGGCGGCGATGTAGGCGGAGACGCGGATGCCGGCAAGACGTTGCATCAACGTGTCGATGTCGCCCTCCGGGCGGGCCAGCACGGCGATCTGCGCGGCCAGCCAGTCGGTCGGCACGGTGCCGCCGTCGGCCACATGGCCGAAGATGCGCGCGCACAGTCGGGTATGGGTCTCGTCGGCGAGCTTGCGGAAATCGGGGATCTGGCACGCCTCCCACAGCCGGCGCAGCCGCGCCCGCCCGGTGGCGAGGCGGCGGATCTCCGGCTCGCGCGCCAGCGCCGCCAGGGTTTCGAGGTCGGAGGCGTCGTTGCCGCGCACGAGGCCCGGCGCCGGCGAGGGCGCGAGCAGGCTGCCCAGCAACGCATCGATGCCGCTGAAATCGAGCTCCGAATTGCGCCAGCAGAGCTGGGTGAGCGGGTCGAACGCGTGCGCCTCCACCGCGGCCGCGAGCGCGTCTTCCATCGGGCGGCAGGCGGCGGTGGTGCCGAACGTGCCGTCGCGCATTCCGCGCCCGGCGCGGCCGGCGATCTGCGCGACCTCGGCCGGGAGCAGGCGACGGATGCGGTGGCCGTCGTGCTTCGACAGGCCGGCGAAGGCGACGTGGTCCACGTCCATGTTGAGGCCCATGCCGATCGCGTCGGTGGCGACCAGGAAATCGACCTCCTTGTCCTGATACAGCGCCACCTGCGCGTTGCGGGTGCGCGGCGACAGCCGGCCCATGACCACCGCGCAACCGCCGCGGCGGCGCCGGATCGCCTCGGCGATCGCGTAGACCTCGGCGGCGGAGAACGCGACCACGGCGCTGCGCGGCGGAAGCTTGGTCAGCCGGGCCGCGCCGGCATGGTGGAGTTGCGACAGCCGCGGCCGGGTTTCGATCTGCACGCCGGGCACCAGGCGCGCGAGCAGCGGCCGGATCGTTTCGGCGCCGAGGAACATCGTCTCCACCAGGCCGCGCGCATGCAACAGGCGATCGGTGAAGACATGGCCGCGGTCGGGGTCGGCGCAGAGCTGGATCTCGTCGACCGCGACGAACTCGGCGGCGCGATCGAGCGGCATGGCTTCGACGGTGCAGGAGTACCAGCGCGCCTCGGGCGGGACGATCTTTTCCTCCCCGGTGATCAGCGCGACGTGCTTCGCGCCCTTCAGGCGCACCAGCCGGTCGTAGTTCTCGCGCGCGAGCAGGCGGAGGGGGAAGCCGATGATGCCGGAGGCGTGGGCGGCCAGCCGCTCGATCGCAAGATGCGTCTTGCCGGTGTTGGTGGGGCCGAGCACGGCCTTCACCCGCGGGGCGAATCCGGACATGGCGATCATGTTTGGGCGGGCGCGGGGGGAATGCAAGGGCGGATGCGCGGCCAGTGTCCTGCCCCTGAAATGCCTTCCCATTTCTAGGGACAAGCAGGCCACTGAAAACAAAGAGCTAGGGCCTGTCGTCAATTCTGTAGAGCGTCCCCGTTCCGGCCCCCCGCATATGCCGATCCCGTAACCCGTGGGCAGCGAAGCGAGTCCGAAATGCCACA
>JABBNW010000295.1 GCA_019352115.1 Pseudomonadota bacterium
TGGGAGCCGTATGCGGGAATCCCGCCCGTACGGTTCTGTGCGGGGGGCGCGCAGTAATGCGCGTCCCTACCGCGATGGCCGCGGGCGGGCTCCTTGCGGAGGGGCGGGTTTGGTTGCGGCTGCGCCGCGAAGAACCGTCCCTCTCGAGTGCCCCGCCGCTCGCCCTGCTCCACGGCGATGGCCCGGTTCCTCCGGACCGATGGGGCGCGGTCCGGAGGCATCGGCCTCGCGGATCGTCCGGCTCGCGCCATCGCAAGGAGTCGCGCCACGGGGAAGCGACGGAGGGCCAAAGGAGTCGGTTCCCGTGGTTCGACAGCGGCTCCATCACTTGGGGATCGGTCCCCCGTCAGAGCACCGGGCATGACCGACCGCTCCGGCGCCTGTGGCCCTTCGTGGCCCTCCGTCGTTTCTCCGTGGTAAGAATCCTGCGGGATCGCGGAGACACGGGCCCCGTCGTCGTCCCGCGGCTCCGATCGGCGGGCCGGCGCGGGCATCCTCCCGCGGCTGGCTGCCCGGGCGGCGTTCCCCGGCCCGTTCCGGAGCGCGCATCATGACCCTCGCCGATCGGCTCATCTTCGCCTTCTGGTTCGTCCTGGTCGTCTATTGGCTGGTCATGGCCGTGGGCGCGAAAAGGACCGTCGGTGCGCGCTTCGGCTGGCGGCAGAACGGGCCGCGCGTGGCCATCATCGTGCTGATCCTGCTCGCGCTGCGGCTCCCCGTGTTCGGGCGCGCGGAGCCGAGCGGATGGCTGCCGGCCGGCAGCGCCCGGGTCGTCGCGGGGCTGGTGGGCGTGGGGCTGTGCGCCCTCGGCGTCGGGCTTGCCGTCTGGGCGCGGGCCTGCCTCGGGCGGAACTGGGGCATGCCGATGACCCGGAAGGCCGATCCGGGCCTCGTCACCGCCGGGCCATACGTCTATGCGCGCCATCCGATCTATGGCGGCCTGCTGCTCGCCATGCTCGGCTCGGCGATCGGGCAGAACCTGTTCTGGACGGTGCCGCTGGTTCTGTACGCTGCCTATTTCCTCTACAGCGCCAGGCGCGAGGAAACACTCATGACGGAACAATTCCCGGGCCGATATCCTGACTACATGCAGCGCACGACGATGTTCCTGCCGTTCCTGTTCTGACCGGGGACAGCTCCGCCTTGCGGCACCCCTCGGCGCCGGGGCAGGATGGGCGCAACGAAGCTGGCTGGAGGAACGTCGCCGATGCCCCGCTCCCGGCCCGGCCCCGCGCGTCCGAAGCCCCGAGCACCGCGAGGCGCCGCATGACCCGCACATCCCCCGATCCCACCGCGCCCGCCGATGCCCCCCGCGGCGCGACCCCGCCGTTGGAATTCGGCAATCGCGCCTTCGTCGGGTTGACGACCCAGGCCGTGGTCACCCGGGGCGGGGCCATCGCCCCCGGCCGGGCGATCGTGATCGATTCGCCGCGCGAGTTCGATGCCTCCCTGGTGCCGATCGAACCGGCGCGCGACCTGCTGGTGCACGGCGCCTACATGGCCGAGGCGGTCGCGATCAGCCTGCTCCGCAAGGGGCTGCGCGGGATCATCGGCGTCGATGCCGGGATCGGGCGCAACGACGCCGGCGTGGCGGGGCTTGCGGTGGCCGATGCGCTCGGCGTGCCGGCCGCCGCAGTCAGTGTCTATAGCTGCGAGATGTGCGACGGGCGCTCGGTCTGGACCCAGGGCGTGATCAGCCGGGTGAATGCCGCCGCGGCGGCGCTCGGCGCCGAGCCCGGCCAGGGCGTGCCGGCGGCGGCGGAACGGATGCTGGCCGCGCCTGCGGGCCAGGTGCGCGAGGTCGCCTCGCGGCTGCCGGAAGCGCCGCAGCGCCTGGCCGCCGGGGACGGCGGGCAGGTGTGGGGCTGCTGGTCCATGAGCCTGATCCGCGAACCCCATACGGCCGACGTGTTCTGCGTCGGCACGCCGGTCGATACGACCATGACGGTATACATGTACCGCCATGGGGTGCGCCCGGCCGGCGTGATCGGATCGGACGGCGGGTTCGGGCGGGCGCAAATGGCGATCGCCGGACTCGGCATCCTGGAGCGGATGGGGATCGCGTGTGCCGCGGTGTCGCATCTGTCGGCCGATCTCGGCGACGGGGCGAGCATCTACCACGACGGGATCGTGACCAAGGCGAACCGGCAGGCCGCCGCCGCCGGCGTCGCCCCTGGCATGCGCGCCACCGAAGCGGCGGCGTTGCTGCTGCGCCAGGCCGCGCGACACGCGGATGCCGGAGCATGAGCGCAACCTTCGCCTTCACCCTGAACGGCCGGCCGGCACAGGTGGCGGGGAGCGACGACGACGTACTGGTGCACGCGCTGCGTGGGGAACTCGGTCTGCCGGCGACCCGTTTCGGCTGCGGGGCGGAGGCGTGCGGCGCCTGCCTCGTGCTGTTGGACGGCGCGCCGGTGCAAAGCTGCACCTTGCGCCTCGATCGGGTGGCGGGGCGGGCAGTCGTGACCGTGGAGGGGTTGGGCACGCCCGCCGCGCCGCATCCGTTGCAGACGGCGGTGCTCGACGAACAGGCGGGGCAGTGCGGCTATTGCCTGTCCGGCATCCAGATCGCCGCCGCGGCGCTGCTGGCGCGCAATCCGGACCCGTCGCGGGCGGAGATCGCCGCCGCGCTCGCCGGCAATCTCTGCCGCTGCGGCGCGCACAACCGGATGATCGCGGCGGTGCAGCGCGCGGCGCGCAGCCTGCGCGGAGAGGCGTCATGAGCGACCGCGTGCTGCCCGCCAGCTTGCGCGACAACCCGCGCGCCGAGCAATGGATCGGGTTCGAACCGGACAGGCGGGTGCGCCTGTGCACCGGCAAGGTGGAGCTGGGCCAGGGCATCCTGACCGCGCTGACCCAGATCGCGGCGGAAGAACTGGACGTGGACCCGGGCCGGTTCCGGATCGTCTCGGGCGATACCGAGGCGGCGCCGGAGGAAGGCTTCACCGCCGGTAGCCAGTCGATCGAGGCCTCCGGCGGCGCCATCCGCCTGGTCGCCGCCGAGGTGCGCACCCGGTTCCTGGAAGCGGCGGCGTTGCGGCTGAATTGCGCGCCCGATGCGCTGCGCATCGAGGACGGGGCGATCCTGCAGGACGGCGCGGCGACGGCGCTCGATTACTGGTCGCTGGCGCCGGCGGTCGATCTCGCCCGGCCGGTGGCGGGCACCGCGGTGCTGCGCGCGCCGGCGAATTTCCGCTACATCGGTCGGGCGCTCGCGCGGGTCGATCTGCCGGGCAAGCTGTTCGGCGGCGGGTTCATCCACGACCTCGCGCCCGCGGGTCTGCTGCATGCGCGCAGCCTGCACCGGCCCTGGCCGGGCGCGACGCTGGGGCCGCTGGATGAGGCGGCGATCGCGCGCGCCGCCGGCGGGGCGGTGGAGGTGCTGCGGATCGGCGATTTCGCCGCGGTGATCGCGGAGACCGAAGCGCTGGCGGAACGCGCGCTCGCCGCGGCCGAGGCGCGGGCGCGCTGGAGTGGCGGGACGCCGCGGCCGGCGGTCGCCTCCGAGCCGCTGGCCCTGGTCGGGGCGGCGGCGGTCGATCGGCTGCTGGAAATCCCGGCCGGACGCACCGATGTCGCGCCCGCATCGGATCGTTTCGCTGCGCGCTACCTGCGGCCGTTCCTGGCGCATGCGTCGATCGGGCCTTCGGTGGCGCTGGCGCAGTGGGATGGCACGCGGCTCGACGTGCAGACCCATTCGCAAGGCGTGGGGATGCTGCGGGTGGCGCTGGCGCAGGCGCTGGGCCTCGACGTCGCCGCCGTCGCCGTGCAGCACCGGCCGGGCGCGGGATGCTACGGGCATAACGGGGCGGACGACGTGGCGTTGGACGCGGCGCTGATCGCGCGGGCGCGGCCGGGCCGGCCGGTGCGGGTGCAGTGGTCGCGCGCGCAGGAGATGTCGGTGGTTCCGTTCGGCTCGGCGATGGTGATCGATCTGGCCGCCGGGCTCGATACGCGCGGCCGGCCGGTCGATTGGACGATGGAGGTCTGGAGCGGCACGCACGGCCAGCGCCCGGGACACAACGGGCGGACCAACCTGCTCGCCGCCGCGGCGCTGCCGGGCGCCGTGCCCACTCCGCCGGCGCCTGACGTGCCCGACGCGGCCGGGTTCGGCGGGCTGCGCAACGCGGTGGCGCTGTACGACCTGCCGGCGCAACGGATCACGCATCACCTGGTCGAACGGCCGCGGCTGCGCACGTCGTCGATGCGCGGGCTCGGTACGCACGGAAACGTTTTCGCGCTGGAGAGCTTCGTCGACGAACTGGCGCTGCGTGCCGGGGAGGACCCGCTGGCGTACCGGCTGTCCCTGCTGTCGGACCCGCGCGCGCGGCGCGTGCTGGAAGCGGTGGCGGCGCTGTCCGGCTGGGCGGCGCGGCCGGCGGGCGGGGACGGGGTGGGCTGGGGGATCGCCTTCAGCCGCTACAAGAACCGCGCCGCCTACGTGGCGCTGGTGGCGGAGATCGTGGTCGAGCAGGCGATCGCGCTGCGCCGCATCTGGTGCGCCGTCGATGCCGGACTGGTCATCAACCCGGACGGCGCGGCGAACCAGGTCGAGGGCGGCATCATCCAGGCGGCAAGCTGGACCGTGAAGGAAGAAGTGCGGGTGGATGAGGCCGGCGTGCTGACCAACGCCTGGGAGCACTACCCGATCCTGACCTTCCCGGAAGTGCCGGAGGTGGTCGTGCGCTTCGTCGGCGATGCCGCCGATCCGTCGCTCGGGCTGGGCGAGGTGGCGCTGGGGCCGACCGCGGCGGCGATCGGCAACGCGCTGGCGCACGCGCTGGGGGCGCGGGTGCGGGAGATGCCGTTGACAAGGGAACGGATCGCGGCGGCGCTGGTGTCCTGCCCCTGAAATGCCTTCCCATTTCAGGGACCAGCAGGCCACTGAAAAC
>JABBNW010000296.1:0-1462 GCA_019352115.1 Pseudomonadota bacterium
CATCAACCCTATGCGAGATGTGTGCATCCCCTAGCGCAAGCGCGGGGGGAGAGGGAGAAGGGCAGCGCGGCCAATGCGTTCGGGCCGCCTGCGATGGCCTGCCGCAGTGCAGCAAGAACCCCCTTGCGCCGGCGCCGCGTTTCGGCTATATCCCGCTTGCGTTTCGTGATCGCGTGATGGGTGCCGGCCGTCCTGGTCCGCCCTGCGCGAAGCGCTCCCTCTATCCTCGTTCGCCCCAACGTCGCGCGGGCCGGCGGACTACCAGGCGCGGCTCCCGGGCGTTGTCCCGCGGTGGCGCCGGAGCTTATCTTATCGTGTCATCGAATTTCGTCGGACTCGGCCTGGCCGGGTCCCTGCTGGCTGCCCTCGATCGTCAGGGCTTTCATACCCCCACCCCCATCCAGTCCGGCGCCATTCCGGCGCTGCTGTCCGGGCGCGACCTGCTCGGCGTCGCCCAGACCGGCTCCGGCAAGACCGCCGCCTTCGGGCTGCCGCTGCTGCAGCATCTCGCCACCACGCCGAGCCGGCCACAGCCGCAGACCACGACGGCGCTGATCCTGGCGCCGACGCGCGAACTCGCGCTGCAGATCGAGGAAACCCTGCGCACCCTCGGCGCCGGCCAGCGTTTCCGCCTGACCGCGATCCTCGGCGGCTGCTCGCGCCATGCGCAGGTGCAGCGGATGCGCCCGGGGGTCGATATCGTCGTCGGCACGCCGGGGCGGATCTGCGACCTGCTGTCCACCGGCGAGCTGAAGCTGCACCTGGTGCGGCATTTTGTGCTCGACGAAGCGGACCGCATGCTCGATCTCGGCTTCATCCGCGACATCCGCCGCATCGTCGCCGCCCTGCCGGCGGCACGCCAGTCGGCGCTGTTCTCCGCCACCATGCCGACCGAAGTGGCGAAGCTCGCCGAGGGGCTGCTGCGCGATCCGGTGCGGGTCGCCATCGCCCAGGCGCCCGCGACCATCCCGAAGATCGAGCAGCTCGTGCATTTCGTCGATACCGCCGGCAAGCGGGCGTTGCTCGGGCGGCTGCTCGACGATCCGGCGATGGAGCGGGTAATCGTGTTCACCCGCACCAAGCACGGCGCCGACCGGGTGGCGCTGGCGCTGGAGACGGGCGGCGTCGCGGTCAGCGCGCTGCACGGCAACAAGAGCCAGCCGCAGCGGGTGCGCGCGCTCGACCAGTTCCGCTCCGGACGGGCGCGGGTGCTGGTGGCGACCGATATCGCCGCGCGCGGGATCGATGTCGTCGGCGTGTCGCACGTGATCAATTTCGACCTGCCGATGCAGGCCGAGGACTACGTGCACCGCATCGGCCGCACCGCGCGGGCCGGGGCGAGCGGGATCGCAATTTCGCTGTGCGACGCCTCCGAACGCAGCGTGCTGCGGGCGATCGAGCGGATGACGGGCACGGCGATCGGGGTGGCCCCCGGCTCCCCGCCGGCGCCGGCGCGCTCGGC
>JABBNW010000296.1:1471-4890 GCA_019352115.1 Pseudomonadota bacterium
GCGCTCGGCAGCCAACGACTCGGCGCCGCCGCCGCGCGCGGCGCGCAACCGTCGCCGGGGCGGGATGCGCCGCGCCGCGTAGGTCGGGTGCGGGCGCCGCGGAACCGGAATCCGGTCCCGCGGCGTCGGCGCGCGCCTACATCAGTTTGTTGATGATGTTGTTGTTGAACAGGTCGATCACGACGCTGGTGGCATCGCCCCAGGGCGCGGCGCGCAGGTTCGCGGGCTCGAACTTGCTGCGCAGGGCATCGTCGATGTTGATCTCGTATTTCGACCCGGCCTTGACGAAGGTCTCGTAGGTCTTCGTCGAGTAGTCCTTCTTGACCATGGTGCCGAGGAACAGCAGCAGGTCGTCGTTATGGGTGCGCTTGGCGTATTCCGTGATGCGCGCGCCCAGCGCCTTGTTCTTCATCTGCGCGGCCCATTGCGCGAGGTTGGCGACCCGCTTGACGGCGCCGACCTTCTCGACCGTCGTCTCGGCCTCCTTCTGCAATCCGGTGATCTCGCCGATCATGACCTTGGTCTCGGCGATCACCGTCTTGTCGGTCTCCGCCGTGACGGCCTTCGCCAGCACTTGCTGGTAGGCGGTACCGACCCGGTCGAAGTTGGCCAGCGCCTTGTCGGCTTCGGCCTTGTCCTCGTCGGCGATCGCCTGGTCGAGCTTGCGCGACGCCGGCGTCATGCCGGAGCTTTTGTTGAACAGGCCCATGAATTTCTCGCTGGGCTTCTTCTTGGCCGTCGCCCTCTCGAAATTGGTCTTGATGGTCTGCCATTCCTTCTCGAACGATGCGATGGCCATGCCGCGCGCTCCCGTTGACCGTGGTTGCCCCCCCGGTAAAATCTATCATACGGTAACAGCCAGCGCCTGATCCAGATCGGCGATCAGGTCCGCCGCGGTCTCCAGCCCGATCGAGAGACGGATCACGTCGGCCCCCGCGCCGGCCGCCGTCCGCTGCTCGTCGGACAACTGGCGATGGGTGGTGGAGGCGGGGTGCAGGATCAGGCTGCGGGTGTCGCCGATATTGGCGAGGTGGGAAAAGAGCCGCACCGCCTCCACCAGCTTCACCCCCGCGCCGTAGCCGCCCTTGACGCCGAAGGTGAACACCGCGCCCGCCCCGCGTGGCAGGTAGCGCTGTGCCAGCGCGTGATAGGGGCTGGACTCAAGGCCGGCGTAGGACACCCAGGCGACTGCGGGGTGCGCCGCCAGATGGGTCGCCACCGCGTGGGCGTTGGCGCAGTGGCGCTCCATCCGCACGTGCAAGGTTTCGATGCCGGTGATGGTGAGGAAGGCGTTCATCGGCGCCATGGTGGGGCCGAAATCGCGCAGGCCGACCGCGCGCGCCTTGGTGGTGAAGGCGAAGTCGCCGAAATTCTCGTAGAAGCGGAGGCCGTGATAGGCCGGTTCCGGTTCGGTCAGGGACGGAAACCGCCCGCCCTGCGCCCAGTCGAAGCGGCCGGATTCGACGATGATCCCGCCCAGTGAGTTGCCGTGCCCGTCGAGGAATTTGGTGGTGGAGTGGGTGACGATATCGGCGCCGTGCTCGAACGGGCGGCACAGATAGGGCGTGGCGAGCGTGTTATCGACGATCAGCGGAATCCCCGCGTCATGGGCGACCTTCGCGACCGCTTCCAGATCGACGATCACGCCGCCCGGGTTGGCCAGGCTTTCGACGAAGATCGCCTTGCAGCGCGGGGTCAGCGCGGCGCGGAAATTCTCCGGATCGTGCGGATCGACGAAATGGCAGGTCCAGCCGAGCTTCCTGAACGACAGGCCGAACTGGGTCAGCGACCCGCCGTACAGATTGCGGCTGGCGAGGAATTCGTCGCCCGGTTCCAGCAGGGTGGCGAACACCAGGAACTGCGCCGCGTGGCCGGACGCGGCGGCGAGCGCGGCGCGCCCGCCTTCCAGGCTCGCCACCCGTTCCTCCAGCACCGCAACGGTCGGGTTGGACAGGCGATTGTAGATGTAGCCGAAATTATGCAGGTTGAACAACGACGCGGCGTGGTCGGCGTCCTGGAACACATAAGCCGCGGTCTGGTAGATCGGCGTGATGCGCGCCCCCGTCGTGGGATCGGGTGACGCGCCGGCGTGCACCGCGCGGGTCTCGAAACCGTAGCTGACGTCGGCGGCTGGCGGCGCTTCGCTGCGCGGCGCGCGCGCGGTCGGGGCTGCGGCCGGCTGGTTGCGGATGATGCCGGTATTGACCCCGCCCCAGGACAGCTCCCCGCCCAGGCGGCCGAACTCGATCTTCGGGCAGCGATTCATCACCACCTCCAGCCCCGCGGATTCCGCCCGCGCGGCGGCGGCGTCGTTGCGCACGCCGAGCTGCATCCAGACGACCTTAGCCCCGATCGCGATCGCATCGTCCACGATCGGTCCCACCTGGTCGGAGGCGCGGAAGATATCGACCATGTCGATCGGCTCGGGGATGTCGCGCAGCGAGGCATAGGCATGCGCGCCGAGCAGCTCCTGGCCGGCCAGGCCGGGGTTGACCGGGATCACCCGGTAGCCCTTGCCTTGCAGGTATTTCATCACGAAATAGCTCGGCCGGTTCCAGTTCGACGACGCACCGACGAGCGCGATCGTGCGCACCGAGGACAGGATGCGGCGCAGTTGCGCATCCGGATACGGAATGGGATCGAGCGCGGTCATCGGGCGGTCCTCTCGTGCATCGCCGTGGCCTCTTGGGGCTGCGGCGCCGGGCGGGTAGCATAGGCGGGTCACGGAGGATCGTCACATGAGCAGCACCGCCCAGGGCTCGTCGCACTACCTTGCCGTCCGCGAGGACTGGCTCGCCCGCACCGTCGAGCCGGCGCTGGAGCCGGACCTGCCGATCGTCGATCCGCACCATCATCTGTGGGATCGCGGCGGCTGGCGCTACCTGCTGGACGAGCTGCTGGCCGACCTCAACAGCGGCCACCGCATCACCGATACCGTGTTCATCCAGTGCCGCGCCTTCCACCGCGCGCACGGGCCGGAGGAATTGCGCCCGGTCGGCGAGACGGAATTCGTCAACGGCGTCGCGGCGATGAGCGCGTCGGGCGGCTACGGCGCCACCCGCATCTGCGCCGGCATCGTCGGCCACGCGAACCTGGCGCTCGGCGCGCGGGTGGAGGCGGTGCTGGAGGCGCATCTGCGCGCCGGCGGCGACCGGTTCCGCGGCATCCGCCACATCACCGCCTGGGACGCCGATCCGGTGATGCTGAACCCCGGCAATCCGGCACCCGCCGAACTGATGGGCACGGCCGCCTTCCGCGAGGGCTTCGCGAAACTGGTCGCGATGGACCTGACGTTCGACGCCTGGCTGTACCACCCGCAGATCCCGGAGCTGACCGCGCTCGCCCGTGCCTTCCCTGACGCGCGCATCGTGCTGGATCACGTGGGCGGCCCGCTCGGCATCGGCCGCTACGCCGGCATG
>JABBNW010000297.1 GCA_019352115.1 Pseudomonadota bacterium
CACCCGCACGGAACCCAAACAGTATGGGGTCCAGGGGACGAGTTCCCTGGCGGGGGTCCAGGGGGCAGCGCCCCCTGGCCTTGCTTGCGGCCCCCCGGCTACACCGCTGCGTCGAGCCGCAGCCGGATCGCGCCGAAGGGGTCGAGGCTGGCTTCGGCGCTTGCGGGCACGAGGCAGGTGGCGTCGTATTCCTGGATGATGGCGGGTCCGCGGAGTGGTTTGGCGGCGAGGCCGGCGCGGTCGGTTACTTTCGTTTCCACCCAGCCGGTGTCGGCGAACCAGGCGCGGCGGGTTGGCGGCACGTTGGCGGCGGCGGGTGGGATGGTAGCGGGCACGCGGGGCGCGTTTGCCACGCCGCGGGCGATCACCGCCAGGCCCATCAGTTCGACCGGTTCTTCCGGGCCGGCGCGAAAGCCGTAGGTGCGTTCGTGTTCTGCGCCGAACCGTTCCGGCAGCCCGGCGAGCCACGCGTCGGCCGGCCCTGGCGGCAGCGGCACGGTGATTTCGCTCGACTGGCCGACGTAGCGGGCCAATGCGCTCCGTCGCAGCATGCAGCGTGCGGGCGGGAACCCGTCGGCAGCCAGCCTGGCGAGTCCCTCCTGCTCCAGCGCTTCCAGCGCCGCGCCGATCGGGCCGGCATCCGCACCGGCGAGCGGGGCGCGCAGGCTGCGCGTCGCATGGTGCTCGGTCTCCGCGACCAGCAGGCCGAAGGCGCTGAACACGCCGGACAGCGGCGGGACGATGATCCGCCGGATGCCGAGTTCGGCCGCGATCGCCGCGGCGAACAGCCCGCCGTTGCCGCCGAACGCGAGCAGCGCGAAATCGCGCGGGTCCCGCCCGCGTTCCACGCTGACGGCGCGGATCGCGCGCATCATGCTGGCAGCAGCGACGCGCAGCATTCCCGCCGCCGCGGCTTCGATCGTCAGCCCCAACGGTTCGGCCAGCCGCGTCGCCACCGCCGCGCGCGCCGCGGCGAGATCGAGCTTCATCGCCCCGCCCACCAGCCCGCCCGGATCGAGATATCCCAGCACCAGGTTGCAATCGGTGATCGTGGGGTCGGTCCCGCCGACGCCGTAACAAACCGGCCCGGGATCGGCGCCCGCACTTTCCGGCCCCACCTTCGGCGCTCCCGCCGCGTCCAGTCGGCAGATCGAGCCACCGCCGGCGCCCACTTCCGCGAGATCGATCGCCGGCAGTTTCAGCAGATACCCCGCACCGACCAGCAGGCGGGAACCGGCCATGACGCCGGCGCCGACTTCCAGCGCCTCGGTGCGCAGCACCTCGCCGTTCTCGACCAGCCCCGCCTTGGCGGTGGTGCCGCCCATATCGAACGTAATCAGCCGCGGCTCGCCAAGGGTTGCGGCCAGCGCCGCCGCCCCCACCACGCCGGCGGCGGGGCCGGATTCGATGATGTGCACCGGCTGCGCGGCGGCGAATCCGGCCGAAGCGAGCCCGCCGTTCGACTGCATCAAATGCAGCGGCGCCGCGATCCCGAGCGCGGCCAGGCGCGCGGCAAGCGTCGTCAGATAGGCGCGCACCACCGGCTGCACGTAGGCGTTGATGACGGTCGTGCTGGTGCGCGGATATTCCTTGATCTCCGGCAGGATTTCGCGACTGAGGGAGATCGGCAGATCAGGCAGGGCGGCGCGCACCAGGGCCGCCACCGCCTGCTCGTGCACGGGATTGGCGTAGCTGTGCAGCAGGCAGATCGCCAGGCTCTCGACCCGTTCTGCGCGCAACCGTTCGATCGCGACGGCGACCGAGATGTCGTCCAGCGGGACCGCGACCGACCCGTCCGGGCGCAGCTTCTCGGTCACTTCCAGCCGCAGCCGGCGTTCCACCAGGGCCGGCGGCTTGGTCCAGCCGATGTCGTAGACGCGCGGCATGCGCAGGTCGCGGATTTCCAGCACGTCGCGGAATCCGGCGGTGGTGATCAGCGCCGTGCGCGCGCCCGCACCTTGCAGGATGGTGTTCGATCCGATCGTGGTGGCGTGAAGCAATTCGCCCACCGGCCCTGGAACGGCCGCCAGCAGCGCCTGCAACCCGGTCAGGATGCCCGCGGTATAGTCGTGCGGCGTGGAGGCGGTCTTACGCGTGTGCACCAACCCGTCCGCGCCAATCGCGACCAGGTCGGTGAAGGTGCCGCCGATGTCGATGCCGATCCGCAAGCTCATCGTCCCGCCTCCGCCGCGCGTAACCGCGCTCGCAACGCATCGGTCGCTGCGACGTCGATCGTGGGCGGATCTCCGCGCGCCACGACGCCGTAGTCGGCCGCCGCACCTTCGATCGAGACCAGCCCGTCGCGCAAATCCTTCGCCACCGCCTCCAGCGCGCGCTCCAGCGGATCGCCGAACCCGCCGCCGCCCGGCAACTGGTGGCGGAACACCTCGCCGGCGCGAAAGTTTATCGTCAGCTTGGCGTGCAGCACCTGTTCCGCGGGCGTGCTCGGCGCCAACAGGTTGCGCCCCGCGGCACCCGGGCCACCGCCCGCCAGCCCGTACGGTCGATGCGTCTGGCGATCGGCGCGCACCTGCAGAATCCCCTCGTCGGCCACCATGCGCCAGGTGCGCTGCATCGCCGCACCGCCGCGAAACCGTCCGGCGCCGCCGGTGTCAGGCACGAAACCGTAGTCCAGGATTTCGAGCGGGTTTTCCGCCTCGATCATCTCCACGCTGAAGCTCGCCATGTTGGCGAACATCGTGGTGTTGCCTTCCAGCCCGTCCGCCCACGGCCGCGCGCCCCAGGCGCCGGACAGGAAATCCACGTAGATGAACGGGCGTCGCGCGCGGTCGTAGCCGCCGACGGTAATCCCGGTGTTGCCGCCGTCGCCGGCGGCGAACACGCGATCCGGATACAGCTTTGCCAGCGCACCAAACGCGCAGTCGGTGGCACGGAATCCCGTCAGCCCGCGCGCCGCGCAGGCTGCCGGCGGGAGCGCGTTCATGATGGTGCCGGGGGGCGCGATCACCTCGATGGCGCGGAACACGCCGTCGTTGTTCGGCATGTTCACCGACAGCACCGATTTCGCGGCGGTGAAGCTGGCGGCGGCCGTGTAGCTCCAGGTGTTGTTGATCGCGCCCTTCACCTGCGGCGCGCTGCCGGTCCAGTCGAAGCGCATCGATCCGCCGCGCTTCGTCACGGTGCAGACCAGCGGAATCGGCACGCCGATGTCGATCTGATCGTCGTCGATCCAGTCGGTGAACGTCGCCTCCCCGTCCGGCAGCTCGGCCAGGCAATGCCGGGTCAGGCGCTCGCTGTAATCCTGCGTCTCGGCCATCAGCGCGCGCACCCCGGCCACCCCATGGCGCGCGATCAGCGGCTCCATCCCGCGCGCAGCGATCGCGCAGGCGGCAAGCTGGGAGCGCAGATCGCCGAACACGCGGCCGGGCAGGCGCACGTTCTTCTCGATGATCCGATGCAGGGTCGCATTCGGCTGCCCGCGCTCGTATAGTTTCAGCGGCGGAATGCGCAGCCCTTCGGCGAAAATCTCGGTGCTGTCGGACGCGTTCGACCCCGGCACCCGCCCGCCCACATCGGTGTGATGGCAGATCGTTGCCGCCCACGCCAGCACTGCGCCATCGGCGAAGATCGGCCGGAAGACGAAAATATCCGGCAGGTGCATGCCGCCCTCGTACGGGTCGTTCAGCACCAGGATGTCGCCCTCGTGGATATCGTCGCCGAAGGCGCGCAGCGCGGCCTGCAACGCGACCGGGATGGAGCAGAGATGCCCCGGCAGGCTCAGCCCCTGCGCCACCAGCCGTCCCTGCGCGTCGCACAGCGCGGCGCTGTAATCCATGATGTTCTTGAGCACCCCCGAATAGGCGGTGCGGTAGATCGTGAGCACCATCTCATCGCCGATCGCGGCGACGGCGTTGCGGAACAGTTCGGCGGTGATAGGGTCCATGCGGCGGATCGGACCACCGATCGGCGCGCCCCGCAACCCGCAATTGCCGCACCGCGACAGGCCCGCTTGCCGGCCGGCGGCGCATGCCGGATACCGGGCGGTATCACTCCCGGGAGACCACGAATGGACATGAACGGACAGGCAGCGATCGTGACCGGCGGCGGCTCCGGCCTCGGCGCCGCCACCGCCGCCGCACTCGCCGCGGCCGGCGCAAAGGTCGCGGTGCTGGATCGCAACGGCGCCGCGGCCGAGGCCGTTGCCGCCCGCATCGGCGGCCACGCCGGCACGGTGGACGTGACGGACCCCGCCGGCGCCACCGCCGCGCTCGCCGCCGCCGAAGCCGCACTCGGACCGCCGCGGCTCTTGGTGAACTGCGCCGGCATCGGCAACGCCGGGCGCATCGTCGGCCGCGACGGGCCGTTGGCGCTCGATGCGTTCGCGCAGGTGATCGGGGTGAACCTGATCGGCACATTCAACATGCTGCGCCTGGTGGCCGCGCGCATGAGCACGCTCGATCCGGGACCGGACGGAGAACGCGGGGTGATCGTGAACACGGCGTCGGTCGCGGCCTACGAAGGCCAGGTGGGCCAGGCCGCCTACGCCGCCTCCAAAGCCGGAGTCGTCGGGCTGACCCTGCCGGCAGCACGCGAATTCGCCCGGATCGGCATCCGCGTAATGACGATCGCGCCCGGGCTGATCGAAACACCGATGTTCAACGGACTGCCCGACGAGGTGCGCACAGGACTGGCAGCCTCGGTCCCGTTCCCGGCGCGACTCGGCCGGCCCGAGGAATACGCCGCACTGGTGCTGCACATCGCCGCCAACCGGTTCCTGAACGGCGAAACGATCCGCCTGGACGGCGCGCTGCGCATGGCGCCGCGATAGGGCCCCTGGGGGAGAGCGGGACCGGGGCAGGCAAGAAAGGCCAGGGGCGCTGCCCCTGGACCCCGCCAAGGGCATCGCCCTTGGAACCCTT
>JABBNW010000298.1 GCA_019352115.1 Pseudomonadota bacterium
GTCCGCGCTCACTTGTTCACCTTCCTCGATTACCCCGAGGTCGCTCCCGACAATACTAATACCCCAACATTATACATGACACGTCGACGACGCCACATGAGGAGAAATGCGGCCCTTACCGAGCGTTTATGTCATGTATAATGCTGGGGTATTAGTAACAGCAGTGAACGCGAACTGCGGCCGACCGCCACCTACCGCAAGGTCACCGGCGGGTTCCGCTCCGACTGGGGACCCGACCTGTTCGCCGGATTCCGTTCCGTCGTCGGGACCGCCGCGCGGCGGGGCATCCACGCCTATCAGGCCATCAAAATGACCCTGCAGGGGGAATCCGTGCTCGCACCGGGTTGAGCAGATACACATTCGGCGTGATGCAGGCGCCGAAGCGCGTGCCCTCATTGGCGAGCTGGTCGAGATGCGGGGTCCTGACCCGTCGTCCCTCGAAGCCGAAGCAGTCGCCGCGCTGCTGGTCGGAGGTGATCATCAGGATGTTGGGCCTGCGTGTCATGCGCTTCGCCTCCCTTTCCGGACAGACCGTAACGTCGGCGGCGACGGACCGCAGCATTGCCGTTGCGCCGACGTACCTTCGCTCTTGCCCGATCGAGGCTGGCACTTCCCGGATCAGCTTACAACTGGTACAGGGTGGCGGAAGCGATAGCCTAGGGTTATGTCCGGTGGAATTGCGTCAGTTGCAGCATTTTCTTGCCGCCGCCGAACATGGCAGCCTTCGGCGCGCAGCCGACGCGGCGGGAATCTCGCAGCCGGCGCTGACCAAATGCATCCGGCGGCTGGAGGCGACGCTCGGCGTCGCGCTTTTCGAACGCCATCCGCGCGGCATCCGCCTGACCGCACCCGGCGAGGCGCTGTCGCAGCATGCACAATCTCTGGCTGCCGAACTGAAGCTGACCGCCGAGACGATGCGCGAAATGCGCGCCTCCGCCCGTCGCCTGGTCCGGCTGGGCACCGGGCCGAGCATGGCCGTCGCCCTGCTTCCCGCCGTCACCGTCCGGCTGCTGGCGAAGGGCGCGGAGGTCCAGCTGCGGATCCGCAGCGGCCTGAACGATTCGCTGCTGGCCGCGCTGCAGGCAGGGGAGATCGATTTCGCGATCACCACCATGCCGGCCCGCCCGCTCTCGGGCCTCCTCACGCATGAGCGCCTGTTCACCGACCAGGTGGTGGTCTTCGCCCGGTCCGACCATCCCCTCGCCGCCCGCACGGTGTACCCGCGGGACCTACGCGCGGCACGCTGGATCCTGCCCAGCCGGAACGTGCTCACCCGCGCCCGGCTCGACGAATTCTATGCCGAGCGCGGCTTCGGGGCGCCGGATATCTGGATCGAGACCGACTCCTTCCCGTACCTGCTCAAGGTCGTCGCCCAGACCGACCTGCTGAGCTACCTGCCCGACCGGTTGCTGGCCGGCCGCCCGCTGGCCGCCCTCGACATCGCGGGGGCGGCGTGGAAGCGTCCGGTCAGCCTCAGCTACTGGCATCGCCGCACGGAGACGCCGGCGAGCCGACTCGTCCTCTCGGTGCTGCGCGAGGTGACGCGCGAGATCTACGGAGACTGAACGGCGCCAGCCGGGCTCGCCCCGGCGCCCAATGCCGCGCGCAGCCGGTGGACCAGACCGTCCACCATCTGCGGCGCCAGCCCGAGATAGCCGGCCGGGTCGAGCGCGCGTTCGACGTCTTCGCGGGTCAGGATTACCGACAGCTCGGCCGACTGCGCCACTGCCGCGGCGAGCGGCGTGTCCGGACCGGCGGCCGCCAGCGCGGCCTTCAGCAGGCGGTGCGCCCGCCCCCGCCCGATGCGGGAAGCGAGGGTCATCATCAGCGCCTCGGCCATGACGTGGCCGCCGGAAGCGGCGAAGCCGCGGCGCATCGCGGCAGGGTCCACCCGCAGCTGTGCGAACAGCTCGTTCGCCCGCGCCAGCGATGCCGCGGTGAGCATGAACATCTCGGGAATGACCGACCATTCCGCCATCCATGGCGCCCCCTGGCGGACCTCCGACTGGTCGAGGAAGTCGAGCGCGCCCCCCGCCCGCAGCCGCGCCAGCCGGGCCATCGCGCCGATCGATTCACTTGCCCGCGGATTGCGCTTCTGCGGCATCGTGCTGCTGGCGCCGCCGGGGCCTTCGGCCACCTCCGCCGTCGCGCTGCGCGACCAGAGTGTGATGTCGTTGGCGATGCGCCCGAGCGCGCCGTGCAGCAGGCCGAGCAGCTGCACGATCTCGGCCGGCCGGTCGCGGCTGGCGGTCCAGGACAGGTCCGGAACATCGAGGCCGAGCCGGGCGGCCAGCGCGGCACGCACCTCCTGCCCGCGCTGACCGCAGGCCGCCAGGGTACCGACGGCGCCACCGAACTGCACCACCAGCACGCGCGGGGCGGATTGTTGCAAGCGTAAGCGACTACGGTCCAGCTCGGCCGCGTAGGAGGCGAGGAGAAAGCCGAACGTGGTCGGAACCGCGTCCTGCCCATTGGTTCGCGCGACCACCGGCGTCGCCCGATGGCGCTCGGCCAGCGCGGCGATCCGCAGAATGAGGCGGGCGAGATCCCGGTGGACCAGCGACAACGCTGCGCGGATCAGCAACACGGACGCGGTGTCCATGATGTCCTGCGTGGTCGCCCCCCAGTGCAGCCATTCCTCGACCAGGGGGCCGCCGGTTTCGACGACCTGCTCGAGCAGCGGCGCGATCGGCCGGCCGACAGAACGGATCCCCGCGCGCAGCCGCGCCCAGTCGATCTGTTCCACTTGTGTCGCCCCCTCGATCGCCTGGGCCGCTTCGAGGGGAACCAAGCCGAGCTCGCCCTGCACCGAGGCCAACGCCGCCTCGACCGCAAGCCATGTTCCGACTACGTTACGATCGGCAAACACCGCCCGCATTTCAGGCGTGGTAAACAGCTGCCCGTAGAGCGCGGAATCGAAAACTCCCGCGGCGGAAGGGAACCAGATCGGGGGTCCAGGTGGTTCCATCGGGGGTCCCTTCCTCGGCAGAAACGTGTTCATCCAGTGTTGGTCTGCGCAACCCGCCTTCCAGGCGAGGCGAACGCCGGAAGGACGGGCCCTGCCCGGCAGGCACCGAACGACACGCGCCCCCGCGCTCAGGCATTCGCTCCATGCAGCATGATCTCTGCGGCACGCTCGCCGATGGCGATGGAAGGCGCATTCGTGTTGGACGACACCAGGAACGGCATCACCGACGCGTCGGCCACCCGCAGCCCCTCCACGCCCCGCACGCGACACGCGGGATCGACCACCGCATCAGCATCGTTGCCCATCCGGCAGGTTCCCACCGGGTGGTACGAGGTCTGACCGACCTCGCGGGCGTAGTCGAGCAACGCGGCGTCCTCGGCGATGCCGGTGCCGGGCCGGGTCTCGTCCACCAGGTAGGAACGCAGCGCCGCGTGGCCGCCGATCCTGCGGGCAAGCCGCAGCCCGCGCACCACCGCGGCGCGGTCCTTCGGCGCCGCCAGGTAATTGGCGACGATCTGTGGCGCCACGGCGGGGTCGGGAGAAACCGCATGCACCGAGCCGCGCGAGTCCGGATAGAGCTGGAAGAAACCGATCGAAACACCGGAGAACCGGTCCAGCCCCGTCTCGCGCGTGGTACCTGCGTTATCGGCCGCGCTGATCTTGTGCAATTGCAGTTTGGTATCCGGATAGGGTGCGTCAGGCGTGGTGCGGGCGAGTGCGTGCGCCGTCGCGGAGACCCCGGCCAGCAGCCCGGTCCCGCGCAGCTGGTATTCGAGCCAGGCGCGTGGACCGTAGCGCCAGGGACGATGCACCAGGTCGTTCACCGTGACCACGCCACGCGAGCGGTAGGTGACGCGTACATGATAATGGTCGGACAGATTCTCCCCGACGCCCGGCAAATCCACGACCATCGGGATGCCGAGCGCGCGCAGCCGCCGCGCATCGCCCAGTCCGGACAGCTCCAGCAGCTGCGGCGACTGGATCGCCCCGGCCGCCAGGATGATGTCGCCCCGCGCCGCCGCCTGGCGCACCGCGCCATCCTGGAGGAATTCCACCCCGCAGGCGCGCGTGCCGTCGAACAGCACCCGGCGGGCGAGCGCGCGCGTCTCGGCATGCAGCCGATCCCCCCCGAGCGCCGGGCGAAGATAGCCGACAGCGGCGCTGCAGCGCTCGCCGCGCCGGGTGGAGACCTGCAGCCACCCGACCCCTTCATGGCGGGCGCCGTTGTAGTCCGGGTTGGCGGGGATGCCGACGCCGCGGCAGGCTTCCAGGAAAGCGTCGGTCACCTTGTCGGCCTGGCCGAGGGTTTCTATGGAGATGGGCCCGCCCCGCCCGCGCCGTGCCGCATCGCCGGCCGGGAAATCCTCGATCCCGCGCAGCACCGGCTCCATCGACCGCCAGTCCCAGCCGGGGCAGCCCCCCTCGCCCCAAGCGTCGTAGCGCGCCGGATCGCCGCGAACCCAGATCATGCCATTGACCGAGCTCGATCCACCCAGAACCTTGCCGCGCGGCCAGTAGAGGCTCCGCCCGCCCGCCCCTGCCTCCGGCTCCGTGCGGAACTGCCACACCACACGCGGGTCATGGATGATCCGGCCGACCCCGAGCGGGATGCGCAGCCACCGACCGCTGTCGGGTCCGCCGGCTTCCAGCACCAGCACGCGGCGTCCCGCCGCCGACAGACGGGCGGCGATCGCGCAGCCGGCGGATCCCGCGCCCACGACGATATGGTCCCAGGTGCCGGCGTCCGCGCTCATGCCGCACCTCGCTGCTGTGAACGGGTTGGCCGCCGACCGGTCGTCATGTGTCATTGCGCTCCCATGGGGTGGTCCGCCGACCGCGGCGCTATTCCTTGACGCTGCCGGCCATCAAGCCGCTCACG
>JABBNW010000034.1 GCA_019352115.1 Pseudomonadota bacterium
CCCAATAGATGGGGTCCAGGGGACGAGTTCCCTGGCGGGGGGTCCAGGGGGGCAGCGCCCCCTTGGCCTTTGCCGCCCACGGTCTCGATCTCCCCCAGGTGGCATGACTGCGGCCGGCGTCTCCCATGCACGTGCTGATCACGCGTCCGTTGCCGGCCGGGGCGGCGACGGCTGACGCCGTGGCTGCCCTGGATTTTGTTCCTCTATTGGCGCCGACTTTAGTCGTTTGCGCGCGCGAGCTGGGCGAGATTCCGGCAGGGTTGGTTGCGGTTGCGGTGACCAGCGGCAATGCGCTGCCGGGCCTGCCGGTTTCGTTGCATCGGTTGCCGTTGTTTGCGGTGGGTGATGCCACGGCGGAGCGGGCGCGTGCCGTCGGATTTGCCTATGTAACGAGTGCGGGCGCCGATGCAGCGGCGCTGGCGGCGTTGCTGGCGCGGCGGGCGCCGGAAGGGCCGTTGTTGCTGGCGGTTGGGGAGGGACAGGGGGCGACGCTGGAGCAGGCGCTGCGAGCGGCGGGGCGGGCGGTGCATCGGCGCGTGCTCTATGCGGCCGAGCCGGCGGCGGAGCTGCCGGCTGCGGCCGTGGCGGCGTTGCGGGCCGGGACGGTTGGGGCGGCGTTGTTCTTCTCGGCCGAGACGGCGCGGGTGTTTGTTCGGCTGGTAGAAGCGGCGGGGCTTGCCGATGCCTTGGGCGGGGTGCGTGCTTGCGCTATCGGTGGGGCCGCGGTCGTGGCATTACGGACGCTCCGCTGGCGCGAGATCCGCCAGGCCCGCCGCCCCACCCAGGAAGCGATGCTCGCGCTGCTGCAATGACCGAACCCTCGCCCCCGCCCCGCCCGCCTGCGTCCCCGCCTGCGTCCGGCACCCCGCCGGCGCCTGGTTCCACGACTGCGCCGGCGCCGAACGCCGCCCGTGACGCCTTGCGCCCGGACCAGACATCCGAGCCGGCGGCGGATCGGACGGGGGCCCCCCCGGCGCGCGGCGCCGCGGCGGGTCCGGATGGGCCTGCGGCGGGCAGGCTGCCGTTTCCGGTGGTCGAGCCGGTACCGCCGACCGAGCCCAAGGAAACGGCCGGTGGGACGGCCGGGTCGGTTCCCTCTGCCCCCGGTGGCGTCGGGTCGGGTTCCGACGCATCGGATCGGCCCCCACCGGCCGGCGCGCGCGCCGGCCCTCGTCCGGGTGCGACCACGATTGCGCTGCCCGATGGCACCCGGCGCGACGGGCCGCCACCCATGACGGCGGTATCGGGGGATCCGTCGTCGAAAGGGCGATCGGCCGGCGGGGCATCGGCGAGCGGCACCCCGGCCAGTGAGGCATCTCCCCGTCGCGCATCGGCCAGTGCGGCTTCAACCGCCGGGACGTCAACCGCTGGGACACCGACCGGTGGGACATCACCCATTGGAACGCCGGCAGACGGAGCCACCAGCCGACGCGCATCCGCCGGCGGCCCGCCGCAAGCTGCCACCGCTCCACCGGCGGCCCGGCGTAGTCTCGGCCCCTGGTTGATCGCCGCGGGCTTCGTGGTCCTGGCCGCTGGCCTTGTCTGGCTGTGGCAGCGTCAGGCCGCGCCGCCGGGCGATCAGGCGGCGCCGGTGGCCGCGCTGCGCGCCGAGGTCGCCGGGCTGCGCGCAACCCTCGCCCGCCGGCACGCCGCCTCGATCGCGGCGCTGACCGCCCTGACACAGCGGGTGACCGCGCTGGAGCAGCGGCCCGCCGGCGGCACGGCCGGACCAACCGCCGCGTTCGCGCCTGCGCTTGACGCCGCCAACGGGCGCATCGCGGCGCTTACCCGGCAAACGACAACGCTGGCGCAGCAGATCGCCGCCCTTGGCACGCAGATCGGCGGCGTGACGCGGCATCAGGATGCCGTCGCGCAGCAGCTTGGCGGGCTTGCCCAGCAGGTCGCGGCCCAGGGCCAGCATCTGGCCGCCTCGGACGAGCGGGTGGCGGCGCTGGCGGCGCGGCGCGACGCGCGCGCGGCGGCCGCGCAGACCGCGGCCACCACGCTGCGCCAGGACCTGGCCGCCCAGCAGGCGACCGTCGCGACCTTGACGCACCAGGTCGCCGCGCTCGCCAAGGCGTCGCGGCAGGTCGCGCGGGTGGCGCAGATCGAGGCCGCGCGCGCGGCGCTGGATGCAGGGCGTCCGCTGGGTGCGCTGCCCGGCGCGCCGCCGGCGCTCGCCCGGTTCGCGACCACTGCGCCCCCCACCGAGGCGGCGCTGCGCCTCGCCTTCCCCGCCGCGTCGCGTGCCGCGCTGGCGGTAAGCCGGCCGTCCACCGCCGGGCAACCGTTGCTCGACCGTCTCTGGACCCGCGCGCAGAACCTCGTGACCGTGCGCCAGGGCGACCGAGTGATCCTGGGCGACCCGGCCGCCGCGCCGCTGGCCAAGGCGGCGGCACGACTGCATGCCGGCGACCTGGCCGGGGCGGTCGCCGCGCTCGGCGTGCTGGAAGGTCCCGCGGCGGCGGCGATGGCGCCCTGGCGCGATCAGGCCCAGGCGGTGCTGGCGGCGCGCGCGGCGCTGAACCGCGCGGCGGCCGACCTCGCGGGCACGGACGGCTGATGCGCCGGGTGCTGGCCATCCTGCTGGTTGTTGCGGTGGTACTGACGGCCGCCTGGTACGTGGCCGGCCTGCCCGGCACCGTCACCGCGCGGATCGGCGCCACCACGATCGAGGCCCCGACCGCGGTGGCCGCGTTTGCCGTCGTCGTGCTGTTCCTGCTGCTGCATGTCCTGCTGCGCCTGCTCGTCGGATTGTGGTACCTGCCGCGGCGGGTGCGCGTCTGGCACGACGCCCGCCATCGCCGGCTGGGCGAGACCGCCGCCACCAGCGCGATGGTGGCCCTGGCCGCCGGCGAGGCGGGCGACGCCCGCCACCACGCGGCCCGCGCCCGCCGCCTGCTCGGCGAGACCGCGCAAACCCTGCTGCTGTCCGCCCAGGCCGCCCGCCTCGCCGGCCGGCCGGAGGAGGCGGAGGCCGCGCTGCACGCCCTGACCCGGCGGCCGGAGACGGCGTTCCTCGGCTTCCGCGGTCTGCTCCGCCGCGCCACCGAGCGCGGCGACTGGGACGCGGCGGCGCAGCACGCCCAGAACGCCGAGGCGGCGCACCCCGGCGCGGTGTGGCTGCGCGGCGAACGCACCCGGCTCGCGGTCCGCGCCGGACGGTGGGAGGAAGCGCTGGCCCTGGCCGATGCCGATGCGCCGAAGGCCGCCCTCGGGGTTGGCGCGGCGGAGGCGACGAGCGATCCCGCGCGGGCGCGGGCGCTGGCGCGGCGCGCCTGGAAGGACGATCCGGCGCTGGCGCCGGCGGCGCTCGCCTACGCCACCCGGCTGCGCGCGGCCGGGCGGGAGCGGCGGGCGCAGGCGGTAATCCGACGCAGTTGGACCCTGGCGCCGCATCCCGATCTGGCGGACTTCGCGCTCGCCCCCACGACCGACCCACTGGCCCGGATGCAGGCGGCGCAGCGGCTCGCCGCGGCACGCCCGGAGCACCCGGAGGCGCATCTGCTGCTCGCCCGCGCGGCCCTCGCCGCGGGGCTGCTCGGGGAAGCGCGCCGGCACGCCGAGGCGGCGATCCGCGCCGGACTCGGCCAGCGGCGGGTATGGCTGCTGCGCGCGGCGATCGAGGAAGCGGCAGATGGCACCAGCGAGGCCGGCCGCGCTGCCCAGCGCGACGCCCTGCGCCACGCGGCGGAGGCCGCGCCCGATCCGGTCTGGCGCTGCACCGCCTGCCAGGCCGCCGCGGCGCGCTGGACACCCGCCTGCCCCGCATGCGGCGCCGCCGGCACCCTGCGCTGGTCGGAAGCCGCGCCAACCCCATCGCTGGCGGCCGCCGGCTGACCGCCGCCGGCGGGGGTCGACCGGCGGCGACATCGACCGTTGCCGGCGTAGCCGCTTGGCCTTTGCCGCCAAACATCGATGTCTCCGCCGGTACCTGCTTGTCCGCGCGCGCCGGGCGCCCTAACTGATCGGCTCATGAGCATCGACACCGAACCGAATTCGGCCGATCCGACCCTGGATCCGGCCGACTCCCCCGCTCCTCCGCACACCCCGGAGGAGCTGATGGCTGCTGCGACCGCCCGCATCGCGGCGCTGGAAGCCGAAGCCGCCGATTTCAAGGACCGCTGGGTCCGCGCCGAGGCCGAGATGGCCAACGTGCGCGCCCGTGCCCGCCGCGATGTGGACGAGGCCCGCCAATACGCGGTGCAGAAATTCGCCGCCGACGTGGTGGAGGCGGCGGAGAATCTGCGCCGCGGCCTCGACAGCCTGCCGCCGGCCGCGCCCGCGGACCCGCCGCTTGCCGCGCGCCTGCGCGAGGGCTTCGAGGGGATCGAGCGTAGTTTTCTGGCGCTGATGGAGCGCAACGGGATCAAGCGCGACGACCCCACCGGCCAGGTGTTCGACCCGAATTTCCATCAGGCGATGGCCGAGCAGGAAAGCCCCACGCATGCCCCCGGCACCGTGATCCAGGCCTGGACCCCGGCCTGGACCCTGCACGGCCGGTTGCTGCGTCCGGCAATGGTGGTGGTAGCCAAGGCGCCGGTCGCCGAGTTGTCCGGCGGCGGGGGGGGCGGCTGACGGCGTAATGCGGGGGCGGAAAATACGCCGCCCCGGGGCCTCGGCCCTTGCCGCGCGGCGGCCGGCTCAATACATCCGGACAGACAAAAATCCACTCTTAGGGACGCGGGCGGTGCCTCGGGCCACCGGCGTCCGCTGCAAGGAGCAGACGAACACATGAGCAAGGTCATCGGCATCGACCTCGGCACCACCAATTCCTGCGTCGCGATCATGGAGGGCAAGGATGTCCGCGTGATCGAGAACGCCGAAGGTGGCCGCACCACCCCCAGCATGGTCGCCTTCACCGAAGGCGGCGAACGGCTGGTGGGCCAGTCCGCCAAGCGCCAGGCGGTCACCAACCCGACCAACACGCTGTATGCCATCAAGCGCCTGATCGGCCGGCGCTTCGACGATCCGCTGGTGGACAAGGACAAGGGCCTGGTGCCCTACAAGATCGTCCGCGGCGACAACGGCGACGCCTGGGTCGAAGGGCGCGGCGAGAAATACGCGCCGAGCCAGATCAGCGCCTTCATCCTCGGCAAGATGAAGGAAACCGCGGAGGCGTATCTGGGCGAGCCGGTCGCCCAGGCGGTCATCACCGTCCCGGCCTATTTCAACGACAGCCAGCGCCAGGCCACAAAGGATGCCGGCCGCATCGCCGGGCTGGACGTGCTGCGCATCATCAACGAACCCACTGCCGCCGCGCTGGCATACGGGATGGACAAGAAGGGCGCCGGCACGATCGCGGTCTACGACCTCGGCGGTGGCACGTTCGACATCTCCGTGCTGGAAATCGGCGACGGCGTGTTCGAGGTGAAATCCACCAACGGCGACACGTTCCTGGGCGGCGAGGATTTCGACCAGCGGGTGATCGATTGGCTGGCCGACGAGTTCAAGCGTGAGCAGGGCATCGACCTGCGCCGCGACCGGCTCGCGCTGCAGCGCCTGAAGGAAGCCGCGGAGAAGGCGAAGATCGAGCTGTCTTCCGCCAAGGAGACCGAGATCAACCTGCCGTTCATCACCGCCGACGCCTCCGGGCCGAAGCATCTCGTGATGAAACTCTCTCGCGCCAAGCTGGAACAGATCGTCGACGACCTGATCCAGCGCACGTTGGAACCCTGCCGCGCCGCGTTGAAGGATGCCGGCGTGACGGCGGGCGAGATCAACGACGTGATCCTGGTCGGCGGCATGACCCGCATGCCGAAGGTGATCGAGGCGGTGAAGCAGTTCTTCGGCCGCGAGCCCGCCCGCAACGTCAACCCCGACGAGGTGGTGGCGATCGGCGCGGCCGTGCAGGCCGCGGTGCTCAAGGGCGACGTCAAGGACGTGCTACTGCTGGACGTGACGCCGCTGTCGCTCGGGATCGAGACCCTGGGCGGGGTGTTCACCCGGCTGATCGAGCGCAACACCACCATCCCGACCAAGAAGTCCCAGACCTTCTCGACCGCCGACGACAACCAGCAGGCGGTGACGATCAAGGTCTATCAGGGCGAGCGGGAGATGGCGGCCGACAACAAGTTGCTCGGCAATTTCGACCTGACCGGCCTACCGCCGGCGCCGCGCGGGGTGCCGCAGATCGAGGTGACGTTCGATATCGACGCCAACGGCATCGTTTCGGTGCAGGCGAAGGACAAGGCCACCGGCAAGGAGCAGCAGATCCGCATCCAGGCGTCGGGCGGTCTGAACGAGGCCGAGATCCAGCGCATGGTGAAGGAGGCCGAGGCCAATGCCGCGGCCGACAAACAGCGCCGCGAGTTGGTGGAAGCGCGCAACCAGACGGAAGCGCTGGTCCACCAGGTCGATCGCAGCCTGACGGAGGCCGGCGACAAGCTGGGCGCGCAGGACCGGGGTGAGGCGGAAGCGGCCGTGGCCGCCGCGCGCAGCGCGCTGGAAGGCACCGACGAGGCAGCCATCAAGCAGGCCGGCGAACGGCTGAGCCAGGCGGCTATGAAGGTCGGCGAGGCGATGTACAAAGCCCAAGCGACCGGCGGCGAGCCGGGCGCGGCCGGTCCGCAGGCCGGCGGCGCGGCGCCCGACGAGAAAGTGGTGGACGCCGAGTTCGAGGAAGTGGACGACAAGCGGAAATCCGCCTGACCTCCATGCTCCGGCGACGGCATCCTTCCCGCCCGGACCGCGCCCGCGTGCCACCGCACGCGGGCGCGCGGCGTTTCGCGGCCGTCCGTCCCTGGGGCATGAGTCCTTTGGGGCACGGGTCCTTTCGACACGCGGAAACAGACGCGATGAAAGACTGAGATGGCGAAGCAGGATTATTACGCCACCCTGGGCGTGCCGCGCGACGCCGGCCCCGAGGATTTGAAGAAGGCCTATCGCAAGCTCGCCATGCAGTTCCATCCGGACCGCAATCCGGGCGACAAGCAGGCGGAGGCGCGCTTCAAGGAACTCAGCGAAGCCTACGACGTCCTCAAGGACGAGCAGAAGCGCGCTGCCTACGACCGTTTCGGCCATGCCGCATTCGAGCAAGGCGGCGGCGGTGGACCGTTCGGCGGCGGGTTCGATTTCTCCGGGGCCGGCGGACTGGGCGACATCTTCGACCAAGTATTCGGCGACTTCATGGGCGGCGGCGGCCGACGGGGCAACGGTGGCGGGCATGGCCGCGCCGGCGCCGACATCCGCCAGGCGGTGGAGATCGACCTCGCCGAAGCCTTCGCCGGCACCAAGACCCCGATCCGCATCGCTACCCGCGTCGCCTGCGACGCCTGCGCCGGCACCGGATCGGAAGACAAGGCGCGCAGCGGCGGCGACACCTGTGCGACATGCCAGGGACACGGGCGGGTGCGTGCCCAGCAGGGGCTTTTCCTGGTGGAGCGCACCTGCCCCACCTGCGGCGGCTCCGGGCGGGTGATCCGCAACCCCTGCCGGGTTTGCCGGGGCGCAGGCACGGTGCAGCGCGAGCGCAGCCTGACCATCACGATCCCCGCGGGGGTCGAGGACGGCACCCGGATCCGTCTGACCGGCGAAGGCGAGGCGGGGGCTGCCGGTGCGCCGGCGGGCGATCTTTATGTGCATGTCGCGGTCCGGCCGCATCCGATCTTCCACCGGGAAGGTGCGAACCTGATCCTGCGGGTGCCGGTGCGCATGACCCTCGCCGCGCTCGGCGGCGAGATCGAGGTGCCTTCGATCGACGGCACCAAGACCAAGGTGAAGATCCCGGCGGGCACCCAGACAGGGGAGCAGATGCGCCTGCGCGGCAAGGGCTTCTCCGTTCTGCGCAGTGCTGCGCGCGGGGATCTGTTCCTGCAGGTGATGGTGGAGACCCCGCAGCACCTGACCCGCCGCCAGCGCGAACTGCTGGAAGCGTTCGAAACCGACGCCGAAACGGGCAACAAGCACCATCCCGAGAGCGAAGGCTTTTTCGCGAAGGTGAAGGAGTTCTTCGAGGGCGGCCGGGGCTAGCGGTCCGATGCCGACGCCCGCTTCAGGGCGTTGGCATCGGACTCCCAGCGCAGATCGCGCCCGGCGGCCCGGGCCGCGTCCTTCCGACTGGGACCTATCGGCGTATCGTGTGCTTCGTTATCGGTGTTTTTCGCGCCAGGATGGCGTAGCATCGGCGCCGGCCGGGCGCGTCCCCGCCGCTCCTGGCCGGCGGGCCGGCACGCATGCCCCGCCCGCGCCCTAGGGCGGCGGCGTTTGTGACGAAAGGGGCCACCCATGCCATTCGATGGTTCGGAATATTGCCCGGGCTCCGGTCCGGCGGGAGCGGTGCTGCCGTCGGCTGCTGGTACTTCCTGGCTGCGCGCCCTGGCCGAGCGGCTGCGCGCTCGCCCGCTATGGGCTTTCGCCCCCGGCGAGATCCGCCCGGAGGTCAGCCCGGCGCACCTGCTGCGCGCTGCCCGTGCCCTGATCGCACAGGAGGACCGCTGGGTGCAGGGGCGGTACGAGACCCTGCGCGGACGCCGCTGCGCCATGGGCGCGTTGCAGGCTGCGGCGCGCGTCCTGCGCCACCCGGGCGCGTTCGACCAGGCGCGCGACTACCTGCGGACAGAGGCGCTGATCCGCGGCTACAGCCACGTCGAGAAGATGAACGACCGCTCGACCCATGCCGAAGTCTTGGCCGCATTTGACCGGGCGATCCACCGGGCCGAGAGCGGCCGGCACGGCTAAGCGACTTCTCGCTGGAAGTTGATCGCGGGCGAGTCCGGCCTCGGCCGCGCGACGGCAGGCCGGCGCGCGCGCCGGGCGCTCCGCGCGCGCCCGCCCTCGCTTCGTGCAGGGTGCGAAAGCCGCCATACCAGAGCAGGCGGAAACTCCGGGCCAGAGCCGTGCGCATCGCCGGACTGTGGCCCCGAGGTGTGACCTGTGGCGCCACGGCAACAGGCGCCCTCAAACCGCAGCGCCCCTCTCGTCTTCGGCCGCCGACGGGACTATCAATAGCCAAGCGGGACCGGCAGATTGGGCCGGCGTTCCGATCCGATTGAAGCGGATGGTCGTGTCGTTCAAGGCATCGCCACCGGGCTGCTGACGTTAACGAGGAGAGAACAGATGAACCTTCGGACCGCGCTTCTGGCGGCCACCGTGCTGGCGGCGCCCATGGCTGCCGGCTCTGTTGCCGCTGTGGCACAGCCGGTAACCGGCCCCTACGTCAGCCTTGGTGCCGGCGTGAACCTCAAGCAGGACCTCGACATCAAGTCGGGCGGCGGCAACCTCCAGTCGGAGCTCGGGCCGGCAGTTGTCGGCGCGCTGGGCTACGGCCTCGGCAACGGGTTCCGCGCCGAGATCGAGGGCAACTACTACAACAACAAGTTCAACAAGGTCGGCGGCGCTTCCGGTTATTCGGCAGCCGGCGGGCATGAGCAGCTGTTCGGCGTGATGGTGAACGGCTACTACGACTTCAACGGCCTGATCCCGATGGTCACGCCCTATATCGGCCTCGGTGCCGGCTATGAGTGGGCCAACGAGCAAGGCCTTAAGGCCTACGGCCCGGCTGGTAGCTTCAGCGCCGCCAACGACAGCAAGGGCTCGTTCGCGGCCCAGGCGATCGTCGGCGCATCGATGCCGTTGGCCGCCATTCCGGGCCTCTCGCTCACTGCCGAATACCGGTTCATGGCGCTGATCGGCGATCGCACCTACAGCGGCACCACGACCCCCTCGGTCGGCGCTCCGTACGCCAGCTCGGTCAAGGTCGGCAACGACTACAACCACACCTTCCTGCTCGGTGTCCGCTACGACTTCGGCGCGCCGCCGCCCCCCATGGCGCCGGCCGCGGCACCCGCTCCGATGGCCGCTCCGGCCCCGGCGCCGGCCCGCTCCTACCTCGTGTTCTTCGACTGGGATAAGGCGACCCTCACCGGCCGCGCTCGCCAGATCATCCACGAGGCGGCGGACAATTCGACCCACGTCCAGTACACGCAGATCGAAGTGAACGGCTACACCGACACCTCGGGCAGCGCGAAGTACAACATGGGCCTGTCGATCCGCCGCGCCGACGCGGTCGCCGGCGAACTGGTGCGTGACGGCGTGCCCAAGAGCGCCATCGCCATCCACGGCTTCGGCGAAACCCACCTCCTGGTGCCGACCGGACCGGGCGTGCGGGAGCCGCAGAACCGCCGCGTCGAGATCATCATCCAGTGATGCATCGCCACAGTGCGGTGACCTAGGGGAACGGGGCGCCTTCGGGCGCCCCGTTTTCGTTGCGGTTGGCAGGCTGCCGTGCGATCCCTTGCCAGACGCCGCCGATCCGCCTTTAAGCGACCGCAGATACCCGCCGCGGGCGGAAGCAGGAGACGAAGACGCATGCGCTTTCTTGGTGCCTGGCTTGGTGCGGCAGCGCTGGCCGCCATCCTCCTGCTAATGCCGCAGGGTGCACGCGCGCAGCCGATCCAGGGTCCCTATATCGGCGCCGGCGCCGGGCTGGACCTGCCGCAGAATACCCAGGCCACCCCGCCGGCGCCCGGCTTCGGCTCCGGGCATCTGCGCTTCGAGCGGAGCGACGGCTACGCCCTGCTCGGGAGCGCAGGCTACGCGCTGGGCGACGGGTGGCGGTTCGAGCTTGAAGGCGATTACGCCCACACCGGGATCCAGGGCCTCACCCGCACCCCGCTGCCGAGCAGCACCAGCGGTCACATGCAGACCTATGGCGTCATGGTCAACGCGCTGTACGACCTCGACATCGGCAACCGCTATGTCTTCCCGTACCTCGGCTTCGGCGCCGGCTACATGTGGTCGCATCTGGACAATTTCGGCACGGTCGAGCCGGGGTCCTCGGCGGTGTTCCACAGCAACGCGACCTCGGGCGCCTTCGCCTGGCAAGCGATGCTGGGAACCTCATTCCCCATCCCGAACATGCCGGGCCTGTCGCTCACCGCCGAATACCGGTTCCGCGACATCACCAGCGGCGAGACCTTCGGGGGCACCGGCACCGGCGGGGCGCACGGGATACTGAAGCTCGGGCCGCAATTCGATCATCGGTTCCTGGTCGGCGTGCGCTACGCCTTCGACGTGCCGCCCCCGGCGCCGCCGCCAGCCGCAGCGGCCCCCGCAGCACCGGCGGCGGCCCCCGCCCCGGCGCCGGAACGCACCTACCTCGTGTTCTTCGACTGGGACAGCGCCGCCCTGACGACCCGCGCCCGCGCGATCGTCCATGCCGCGGCCGAGAATGCGGCCCGGGTGCAGGTCACTCGCATCATGGTGAACGGTTACACCGACACCTCTGGCAGCGCCGCCTACAACCGCGCCTTGTCGGAACGTCGCGGCCGGTCGGTCGCCGCCGAACTGGTGCGTGACGGCGTCGCCGCGCGCACGATCGTGATCCGCGGCTACGGCGAGACGCACCCGCTGGTGCCGACCGGGCCCGGCGTGCGGGAGCCGCAGAACCGGCGGGTGGAGATCATCCTGCACTGAGCCAACCGGTGCAGCCCGCGACTCCTGGCGACAAAGGCCAGGGGCGCCGGGCTGCCGCCGCGCCGACCGGACCTTCATGGCGGGCGCTCCCGACGCGAGCGCCCGGCCGCCGACGGTGAACGCGGTATCCCGCGCTTGTCTGTTCGGCCAGACCGCCGCCGTCACGAGAGGAGGCGAGACCATGGCCCGCGAGCTCTACGAACTCGTCGGCGCCGATCCGGAACGCCGCTTCAGCCCCTACTGCTGGCGCGCGCGCATGGCGCTGGCGCACAAGGGGCTGGATGCCGAGGCAGTGCCCTGGCGGTTCACCGAAACGGAGCGCCTCGCCTTCGCCAACCACGACAAGGTGCCGGTGCTGGTGGACGGCGACACGGCGGTGGCGGATTCGTGGGAGATCGCGACCTATCTCGACCGCACCTACCCCGACCGCCCCTCCCTGTTCGGCGGCGCGGAAGCGGCCATCCGCTTCATTGCCGCCTGGACCGACCAGACCGTGAACCCGGCACTGGTCCGCCTGATCGTCAGCGATATCGAGCCCCTGCTCGATCCCGGCGCGCGGACCTATTTTCGTACCAGCCGGGAAGCCAGGTTCGGCGCCACCCTGGAACAGGTCACCGCAGGGCGGGAGGAACGGTTGCCCGAGTTCCGACGATTGCTGGCCCCATTGCGCAGCACGCTGCGCGCCCAGCCGTTCCTCGGCGGCGCGACGCCCGACTATGCCGACTATGCCGTGTTCGGATCGTTCCAATGGGCACGCGCGGTCAGCCCGCTGCCGTTGCTTGCCGCCGACGACCCGGTGCGCGACTGGCGCGAACGGGTGCTCGACCTGTTCGATGGCCTGGCACGGAAAAATCCCGGCTTCGAGTCCTGATCGGCGCGAAGGAAACCCCATGTCCACGCCACTGACCGGCATCCGCGCCTGCGTGTTCGACGCCTACGGGACCCTGTTCGATGTCGCCGCCGCGGCGGCCGCCTGCGGCGATGTGCTGGGCGCGCGTGCCGCCCCGCTCGCCGCGCTGTGGCGGGACAAGCAGTTGCAGTATTCCTGGCTGCGCGGCCTGGCCGGCACCTATGTCGATTTCTGGCAGGTGACGCAGGACTCGCTCGACTTCACGCTGGAGACGATGGGCATTGCACCCGCCGACCTGCGGGGCCGGCTGCTCGGGCTGTACCGCACCCTGGCGGCATTCCCGGAGGTGCCCGGGGTGCTGCGGACCCTGCGCGCGGCCGGCCTTCGCACCGCGATCCTGTCCAACGGGTCGCCGGCGATGCTGGCGAGCGCGGTCGACGGCAACGGGCTCGGCGCGCTGTTCGATGCCGTGATTTCCGTCGACGAGGTGGGCGCGTTCAAGCCGCACCCGTCGGTCTACCAGCGCGCCCTGGACCGGCTGGACGTGCCGGCGGATGCGGTCTCGTTCCAATCCTCCAACGCCTGGGACGCGCACGCGGCCTCCGCGTTCGGGATGCGGGTCGTCTGGTGCAACCGTTACGGACAGCGGCGGGAGCGGCTGCCGGGGGCACCGGACCGTGAAATACGCACGCTTGCCGAATTGCCGGCGCTGCTCGCGCCGTAGCGCCGACGACGAAGGCGCGCCCGCCTCGGCGACCCGGGGCCGGTCCTCAGCCCCGCGGCCCGCATCGGGCATGGATGACTGCGCACCGCGTGCACCGGCATAGCAAGCGCACGCCGTGACCTGAGCCATCAGCCCCTGCTTGCAGACGGGCGCCCAGCCTCCTAACCCGATCCGCGCGGGTGCATCGCGTGCCCGTGAGAGAAGGAGCCACACGCCCATGAAGATCACCCGCCTGCGCACCGAAGTGGTCCACCTGCCGGTCGATCCGCCGATCCTGACCGCGATCCTGGGCGCGATCCGCTCCGCCGATTGCGTGCTGACCTTCCTGGAGACCGATGCAGGCCTGGTGGGCGAAGGCCTGGTGTGCTCCATCAACAATCGCCGTCTGCCCGTGATCCACACCATGATCCGCGAGCTGGAGGATCTGGTGGTGGGGCTCGATCCGCGTGAAGGCGGAACGCTCAATGCGCGGGCCTGGAAGGACCTCAATTTTCTTGGTTACGAGGGCGTTTCGGTCGTGGGCCTCGCTGCGGTCGACAACGCGCTGTGGGACCTGCGTGGCAAGGCGGCGGGTTTGAACGTCGCGCATCTGATCGGCGCCTGCCGGCCCGCCCAGCCCACCTACGCGAGCGGCGGTCTGTGGCTCGGCGCCTCGATCGACGAATTGCAGAAGGAAGCCGCAGGTTTCGTCGCCCGTGGCTTCCGCGCGATGAAGACGCGGGTCGGGCCGACCGATCCCGAGAAGATGGTGGCGCGGGTGCGCGCCGTGCGCGAGGCGGTGGGACCGGACGTGGCGCTGATGGTGGACGCCAACCAGCAGATGTCGGTGAAGCAGGCGATCCGCATCGGCCGGATGATGGAGGAGCTTGATCTCGCCTGGTTCGAGGAGCCGGTGATCTGCCACGATCACGAGGGCGAAGCCGCGATCGCCGCGGCGCTCGATACGCCGATCGCGTCGGGGGAGACGGTGTACACGCATCGTGGCGTGCTCACGATGCTGCAGGCGAACGCAGCCGACGTGATCATGCCCGATCTGCAACGCATGGGCGGCCCGACCGAGTTCCTGAAGGCGGGCCATCTGTGCGAGGCGTTCCACGTTCCCTGCGCGTCCCATCTGTTCCCGGAAATGAGCCTTGCGCTGCTCGCCGCCCTGCCGGGCGGGCACTACCTGGAACACATGCCGTGGTTCGAGAAGATCTACCGCGAGCGGATCGAATTGGACGCGGACGGCAACGCCGTCGTGCCGGACCGTCCGGGCTGGGGTTTCAGCTTCGATCCGGCGGCGATCGCGCGCTTCCGGGACTGATCGCGCGCGGGTCTGTGGGGCGACTGTCGGTACACCAGCTCTTCCTATTTCAGTGGGCCGCCCCTGAAATGGGAAGACATTTCAGGGGCAGGAAACTACGCCGCGCGGCCCTGGCGGCCGTCCAGCCGACAGCTTTCCTCGATATGCGCGGCCAGGGCGTCGGCGACCTTCTGGCCGGCGCCGCGGCCGCGCACCAGCACGATCCCGTAGTCGGGCAACGCCGGCAGGCCTTCCTCCGGCCGCACCGGCCGCAGCCCGTCCGGCAGCCACGCCTGGGCGGAGACGGTGACGGCGAGCCCGGCCAGCACCGGGGCGTGCGTCCCGACCTGCGAGCCGGAGGTGTAGGCGATCCGGAATCGCCGCCCGGCGCGCTCCAGTGCCTGCACCGCCGCCCGGCCCCAGTCGCACCCATGTCGTTCCGATAATGGATCGGGACTCGCCAGCGCCAGCGGCAGCGGATCGAGCCGGTGCGGCGCATAGCGGGTGGACGTGACCCAGACGAGCTGACCGCGCCAGAGCAGGACCCCCGTCATGCCGCGCGGCTCGGAGCCATCCGACAACAAGGCAAGGTCGAGCTCGCCGCGTTTCAGCCGATCGACGAGGCCGCTGGACGGCTCGCACAGGACATCGACCTGCACCGCGGGGTGCGTGTCGGCGAAGGCCTTCAGCACCGGCGGCAGGTAGCCGAAGGCATAGTCGTCCGGCGTGCCGAGCCGCACTGTTCCGGCGATCTGCGGGGCACGGAACGTCGCGACCACCTCGTCGTTCAGTGCCAGGATCTGCCGCGCGCGGACGAGCAGGAACTGGCCGTGCGGGGTGAGTTCGATCGCATTGCCCTTGCCCCGGTGCAGCACCGGCTGGCCCAATGTGGCCTCCAGCCGTTTGATCTGCATCGAGACGGCCGATTGCGTGCGCGCGACCAGGTTGGCGGCGCTGGTGAAGCTGCGGCCTTCGGCAATCAGGACGAAGGCGCGCAGCAGGTCGGGATCGATGGTGGCCGGCTGGCTCATGCCATCAATGTATCTGATCCTCTGCATCACTACAATTCGTTTTTCTGATACCTCCGACGCTCCCATGTTGGGGGCTGTCCGAAACATCTGCTGGTCCGGGAGGTCCCTATGTCCGGCACGTCGCGCATCGCTGCATTCTTCGCTCCCACCCTGCCTGCCGCCCCGCGCGGCGGGGCCTGGATGGCCCCCATGACCGGCCGCCGAGGTCCGCGGGTGGCGCGATCCCTCGCCGGGGTCGGTGCGGCCGTGCGTGCTGCGTGGCTGCGGCAGCGTTCGCGGGCGCGGATCGCCGGTCTGGATGCACGGGGTCTACGCGACATCGGCATGACGTATGCCGAGGCCGAGCATGAGGCCAACAAGCCGTTCTGGCACGCCTGACCTCGGTGACGGGCCGGCGTCGGCCCGGCGCCCGGACCGTCATGTTGCGTAACGAATGGTTCAGCGGCCGGCGGACCACCCGCCGGTGATCGACAGCGGGCCGCCGCCGCGCGTGTGGGCCGCGTGGGGGCTGCCCCGCCGCGCGGGCATCCCGGCGCACGGATCGTTGCATGTGATCCCGTTTTCGCCGCCCCAGCACCAGGCGGCATCCAGGGCGGCGGGAAAAACCCACCTGCGTGCGCCTGGCCGGCCTTGCGGCCGGCGCGGCCTCGCGTCGTTGTAATGCGACGGCGGGGGCACCATCTGCATACCTCCCTCCGTTCTTCCCGCTGGTGGGCGCACGGGCGCCGCTCTGCGAAGTCCGGGCAACCCAAGGACATCGCGCATGCATGCCAAGGCCGCACCGGGACGGTGGGACGACCATCAGGTCCTGTTCGAGATCGAGGAAGATCAACACGAAATCGCCTGCTCCGTCTCTGTCGCGGCGTTGGCGGAGGCCGGTCCAGGCCACGGCGCACGCCGCTGGCAGTTGCTGGAGGCGTTCGACCGGTTGCGCCCGCGCATCGAACGCATTGCCCGCGACAGGCATCGCGCCGCGGCCGGCGGCCCGTCGCGAATGATCCACGTCGATGCCGCCGACCTCAACGATCCCGCTCCGGCGGCACCGGCCGCGGCATTGCGTCGGAGTGCGGCAGCATGAGCGAACCCTCCGGCTTCGTTGCGGCCCCGCCACGCTGGGACCGCAACCGCGTGCTGTTCGAGATCGAGGACGACGGACGCCGCGTCGCCTGTGCGATTTCATTGCAGGCGATTCAGGATGCGAGCGGCCGACGCTTCCATGACGGGGTGCGGCTGCTCGACTGCTTCGGCAAGGTACGCACACGAATTGAACGGATCGCGCTCGGTAAGCTGCATGCGCGTCCGCATGAGGATGATCAGGTGTTGACCATCTGGTCGGGCGATCTTGATGACTGATCCGCACAGCAGGCCCGCCGGCGTGTTCTGGGGCCGGGTAGAGCAGCGGGACGGTGCATTCCATGCCCGCTGCGGGGTGCGCGACGGGACCGACCCGACAGCGCCGGACGCCGGCGCATTCGCGACCTATGACGACGCCCGCTCCTGGGTGCATCTGTCGGCCGCCCAGGCCGGCTTCCGTTCGATCGCCTGGGATGCGGATACCTGCGCCACACCCGAGGCGTGCGTCACCGGCTGACCCGCGGCCTTCGCTTTTGCGCGCTGGGGTCGCGCGTTGACCGGGCGCACGGGGCGGAGGGTGCGCTGCGGGACTCCGCGCTATCCTGCCTCGGAGGGTCACACGAACGTGTGGCCCTGACCAGAGGGGGATAGGCTGCATGGACCGGGTGCTCAGGCAGACGGACGCGACCGACGAGTTCCCGATGCGCGGGCTCGATCCTGCGACCCTGGGCGCGGCGCTGGATGCGGATGGGGCGGCGGTGATCCCGGGGCTGCTCGATGCGGATTCCTGCGCGGCGATGGCGCGCCTGTTCGACGATCCGGCGCGGTTCCGCAAGCGTGTGGTGATGGAAGCGCACGCCTACGGGCGCGGCGAATACCAGTATTTCGCCGCCCCGCTGCCGCCGGCGGTCGCTTCGCTGCGGACCGCGCTCTATCCGCCGCTGGCCGGCATCGCCAATCGCTGGGCCGCGGCGCTGGGGGAGGCGGCGCGCTTCCCCGCCGACCACGCCGCGTTCCTTTCCCGCTGCCATGCGGCCGGGCAGACGCGGCCGACTCCGCTGCTGCTGCGCTACGGCCCGGGCGACTACAACCGATTGCATCAGGATCTATACGGCGCCGAGGTGTTCCCGTTGCAGGTGGTGGTGCTGCTGTCGGCGCCGGGAGACGGGTTCCAGGGCGGGGAGTTCGTGCTGACCGAGCAGCGGGCGCGGATGCAGTCGCGGGTGGAAGTGGTGGCGCTGGCACAGGGCGATGCGGTGGTGTTCCCGGTGCACCACCGGCCGGTGGCGGGGCCGCGCGGCGTGTCGCGGGCGGTGATGCGCCATGGGGTGAGCCGGGTGCGGGCGGGCGCGCGGATGACCCTGGGAATTATTTTCCACGACGCGGCGTGAGGAGGGGCGCGCCAGCCGGCGCGTGGCGGCGAGGGGTCCGTGCTGCTCATGGCTCCGGCCTGATGCTCAGGAGCGTTGCGCTCCGGGGTGACGGGGCCGCGTCAGTGGTGTGGAGGCTCGTCGCCCGCGTTCGGTCCCTTCGTCCGGAGGAACGATATCAAGGAGCGCATCGGTTCGAACTCGCCCAGCCGATCGTCCGCTCCGGCCGCTCCTGCGCCACGGACTCCATGACCGGAACCGCCAGAAACGCGCGGCACGAAGCCGACTTCGTGCTGGCGGAGGCACCATCGCTCAAAACAAGATCGCTCAGAGACCGAGGACCCCGGCGTGACGACGCAGTAGCTGGCTTCGCTTTTTCGCGATCGGCTCGTGCTGATCGCCTCGCGCGCATCCTTGGCCTCGACCAGACAGGAGAGACCATCGACATGGCTCGCGCCGTCGATCTGCTCGACGACATGACCGTACAGCATGGCTCCGCAGGGTCATTGCACATCCGCCCCGCCGAGTTCGAAGGCGCGCACGATCAGATGCTGGAACGCCATCCCGGGGTCTCGCCGGCCTGGAGGCCCGCCCACAGCCGGCTGAGCCCGTGCCAATTGAGCTTCCTGACCCGCGCCACGTAATCGACTGCCACGATGCCGCCGGCTCCTTTCCCGTAACCCCTACCCTGCCACCGGCACCCCCGCCTCCGCCAGCGCCCGCGCCTGCCGCTCCGCCAGCACGCCTTCGTCGAACCCCTCCACCAGACCCGAGAACAACCGGAACCAGTTCAGTTCCGCCTGCAACCGCACGAACACCCCGCCCAGCCCGATCGCCGAGCGGTCCATCAGCACGAACTCCCGCGGCGGCTTCACGCCCCCCGTGCGTTGCAGCCCGGCGTGCACCCGTTCGGCCACCTCGCGCCCGAACTGCGGGTCGTAACTCTCCTGGATCGGCCGCACCCGGTCCTGGGTCAGCGGCTCGTAGAGGAACCGCGCCCAGTCGTTCAGCACCGCCATCTTCTCGGTCGACAGCCCGACGAAGCCCCAGGTCTCGTACGCCCGATGCGCCTTCGCATCGTCGCCGTCGCGCACGGCCTCATAGAGGTCGATCACGCCGCGCACGAAGCGCGGCGCGAACACTCGGATGGCGCCGAAATCCAGCAGGTTCACCGACCCATCGGGGCGCACCTGGTAGTTGCCCAGGTGCGGGTCGCCGTGGATCACGCCGTAGCGGTAGAACGGCACGTACCAGGCACGGAACAACGCCGCCGCGATCCGGTTGCGCTCCTCGGCCGGCGGCGCTTCCTCCAGCCGGCGCATCAGCGGCCGGCCTTCCAGCCAGGTCATGGTCAGCAGGCGCTTCGTGCAATAGCCGGGGATCGGCACCGGCACATGCACGTCCGGCTGGTCGGCGAGCATGATGCCGTAAAGCCGCATCTGCGCCGCCTCGCGCTCGTAATCCAGCTCCTCGCGCAGCCGCGCCGTCAGTTCCTTGTAGATCTCCTCGTGCTGGATCGCGTTGTCCATGCGGTGATAGATCGCCATCGCCAGTTTCAACTGGCGCAGATCGGCCTCCACCGTGCTCGCCATGTCGGGATATTGCAGCTTGCAGGCCACCTGGCGCCCATCCGGCAGCACTGCGCGGTGCACCTGGCCCAAGCTCGCCGCCGCAGATGCCTCGTGGGAGAACGACGCGAACCGCCCTTCCCAGTCCGGTCCGAGCTCGCTCGCCATGCGCCGACGCACGAAATTCCATCCCATCGCCGGCGCGTTCGCCTGCAACTGCGCGAGTTCCTCGGCGTATTCCGCCGGCAGCGCGTCCGGCACGGTGGACAGGAACTGCGCCACCTTCATCAGCGGGCCCTTCAGCCCGCCCAGGATCGCGCGCAGATCCTCCGCATGCGCCGCGCGATCGGTCTTGATCCCGAATACCCGCGCGCCGGCGACCCGTGCCGCGATCCCGCCCACCGCGCCGGAGGTGCGCGCCATCCGCCGCAATTCGCCGAACAGGGTGCTGGCCTCGTCCCGATCGGCCATCAGCCCATCGCCTCCAGCTCGTCGATGAACCCGGCGATCACGTCGAGCCCCTTCCGCCAGAACGCCGGATCCGCTGCGTCCAGCCCGAACGGCGCCAGCAGCTCGCGGTGCCGCTTCGTCCCGCCGGCGCGCAGCAGATCGAGATATTTCGCGGCGAATCCGGGATGCCCGCCGCGGAACACGGCATACAGCGCATTCACCAGACAGTCCCCGAACGCATAGGCATACACATAGAACGGAGAGTGGATGAAATGCGGCACATAGGCCCAGAACACGTCGTATTCGGGCGTGAATTCGAACGCCGGCCCCAGGCTTTCCACCTGCACCTCGCGCCACAGCTCTCCGATTCGCTCCGGCAATAACTCGCCCGACTTGCGTTCGTCATGCAGCAGGGTCTCGAACCGGTAGAACGCGATCTGGCGCACCACCGTGTTCAGCATGTCCTCGACTTTCCCCGCCAGCATGATCCGCCGCCGGGCCGGATCGGTCTCGGCGTCGAGCAGGTCGCGAAACGTCAGCATCTCGCCGAACACGCTGGCGGTCTCCGCCAGGGTCAGCGGCGTCGATGACCGCAGGTAACCCTGCGCTTCCCCGGCCAGAACCTGGTGCACGCCGTGGCCGAGCTCGTGCGCCAGGGTCATCACGTCGCGGGTGCGGCCGTGGTAGTTCAGCAGCAGATAGGGATGCACGGACGGCACGGTGGGATGTGCGAAGGCGCCGCCCGCCTTGCCAGGATGCAGGGTCGCATCGATCCAGGGCTGGGCGAAGAACCGCTCACCGATCGCAGCCAGTTCCGGGCTGAACGCGCCGTAGGCGGCCAGCACCTGCGCCCGCGCGTCCTCCCACGGGATCTGGCGGTCGTCGTCCTCCGGCAACGGCGCGTTGCGGTCCCAATGCTGCAGCTTCGGCAGGCCGAGCCATTTCGCCTTCATCGTGTAATAGCGATGCGCCAGCCGCGGGTAGTCGGCGCGGACCGCGGCAACGAGGGCGGCGACCACCCCGTCTTCCACCATGTTGGCGCGATTGCGCGCGCTGGCCGGCGTCTTGTAGTGGCGCCAATCGTCGAGGATCGCCTTGTCCTTGGCGAGCGTGTTGGTGATCAGCGCGAACAGCTTCACCCGTTCCCCGAACGCCGCGCCGATCGCGCGCGCGGCCGCCTCGCGCACCGCGCGGTCGCGGTCGGACAGCCGGTTGAGCGCGTCGGTTACGGTCAGCGATTCGTCACCGACCTTCACCCGCATGCCGGCCATGGTCTCGTCGAACAGGCGGCTCCAGGCGGAATGCCCGGTCACCTCCTTCTCGTGCAGCAGCTTTTCCAACTCGTCGGACAACTGATGCGGACGGAATACGCGCAGGTCGCGCAGCCACGGACGCCAGGGGGCGAGGGCCGGATCGGCGAGCTTGCCCTCCAGCGCCGCCCCGTCCAGCCGGTTCATCTCCAGGGTGAAGAACAGGAGGTCGCTGCCGATCTCCGTCACCCGCTCCACCACCGTCTGGTAGAAGCGGCCGATCGCCGCGTCGGTCGAATCAGCGGCGAACAGCAATTGCGCGTAGGAGGCGAGGCGGCCGAGGGTTTCGTCGATCCGCTCGTACTCGCTGATTGCGGCCGCGAGCGCCCGGCCGGACAAGGTGGCAAGCGTGCCCGCGTGGGCGGCGGCGAACGCTTTGGCCGCCTGCGCGGCAGCCTGGAAGTCCCGCTCCACCGCGGGGCTGTCCGGGGCCGGGTAGAGGTCGGACAGGTCCCACCGCGGCAGGTCTGCAACGGCGGCGCCGGCGGCAGCGTCGGCGGGCGCGCGGGAGGCGTCGGAGGCGTCGGTGGTCCGCATCGGGCGGGGAGTCCCTGTTGCTGCTATGGCCCCGGCACGATCTCGTCCCGGTGGCCTTGGATATTGACCTCGAGGCCGCCCAGGCCAAGCCCCCCGCCCCCGACGCCAGGCGGGACCACCCTGCTATACTGGCGCCCGGCCCCCGCAAGCGGGGCGGCGTGCAAGGACACGGAGGCGACGTGCAGCCCGACCCTACCTGGCCCAACCTGCCGGCGATGATGCTCGCGCTGGCCCAAACATGGCCGGATCGGCCGATGCTGCGCTGCTTCCGGGAGGGAGCATGGCAGCGCACCACCTGGGGCGGGTTCGGTCGTGCCGTGGCTTCGGTAGCCCGCGGCCTGACCGCGGCCGGCGTCGGCCCCGGCGACCGGGTGCTGATCGCAGCCGAGAACCGGCCCGAATACCCGATCGCCGAGACCGCGCTGATGGCGATCCGCGCCATTCCGGTGCCGGCCTATGTCAGCAACACGGTCGCGGACCACGCCCACCTGCTGCGCGATTCCGGCGCCCGGGTGGCAATCGTCGGCTCCCAGGCGCTGGCGGCACGGGTGCGGGAAGCGGGCGCGCGCGTAGGCGGGCTCGATCTGCTGGTGGTGATGGACGGCGCATCCGAAGCCACCGCCGGCCGGCCGCGCGTGCTGTCCTGGCGGGTGCTCGCCGCCGACACCGCAGCGCCGGACGACATCGCGCGCGCCGCGGCCGCCATCCCGGCCGACACCTTGGCGTGCCTGATCTACACCTCCGGCACCGGCGGCGCGCCCCGCGGCGTGATGCTGCCGCATCGTTCCATCCTGTCCAACTGCCGCGGCGCCGTCGACCTGCTGCGCCCGCTGCACCTGGGGGAGAACGAGGTCTACCTGTCGTTCCTCCCCTGCGCGCACAGCTACGAGCATACGGTTGGGCTGTTCTTTCTCCCCAGCCTCGGCATCGAAATCGTCTATGCGCGCGGGATCGAGCATCTGGCGAGCGACCTGCGCACCGTCCGTCCCACCATCCTGACCGCCGTGCCGCGGGTGCTGGAGGCGGTGCGCGGGCGGGTGATCGGCCAGGTGGCGCGCGAGCCGCCCTGGCGGCAGGCGCTGTTCGCGCGCGCGCTGGCGCTCGGGCTGAAGCGGCTCGACCGGCAGCCGCTCGGCCTGGCGGACCGGCTGGCCGACCCGCTGCTCGACCGGCTGGTGCGCGCCAAGGTGCGGGCGCGGTTCGGCGGGCGGGTGAAGGGGATCATGTCCGGCGGCGCCCGGCTGGAGCCGGAGGTGGGGCGATTCTTCCTCGCCCTCGGCCTGCCGGTGATGCAGGGCTATGGCCAGACCGAGGCCGGGCCGGTCATCAGCGGCAACCCGCCGGACGCGATCCGCATCGATACCGTCGGCCGGCCGTTGCGCGGGGTGGAACTACGGCTGGCCGAGGACCACGAAATCCTGGTGCGCGGCGATCTGGTGATGGACGGCTACTGGCGCCGCCCCGACGACACCGCCGCGACGATCCGCGACGGCTGGCTGCACACCGGCGACATCGGCGCGCTGGACGCCGACGGCTACCTGCGCATCACCGATCGCAAGAAGGACATGATCGTGCTGTCCGGCGGGGAGAACGTCTCGCCGGCAAAGATCGAGGGGATGCTGGTCGCCGAACCGGAGATCGCCCAGGCGGTGGTGGCGGGCGACGGGCGGGCCGGGCTGTCGGCGCTGGTGGTGCCGACCGACGGGCAGGACGAGATCGGCGTGGCGCTCGCGGTGGCGCGGGTGAACCTGCGCATGTCCGTCACCGAGCGCATACGTCACCACGCGGTGGTGGGAGCGTTCACGGTTGAAAACGGATTGCTGACCCCGTCCCACAAGGTGCGTCGCCTTCTGGTGCTGCGTGCGAATTCCGATGCGCTGACCCACCTGCATGGCTGATACCCTCCGCGCGATGGCGTCCCGCCGATCGGCAGGGCATCCTGGCGGTGCAATCGCATTTCCGGAGCGCGCGCCCGATGCTCGATCATCCCCTGGACTGCCTGGCCGAACCCGGTGCCGAGGCCCTGCCCCTGCATGCCGTGCGCCCCGCGGGCCTGGCCGGGTTCCTCGCGACCCTTCCTACGGGGCAGGCCGCGTTCCTGCACCAAGCGGGTTTCACCGGTGCCGCCGGCGAGCCGGTGCTGCTGGCGGGCGAGAGCGGGCTTACGGCCGCGGTGCTGGGGTTGGGCAAGGACGGCTTCCCGTACGCCTTCGGGAATGCCGCGCTCCGGTTGCCGGAAGGCACCTCCTGGCGCCTGCAGCCGGGCGATTACGATCCCGCTGACGCGGTTCTGGGGTTCTGCCTGGGCGCCTATCGGTTCACCGCATTCCGGCCGGGCAAGCGCGCGCCAGCGCGCCTCGTGCTGCCGGCCGGGACGGCAGGCGCACGCGCCGACGCCGAGGCGATCTGGATGGTGCGCGACCTCATCAATCTGCCGCCGAATCTTCTGGGCCCGGCGGAACTGGCGGAAGCCGCGGCCACGCTCGGCCGTCGGCACGGTGCCGCAGTCGCGATTGCCGCGGATGCGGAGCTGGAGCGCGACTATCCCGCGATCGCCGCGGTCGGTCGTGGGTCCGCCCGCGCCCCGCGTGTCGTGACCCTGCGCTGGTCGGGCAGCGCCGCGGCGGAGCACGCGCCGCTGGTGGCGCTCTGCGGCAAGGGAGTCTGTTTCGATACCGGCGGCTACGACCTCAAGCCCTCGGCGGGTATGCTGCGCATGAAGAAGGACATGGGGGGAGCGGCGACCGTGCTCGGGCTGGCGCAGCGGCTCATGGTGGCGGACCTGCCGATACGGCTTGTCGTGCGGATCGGGTGTGTCGAGAATTCCGTCTCCGGCACGGCCATGCGCCCCTCCGACGTGCTTGCGACCAAGGCCGGGCTGTCGGTGGAAGTCGGCAACACCGACGCCGAGGGCCGGCTCGTGCTGTGCGACCTGCTGGCCGAAGCTGCGACCGAGGCGCCGGCGCTGCTGCTCGATTGTGCCACCCTGACCGGTGCGGCCCGGGTGGCGTTGGGTCCGGATCTGCCGGCGCTGTTCTGCAACGATGAGGACTGGGCGCACGCGCTGCTCGCCGCCGGCACGGCGCGCAGCGACCCGATGTGGCGGCTGCCGCTTTGGGACGGCTACGATGCTTGGTTGGACAGTCCGGTCGCGGACGTGAACAATGTTTCATCGAAGCCATTTGCCGGCGCGGTGACCGCGGCGTTATTTCTTCGCCGCTTCGTTGCGGCAAGCGTGCCGTGGGCCCATATCGACCTTTATGCGTGGAACGATCAGCCGCGTCCCGGCCGACCGGAAGGCGGCGAGGCGCAGATTCTTCGAGCCGCCTTCACCGCCATTGCCGGGCGGTTCGGCGGGGCGTGAGACTGGTTGCGGCCCTTGCCCCGCTCCGGCGCCGACGATGTTTCCATTTTGTTCGGCGCCCCACGGGCGGAATCGGAATTTGCGTCGCGCGGCGCCGAAGCGCACATATTTCGCGTTGGCAAGAAATAATATGCGAAATGTCAACCGGTTGCCAGCTTTCCTTTGGGCAAGGGCGGCTCAGGCGTCAGGCGCGCGCGGAACGGCGCGCGCCCTTGGCACAGACCGAAACAACGTGGTAACATCTTCGCGAGTCGACGCGACGGACCGCACCGCTGGTGCCCATTTCGCCCTAGGGTTTGCGCAACGGAACCCGGGCGATGCGGCGATTCGCTCTTGTCCCGTGATGCGGCATGCATGAAAGGAACCACCATGGCAACATCTCCTGCTACCGCTCCCGACCAGATGCTGACCCTCTTCCGTGACACGATCGTAGCGCTCGTGCGGCGCGAAGGCAGCGATCTCTCGGCACGCCAGCTTGGCGTACTGCTGACCTGCTATCTGCAGGAGGGCGGCCATACCGTGCGCGGGCTCGCCGCGGAACTGAACGTGTCGAAACCGGCGATCACGCGCGCGCTCGACCGCTTGGCCGAGTTCGACCTCGCGCGCCGTAAGCCCGATCCGGCCGATCGGCGCAGCGTGCTGGTGCAGCGCACGCCACGCGGCAACGCCTACATTCGCGACCTCCGCGGGATCATGGCGTCGGCAGCAAGCGGCGGGCGCAAGTCCGAAGGCAGTGCGAAACGAGGCGCTGCCCGTTGAGCCGTCGTACCGGTTACCACCGTCGCAGGTGACAGCCGGGCCGCCTGCGCGCCACGTTGCTGCGCCCCGGCGCCGCCCTGACATCCGACCAGACGGGATCCGATCCGGATCGCGGCGACGACCATGCCCATGATTTTGCGCCGCGGTGCCGCCTCCATCTTCGCATGGTGCCTGTTCGATTGGGCCGGCAGCGCATTCAACACGATCATCGTCACCTTCGTTTTTGCCACCTATTTCGTCCGTGCGGTGGCGCCCGATCCGGTCGCCGGCACCGCGGCCTGGGCCGCCGCGCAGACCGCTGCCGGCTTGACCATTGCCCTGATCGCCGCGCCGCTTGGGGCGGTGGCCGATCGCAGCGGGGCCGGCCGCGCTCTGCTCGGCGTCTTCACCGGACTGCTGGTCGCTTGCACCGCGGCGCTCTGGTTCGTGCATCCGCACGCATCCGATGCGCGGCTGGCGCTGGCGCTGGTCGCCGGCGCGACGGTGGCCTTCGAAATCGCCTTCGTGTTCTACAACGCGATGCTGCCGGATGTTGCCGCGCCGGCGCGGCTCGGCCAGGTGTCCGGGCTTGGCTGGGGGATGGGCTACGCGGGCGGGATCGTCTGCCTCGGCCTCTGCCTCGTGGTGCTGATCGATCCGCGGCCACCGCTGTTCGGGTTGCGCACCGCGCAGGCGGAGCCGGTGCGCGCCACGGCCCTGTTCGCCGCCGCCTGGATCGCGGTCTTCGCAGCGCCGCTGCTGGTCCTCGCCCCGGCGCCGGCACGGCACGCCCCCATGCGGACAGCCGTGCGCCAAGGGCTGCGCGCGCTCGGAGCGAGCCTGCGCGCGGCGGCGCGGGACCGGGTCCTGCGGCGGTTCCTGCTGGCACGGATGCTCTACACGGATGGGCTGAACACCTTGTTCGCCTTCGGCGGAATCTTCGCTGCCGGCACGTTCGGCATGGGCGCGCGCGAGGTGCTGCTGCTCGGCATTGCGCTCAACGTCACCGCCGGGATCGGCGCCGCGGGGTTTGCCCTCGCGCACCGCCGGATCGCCGATCGCACGACGGTGCTGGTGGCGGTGGGCGCGCTGGCCGGGCTCGGGGTTCTGGTGCTGCTGGCGCGCTCGGCGTCCGCGTTCTGGGTCCTGGCGCTGGCGCTCGGGCTGTTCGTGGGTCCGGCGCAGTCGGCGAGCCGCAGCCTGATGGCGCGGCTGGCACCGGCGGAGATGCGCAACGCGCATTTCGGGCTGTATGCGCTGTCGGGGCGGGTGACCGGGTTCGTCGGCCCGGCGGCGTTGGGGGCCATCACGGCGGCGTTCGCCAGCCAGCGCGCGGGGATGGCGGTGGTTGTGGTGCTGCTGGCGGCCGGCTGGGGGTTGCTCGCGGCAACGCCGGTGCGGGAGGGCGGGGACCAGACACCGACCGCACGGCCTCGATCCGTTGCGTAGATCGCAACTTTCTCGCAATTATCAGCGTGGTTGCCTGATCTCGCATGGCGGACATCCACGGATGTCCGGCGCCGACTACGCGCACGTGCCGCATGGCATTGCGCAGTCGGGCGTGAGTTGCGTCCATGCGACAGAATGCGTGGAGACGGTCATGTCCCCCTTGCTGTTCCCGATCGTTGTCGTCGTGGCGCTGTTCGGCGTTCTCGCTTCCAGCTTGCGCGTGGTACGCGAATATCGGCGTGCCGTCGTGTTCCGACTCGGTCGTAGCCGTGGGGCACGTGGACCGGGGGTAATCGTGCTGCTTCCGTTCCTCGACCGCGCGCTCATGGTCGATGCCCGCGTCATCACCGCCCAACTCGATCCGCAGGAGACGATCACCCGGGATGGCGTCGCCGTGCGAGTCAGCGCCGTGCTTTGGTATCACGCGGCAGATCCGGAACGTGTTGTCGTGTCCGTCGCCGATTGGCGGGAGGCGGTCATTCAGGCAGCCGAAACCGCCATGCGCGACGCGATCGGCCAGAATGATCTCGACAGCCTGCTCAAAAACCGGCCGGCCGCAAATGCCGCGCTCTCCGCCGCGTTGGCCACCACCATCGAGGGGTGGGGGGTTGAACTCCGGCGGGTAGAACTCAAGGACCTCGACATTCCGGGGCTCTTCGACGTCTCAAGTGGAAAGGTGGGCTGCGAACAAGTCGGCGATTGGCG
>JABBNW010000299.1 GCA_019352115.1 Pseudomonadota bacterium
CAGCGCCCCCTGGCCTTGCTTACTCCACGACGCCGCGCATTCAGCCGCGGGCCAACGGCCCCGGGTTTTCCAGAAACGGATCCGGCTCCGCCGTGCCGAGCGGCTTGTCCGCGGCCCCCCATTCGCGCGCCACGGTATGCGCATGGACCTGCGCGCCGTTCGCCTGGCGCAGCACTGCGAGCGCCCGGTCCTCCATTGCCGCGTCCCGCACGCCGACCCAGAGCAGCAGCCCGCCGCGGGATATCTGCTCCCCGACGGCGTCGCCGTGTTGCTTGGCGAAGACACCGGACAGCGCGGCGCCGATGCCGGCTCCGGCCGCCCCGCTCGCCACCGCGGCGGCGATCGCCGCCGCCAGCACGCCGCCGGAGGCCACGACCGCGGCGGCGCCGGCGACGCTTGCAATGTAGAACGGGATGCCGACCGCCGCCGCCGTGATTTCGTTGCGGGATTCGGACGTCACGGGCGGGGCGTGCGGCGCGTGCGGATCGTCGGCCGCCGCGGCGGTGGTGCCGTAGAGCCGCTGCAACCGTTCCCGCGCGGCGGCATCGGTGGCGAGCACCGAGATCGCGGCGCGGTCGAACCCCGCGCGCAGCAGCGCGTCCACGGCGGCTTGCAAGGCCTCGGTATCGGGGAAGACGCCGACCACTTCGCTGGCGGCGTAGGTGGATGTCTGCTCTTGCGGCCTTTGTTCGACCATCGTCGCCTCCGTTTGTGCGCGAGGGGGTAACCGGCCCGCGCCTGCCGGCCGGAAGGCTGCGTTCGGGAGGTAATCGGGGCGGCCGACAGAACCAAGGTAGCGCGGAGACGATGGCCGGATGTCGGGGCCCCGCTCACCGGCTTATGATGGCCGCGCGCTCCGGGAGGGCGTCATCCGGCCCTGGATCAGGCCAGCCGGTGCTGCCGGCCATCCACCGGCACGTTCGTCCGGGTGAGGTGGCGCGCCGCGTCCGATGCCAGGAACGCCCCCCAAGGAACATTCCCCGGGCGCCGACGTCGTCGATGTCGACCAGGAGGCGCGCCCCGAGCGGCGCGGGCCCCGGTTCGACGAACGGCTTCGCCTTGTCGCGGCGCAGGGGACCGCCAGCTCCGCGCAGGGCAGCCGGCGGGCAGACGCTCTCAGCCGCGCAAAATCTCCTGCGTGTGGCGCGCGATCATCGCTTCCTCGTCGGTCGGGATCACCCAGAGCGCGAGCCGCGAGTCCGGCGTGCTGATAAGCCCCGCCCCACGCGCGTTCGCCGCCCGGTCGAGCCGGGCGCCGAGCCAGCCCAGCCGGTCGCACACCGCTTCCCGCACTGCGGCGGCGTGCTCGCCGATGCCGGCGGTGAACACGAACCCATCGAGGCCGCCGAGCACCGCCGCCAACGCCCCCGTTTCGCGCGCGATCCGGAACACGAACAGATCGATCGCCTCCGCCGCATGCGGATCGGCGCTGGCGAGCAAGGTCCGAACGTCGTTCGAAATGCCGGACACGCCGAGCAGGCCGGAGCGATGGTACAACAAATCCTCCACCGCCGCCGCCGTCATGCCGCGCTGGGTGATCAGATGCAGCACCGCGCCGGGATCGAGGCTGCCCGACCGGGTCCCCATCATCAGCCCATCCAGCGCGGTGAACCCCATGGTGGTATCGACGCTGCGCCCGGCCGCCATCGCGCACAGGCTGGCGCCGTTGCCGAGATGCGCCGCGATGACCCGCCCGGCCGCCAGCTTCGGCGCCAGGTCGCGCAGCCGCCGGGCGATGAATTCATAGGACAGGCCGTGGAACCCGTAGCGGCGGATGCCCGCCTCCGTCAGGTCGCGCGGCAGAGCGAAGCTTGTCGCGAGCACCGGCATGCCGTGGTGGAAGGCGGTGTCGAAACAGGCGACCTGCGGCAGCTCCGGCCGGCTGGCGGCGATGGCGCGGATCGGCGCCAGGTTGTGCGGCTGGTGCAGCGGCGCCAGCGGGGTCAGCGCGTCGAGTGCGTCCAGCACCGCGTCCGTGACACGCACCGGCCGGTCGAAAATCGTGCCCCCGTGCACGACCCGGTGGCCGACCGCGCCCAGCCGATCGCCGCCCAGGTGGTCGGCGACGAAGCCGAGCAGCGCGTCCAGCACCGCCGCGAAGCGCGTGCCCGCGGGGAAGCGTCGGTCCGCGAGGCTGGTGCCGTCCGGCGCGCGGGCCAGGAAATGCGCCGCCGCATCGATTCCCTCCACCTCCCCGTGCGCGGCGGGTTCCAGCCCGTCGCCACCGAAGAGCGCGAATTTGACCGAGGAGGAGCCGGCGTTGAGCGCCAGGATCGCGTCGCGTGCCATGCGGGGTGCCTTTCCGGGATCAGGGGGCGGGGAACCCGGGGAGACGCCTGCCTTCAGCGAGCCGGGTGCGCCCCGGGGGTGGCGGCGGCCTGCTCGGCCTCCGCGAGCGGATCGACCATCACGATGCCGGTGTTGGGTTCGACCACGATCAGCCGGTTGTCCACCGACTTCGCCCCGGCCGCGTTCTCCGCCGCCACGCCGATCGCCTGGCGCTGGCGTTCGTCGAACACCACGCCGTCGATCCCGACCGCCCCGTCGGTCACCGACAGGGTGATGGAGCGCAGCGGCACCCAGCTCTGACGCTTGAGTTCGGCCAGGATGGCGGCGCGGATGGTGGCGTCGTCCGCGGTCTCGGTCGCCGCCGCCAGCTTGTCGGCGAGCACGCGCACCAGGTCGGCGCGGCTCACGATCCCGACCACGAGGCCGGCGCGGGTCACCGGCAGGCGCTTCACCCGCTTGGTCCGCATGGTATGCGCGACCTCATCGAGCGGGGTGGCCGCGTCCACCGTCAGCACCTCCGGGGTCATGACTTCCGAGACCCGGCGGCCGTGGGTGCGGATGTAGTCGTCGGCGAGCCGTCCGGGAGCGAAGATCATTTCCAGCCAGCCGGGGCGCTTGCCCTCGGTGCCGGTTTCGACCCGGCGCAGCAGGTCGCCTTCGGTCAGGATGCCGACGGCGCGGCCGGTTGCGTCCAGCACCGGCAGGCCGCTGATGCGGTTGTCGATCATGAGGCGGACCGCCTGTTCCAGCGGCGCTTCTTCGCGCACCGCAAGGAGCGAGCGGGTCATGATGTCACCGGCGTTCATCGGCAGGCTCCTTTCGTGTCGCGACGGCAGTATGCCTTGCCGGATAGGCGGGTCGTTGACGCAGATCAATCGATCCGCCCGGGCCGCCCAGCCTACCCGACCGCGACGTTGTCGTACACCCCGACACCTTGCAGCAGCAGGAACCGGCACTTTCCGCCGGCAACGCCACGCACGGTGTGCGCGGTCTTCGGCGCGACCTCGCACCGCTCCCCCGGGCCGAGACGGTGCACCGCGCGCGGGGCGCGGGTCTCGACCTCCATCGGTCCGTCGAGGCAGACGAAGCTGTCGGTGATGGTCGAGTGGTAGTGCCAGGGTACGCATTCGCCCTCGGCGAGGGTCAGGATGGAGGCGCGCATGTCCGCCCCCTCCATCACCCGGTCGTAGCCCGCAATCGCCAGCCGCATGCCGCGTGCGCCTTCCTGCATCGGTCCCTCCCGTGCGCGTGCGGTGCCCTGGATGCCATATCCGGCCCGCATGGCAGTCTCCGCCGCGGCGCGAACGGCCGCAACATCGCGGTTACAATCCCTGCCAATATGGGCGCCATGACACACCGCACCTGTCCCCTTCGCGCTGCCCCACCGCCAGCCCCATTGGCAGCCCCATTGGCAGCCCCATTGGCAGCCCCACCGGCGGCCGAGGGCCGATCCGGTATGTCCCGGGGTCCGGATGTGGTAGGCCCCGGCGCCCTGCGCGGCTTCGGCGCCGCCCGGATCGGCCTCGGCGTTCGGCACTGACGCCGGACCGGGACGAGGAAGACCATGGCGGCAGCGGGGTGTTTGCGCGTGACGGGATGGAGATTCGGGCGGATCGCCGCCATGCTCGCGGCCGGGTTGCTGGGCGGCTGCCAGGTGGGGCCCGCGTTCCGCTCGCCCACCCTGGCCGTGCCGCCCCGCTTTGCCGCCGCCTCCCCGGCGAACGCGCCGCCGGCCTGGCCGCAACCCGGCTGGTGGCGGGCGTTCGGCTCGCCCGAACTCAGCGGCCTGGTCGAAGCGGCCAGGACCCATAATTTCTCGGTTCGCGAGGCGGTGGCCCAGTTGGAGATCGCCAATGCCGAGGTGCTCGGCGCCGGCGCACCGCTGTTCCCCACCATCAGCGCCTCCGGCAGCGGCACCTACTCCCAGTACGGCTCCGCCGCCTCCGGCGGGTCTTCGTCCGGCGGGCGCTCGGGCGGCGGCGGCGGCAGCGTCGATACGCATAGCTACGCCGCCAGCTTCAACGCCTCCTACGAGATCGATTTCTGGGGCAAGAACCGCGACGCGCTGGAAGCGGCGGAGGCCAACGCCGCGTCCGCCCGCTTCAACGCCGCGACGGTGGCGTTGACCGAGGAAGCCGCGGTCGCGACCACCTATTTCCAGGCGCTCGCCTACGCCGACCAGTTGCGCACCGCGCGGCGGAATCTAACCGCCGCGCGCGGCCTGCTCGCGCAGTTGCAGGGCGAGTTCCGTGCCGGGGTTGCCGATGCGCCGACGGTCGCGCAGCAGGCCGCGCTGGTCGCGGCCGAGGCGGCGACGATCCCCAACTACACCTCCCTTTACCGCCAGGAGGTGATCGCGCTCGGCATCCTGACCGGACAGGCGCCCGAATACCTGACCGTCCATGGCGGCTCGCTCGACGATCTGCGGGTGCCGGTGATCCGCCCCGGTCTGCCCTCGCAGCTTCTGACGCGCCGGCCCGACATCGCCCAGGCGACGGAGAATCTCGTCAGCGCCAACGCCAGCG
>JABBNW010000300.1 GCA_019352115.1 Pseudomonadota bacterium
TCTGCCGTCGCAACCCGGTCAGCCCGAGATCGACGCCCAGCACCATCGGCACAGCCGCGATCGCGGTGATCTGCGCCGTATAGGAGCTGCGAATGGCGAGATAGATCAGCGCGTTGCCGAGCAGGAGAAAGATCAGTCCCATGGTGATCGCGCGGCGCCCCGACAGATCCGACGCGCTCACCCGACCATGCATCGCGGCCGGGCTCTGCTGGGCACGGGCGACCAGTGCGGCCGTCAGCAGCCCTTCCCCCAGGAGCAGGAACGGGAAACCATACGCCGCCCAGCGTGGATGTCCGGGCAGCGCATTGGCAAACGCGGTGAAATCATAGGCCGCGTGCATCGCGACAGGCACCAGCAGGGCCCCCACCAGCGCGCGCGTGTCGACCCCGCGACGGGACTGCCACGCCAGGCAATAGAAAGCCCCCATCGCCATGCCATCCAGCGCGTGCCCCGGGATCGCGGTGAAGGCGCGCATGACGGCGACCGCCAGTTCCGTCCCGTGCGCCGCGGCGCTCAGCAGGTACAGGATATTCTCGAGCACCGCGAAGCCGAGAGCGACCCCGGTTGCGAGCGGAATCGCCGCGGCGGGGCCGATGTCCGCCATCTGCCTTCGGTCGGCGAGAAAGACGAGGCCGGTGTAATCGATCCCCTCCTCGATCAGCGCGACCAGGACGGTTTTCACGGCGATCCCGCCGAGCGGTCCGAGGTGCAGCCGGGCGACCAGCGGCGCGATCGGCATTTCCAGCAGTATGGCGGCAAGCGCCACCACCATGCCGACCCGGAACAGCCGTCTCCGCGCCGCCCGGTCGAGCCGGAAATTGACCTTGATCGCCGCGTATTCCCACATCAGCAAGGCCGGCAAAAGGCTCGCGGCGTAGAACATGGCCAGGCCCTCCCGAACGCGGCCGGCCGCTCGCGGCGCTCCGCGCCTTCGCGCGCGTTCGGGTTCCGAACGCGGAAGGACCCGCCGCGGCGGGACCAGGGGCGTGCCCGTGGGCGCATCCCGGGGCCTCGGCCGACCCGGAGGCGAGCGTAGCGACGCCCTGGTTAAAATACACGATCAAAACAGGCTTCCGGCCCGGCGCGCCCCCGACCGTCGGGTAAGCTCTAACCGCCGGGCAAGCTCAATACGATCGCGGCATCCCCAGCACGTGCTGGCCCACATACGCCAGCACCAGGTTCGTCGAGATCGGCGCGATCTGATACAGTCGCGTTTCCCGCCACTTGCGCTCGATCTCGTATTCCTTCGCATAGGAAAACCCGCCGAACGTCTGCATCGCCGCCTCGCCGGCGTGCCATGCGGCCTCGGACGCCAGCAGCTTGGCGATGTTCGCATCCGCTCCGCAGTCCCGCCCCGCATCGAACAAAGCGGCGGCGCGGCGGCAGACCATGTCGGCGGCTTCCAGCTCGGCCCAGGCGCGCGCGATCGGGAACTGCACGCCCTGGTTGGCGCCGATCGGGCGGCCGAACACCACCCGGTCGTTGGCGTATTGCGTCGCCTTGCGAATGAACCAGCGGCCGTCGCCCAGCGCCTCGGTGGCGACCAGGATGCGCTCGGCGTTCATCCCGTCCAGGATGTAGCGGAAGCCGCGGCCTTCCTCGCCGATCAGGTTTTCCGCAGGTACCCGCAGGTTGTCGAAGAACACCTCGGTGGTGTTGTGGTTGATCATGGCCTTGATCGGGCGGATCTCGAGCCCCTGGCCGCGGTGTTCGCGCAGATCGACCAGGAATACCGACAAGCCCTCGGTCCGCTTCGCCACCTGGTCGGCCGGCGTGGTGCGCGCCAGCAGCAGCATCATGTCCGAATGCAAGGCGCGGGACGTCCAGACTTTCTGCCCGGTCACGACGTAATGATCGCCGTCGCGCACGGCGCGGGTCTTCAGCTTCGTGGTGTCCGATCCGCTGGTGGGCTCGGTCACCCCGAAGGCTTGCAGCCGCAGCCGCCCGGCGGCGATCTCCGGCAGGTAGCGGCGCTTCTGTTCCTCGCTGCCGTGCCGCAACAACGTCCCCATGATGTACATCTGCGCGTGGCCCTGGGAGGCGACGCAGCCCGAGGCATTGATCTCCTCCAGGATCACCGCCGCGGCGCGCAAGGGCAGGCCGGAGCCGCCGTATTCCTCCGGGATCAGGGCGCCGAGGAAGCCGGCGGCCGTCAGCTCGTCCACGAATGCGGTCGGATAGCCGTCCGTCTCCTCCAGCTTCTGCCAGTAGGGGCCCGGATAGCCGGCGCAGATGCGGCGCACGGACTCGCGCAGCTCCGGGTAATCCTCGCCGATCTCAAGCGTGGTCAGTGCGTCCGACATGGCTATCCCTCCGGGTGTCGCGCCTCACCTCTGCCCAGACGCCGCGGACCGGTCAATCGCGCGGTCAACCGCCCCGGGGGCCGTCCCTCAATGCCGCAGCAGCACCGGCAGCTGCGCGTGGGCGAGCACGTGGCGGGTGACGCCGCCCAGCATGGCCTCCCGCCAGGCGCCGTGGGCGAAGGCGCCCATCACCAGCAGATCGGCGCCCTGCGCCTCGGCGGCGGCGAGCAGGGTCGCGCCGATCGGCTCGTCGCCGGCCGGCAGGGCGACGGCCTCCGTGGCCACATGCGCGGCTTGCAGGCTCGGCGGCAGGGTGCGCGGCCCATCGCCGGCGACGAGCACGGCGACATGCGCGGCCTGGCGCAGCAGCGGCAGCGCGGCCTGCACCGCCGCATCGGCGCGCGTATCGCCGTCGCGCCAGGCAATGGCGATCCGCCGGCCGAACGCGGGCGCCGGCGCCCCCAGCACCAGCACCGGGGTTGCGGTGTCGAACAGCGCCGCGTGCAGCGCTTCGGACCCGACCGGCGGGTCGTGCGGGCGCGCATGCGCGATGACGATCGCCGAACCATCCCGCCCGTGCGCCGCGATCGCTTGGGCCGGATGGCCCTCGACCTCCGACCAGGCGACCGCGGGCTGGGTCGGCCGGGCGCGGACCCAGGCGTCGAACGCGGCGCGCAGGGCACCGATATGCTGGCGCCGCGCGGCGGCCAACTCGGCGGCGCGTTCGTCGGTCATGACTTCCTCGCTCGGCAGGAAGGAGGTGGCGGGCGCGGCGTGGATCGCCAGCGCGCGCAACCCGCCGCCGCCTTGCAGAGCTTGCCAGCGCGCCGCCGCATCCAGCACCGTCGCCGCCGTATCCGGCCGGTCCAGCACGGCGAGCACGCCGGGCGCGCCCTCCGCCGGCAGCGCCATCGCCGTCTCCCGTCCCGGCCGCAGCCCCACGCCGACGACATGCCCGACCGCGACCGAGCCGAGGCACAGCAGCACCGACAGCGCCACGTTGCCGAGCGCCTGGCCGCCGCGCCCGTCGCGCATCAGGTCCAGGGTTTGCAGGCTGAACGAGGAGAACGTCGTGTAGCCGCCGCAGAATCCGATCATGAGGAAGGTGCGCAGCTCGACGAGCCCGGACAGCCGCCCGTCGGTCGCCGTCAGGCTGCCGACAAAGCCGATCAGGAACGAGCCGGTGATATTTATCAGGATCGTGCCCCACGGGAACGCAGGTCCCGTGGCCCGGGCCATGGCGATCGCGACCCAGGCGCGCGCCATGCTGCCCAAGGCTCCGCCCAACCCGATCAATGCGTAGTTCAGCATCCGCCGCGCTCCTGCCTGGCCCGGGGCCGGCATCGCGCCGGCCGCTGCGGGGTCTGGTAGGAGTCATCAGCCCGGTCGGGGGCGGTTGAGGGGGGACTCCATCCCCGGGCCGCAGGATGCCAAACCGGTGCGCCGGCTGGCAAGGCGCCGCGATCACACCCGCTCGACGGTCGCCGCCAGGACGTAGCCGCCGCCGCGCACGGTCTTGATGAGTTGAGCGTTCTGCCCGCCGTCCTCCAGCTTGCGCCGCAGCCGGCTGACGGCGACGTCGATCGCGCGATCGAACGGCCCCGCCTGGCGCCCGCGCAGCAGGTCGAGCAGCATGTCGCGGGTCAGTACCCGGTTCGCCCGCTCCACCAAGGCCAGCAGCAGGTCGTATTCGCCGCCGGTGAGCGCGACCTCCGCCCCTTCGGGATTGAGCAGCCGCCGCCGCGCCGGTTCCAGGGTCCAGCCCGCGAAGCGCAGGCTGCGGCTCGCGGTCTCGGTGTGCGGCCCGCCCGCATCGCCGGCCCGGCGCAGCACGGCACGGATGCGGGCCAGCAATTCGCGCGGGTTGAACGGCTTGGCGAGATAGTCGTCGGCCCCGAGTTCGAGCCCGATGATCCGGTCGGTCTCCTCGCCCATCGCGGTCAGCATCACGATCGGGACATTCGACTGCGTGCGCAGGAAGCGCGCGAGGTCGAGCCCGCTTTCCCCCGGCAGCATCAGGTCCAGCACGACCAGGTGATAATGCCCGTTCGGCCACGCACGGCGAGCCTCGCGCGCGTCGCGCACGGCGGTGACGCGCACCTGGTGGCGTTCCAGGAAGCGGGCGAGCAGGTCGCGGATTTCGCGGTCGTCGTCCACGACCAGGATATGCGGATCGGTCTCCATACCGTGATGATAGGTGAACCGCAGGCCGTGCGGCAGGTGCGTGTTGCATTCGGTTTCACTTCGTCGCCTGCCCGAGCGGCAGCGGTCCGCTCGCCCCCCCATCTCCCGCCCTGCCGCTGCAGACCCGCGGTGCAAAATGGAGAAAAGATCATGCGGAGAATGACAGTCCTGGCAGCGGCCGCTGCCCTCGCGATTGCCGGCGGCTCGGCCGGGGGCGCGCTGGTGGCGCATGCCGCGCCGCCCCCGCCGCCACCCGGCGGCCCCGGCGGCCCGCCGCCCCCCGGCCCGCATGGCGGCCCGGCCTGGGCGCACTGGATGCACCATGG
>JABBNW010000301.1 GCA_019352115.1 Pseudomonadota bacterium
GTCCAGGGGACGAGTTCCCTGGCGGGGTCCAGGGGCAGCGCCCCTGGCCTTTTTCCTTACACGCCGCGCGGTTGGCGGTCAGACGGCTTCGGTGTCGATCGCGTAGCCGGCGGCACGGACGGTGCGGACCAGGTCGAGTTCGTCGGGGCCGTTGATGGCTTTGCGCAGGCGGCGGATGTGGACGTCGACCGTGCGGGGTTCGACGTGGATGTCTTTGCCCCAGACGGCGTCCAGCAGTTCTTCGCGCGAGAACACGCGACGCGGGTGCTGGAGGAAGAATTCCAGCAGGCGGAACTCGGTCGGTCCGAGGTGCAGGGCGCGAGCGTTGCGGGTGACCCGATGGGTGGCGAGGTCCATCGTGATGTCGTGGAAGGCGAGTGCGCTTTTGGTCGGCAGGGCGCCGGAGCGGCGGAGCAGGGCGCGCATGCGCGCGACCAGAGCCTCGGTATTGAAGGGTTTGGTGATATAGTCGTCGGCGCCGGTATTGAGGCCGCGCACCGCGTCCTGGTCCTCGGTGCGTGCGGTCACCATGATGACCGGCAGGTCACGCGTCGCCGGGCGGCGGCGGATCTGGCGGCAGACTTCCAGCCCCGACAGGGCCGGCAGCATCCAGTCGAGCAGCACGAGGTCGGGCTGGGTTTCGGCGATGCGGGTGAGCGCTTCCTGGCCGTCGGCCGCTTCCTCCACCCGAAAGCCCTGTTTTTCCAGATTGTAGCGCAGCATGGTGGCGAGTGCCGCCTCGTCTTCCACCACCAGCACCAGCGGCCGGGTCGCGGTCATGTCCAGCATGGAGCTGTTATCCTTCATTCGCTCGGGCGGACCACGGCGTAGGCGGAGGTGTCGCCTTTCGGCCGCGCCTCGGTCAGGGGCGCGCCGGTCACCACGTAGTGCAGGGTTTCGGCGATGTTGGTGGCGTGGTCGCCGATGCGTTCCAGGTTCTTGGCGATGAACAGCAGATGCGTGCAGGGCGTGATGTTGCGCGGGTCTTCCATCATGTAGGTGATCAGCTCGCGGAACAGCCCGTTGTAGATGTCGTCGATCGCGAGGTCCGAGCGCCACACCCGCACGGCTTTCTCCGCGTCCGCCTCGCCCACCGCATCGATGATGGACTTGAGGTTCTCCTGCACCAGGCGGGCCATGTGGCCGAGGCCGGCGAGGCTGTAGGGAAGCTGGAACTGCGCCAGGACGACGGAGCGCTTGGCGACGTTGGCGGCATAATCGCCGATCCGTTCCAGATCGCCGGTGATTTTCAGCGCCGCGACCACCTGGCGCAGGTCGCCGGCCATCGGCTGACGCAGGGCGAGGGTGCGGATGACGAACTGCTCCACTTCCTGTTCCAGTGCGTCGACCCGCTTGTCTTCTTCCATCACCTGCGCGGCGGCAGCGGTGTCGCGGTCCAGGATGGCGCGCGCGGCGCCGGCCACCTGGCTCTCGACGATGCCGCCCATTTCGCTGATGAGGTCGCGCAGGCGGGCCAGTTCCTGGTCAAAACTGCGAAGCAGGTGCTGCGGTTCGGATGCCATCGGTGCTCTCCGCGCCTAATGCCGGGTACGGTGGGGGGGGCGTCCGCCCGGACAGGACGGGGCCGGACGAACCGGGTTGCGGCGGGCTGTCATGGCGCGGGGCCTCAACCGAACCGGCCGGTGATGTAGTCCTGCGTGCGCTTCTCGCGCGGGGCGGTGAACATCTGCGCCGCGGTGGAGGCTTCCACCAGTTCGCCCAGGTAGAAGAACGCCACCTGGTCGGCGATCCGGGCCGCCTGCTGCATGTTGTGCGTCACCAGCGCGATGGTGAACTCGCTTTTCAACTCGTCGATCAGTTCCTCGATCTTCATGGTGCTGATCGGATCGAGGGCGCTGGTCGGTTCGTCGAACAGGATCACCTCGGGGCGGATCGCGATCGTGCGCGCGATGACCAGCCGCTGCTGCTGGCCGCCGGAAAGGCCGAGGGCCGAGGCACCGAGCCGGTCCTTCACCTCGTCCCACAGGGCGGCGCGCGACAGCGCCTGCTCGACCCGCTCGTCCATCCGCGCCTTCGACAGCTTCTCGTGCAGGCGGACGCCGAAGGCGATGTTCTCGTGGATCGACATCGGGAACGGGGTCGGCTTCTGGAACACCATCCCGATGCGGGCGCGCAGCGCGATCACGTCCACATCGGGGCTGATGATGTTCTGCCCGTCCATCATCACCTCCCCGGCGGCGCGCTGGCCGGGGTAGAGGTCGTACATCCGGTTCAGCACCCGCAGCAGGGTGGATTTGCCGCAGCCGGAGGGGCCGATCATGCCGGTGACCTGGCGGTCCGGCAGGTCGAGCGCGATGCCTTTCAGGGCCTGGGTGGTACCGTAGAAGAAATTCAGGTTGCGGATGCTGATGCGCGGCCCGGCCAGCGCTGCCTGCTCCGACAGCCTGCCCACCGCGACGCCCGGCCGTTCCATTCCGCTGTCCACGTTCATCCGGTCCTCTTTGCCGTTTCCGGACGGCGCACCGTGTCTGCGGTCCGACGCGCCGTTTGCCCGCCGCCGGAGCGACACGTGCCCCGAGGTGCCGCGTTCCGTGACCGACCCGCTTCTAAAGTGGCGGGGCGACGCCTCGATTGCAATTCGATGAAGGTTTCATGACAGTGGCCGAGGCGGCCGGGGCGGGCCGCGCCCCTTTTGCGGCCTGGGTGGTCGGCCGGCTCAGAGCGTGAAAAGCAATCGAACTTGTGAAAGAACGCCCGTTGAAATGCTCGCCTTTTCGGGCAATTTCGGCGGCTGGCGGGCATTCTTTCACAAACTCTCAGGCGTCGTGCATCCCGCGCAGGGCGCGTGCGCGCGCGCCGGCCCCGGCGTTCATGAAGGAACCGTCCTGACCCGACAGCAGGAAGCGCGCGCCGAGATCGATGTAGGTCGCCATGATCGTCTCGTTGTAGATGCCGCCCATGCCGGGGTGCTTGCCGTGCTTGCGGCAGGCGGCGACGGTGCGGCGATAGGCGTCTTCCAGGCGCGCATGGGTGAACTGGCCGGGGATGCCCATCTCGGCGCAGAGGTCGTTAGAGCCGATCAGCAGCACGTCGATCCCGGGTACCGCGGCGATCGCCTCGGCGTTGTCGATCGCGCGCGGGGTCTCCAGCATCACGACCGTGAGGTTGGCCGCGTTCAGCGCCACCGCGGCGTCACCCACCGCGAGCGTGCTCAGCCCGTAGTGCGGGCCGATGCCGCCCATGGAGCGATGGCCGATCGGCGGGTATTTGAGCTTGTCCACCACGTCGCGGGCTTCGTCGGCGGTATCGACATGCGGGACGACGATGCCGAGCGCGCCGCTGTCGAGCATCCGGGTCGCCATGGAATATTCCCCGCTCGGCACCCGCACGATCGGCGCGATGCCGGCGGACAGGGCGGCGACCGAGATCTGGGCGGCGGCATCGAGCGACATGGTGCCGTGCTCCAGATCGAGGAACAGCCAGTCGTAGCCGCAGGCGGCCATGGCGGGCGCGATCTCGACGCTGCGCACCATCCGCACGGTGAAGCCGAGGGAAAGGCGGCCGGCGTCGAGGGCGTCGCGGGCGGGGTTGCGGAGTTGGGTCATCGCAGGATCCTTCCGGGACGGCGTGAATTTGCGCCCAGCCGTGCCACGGGTCCCGGGCAAGGGCAAGGACGGGCGCGCGGGATCCGCGGCGGCGCGGGCACAAGGCGGGCCGGCAGAGGGCGCCCGCACCGCCCGCGGAAGCAGCGCGCGATCCGCGTCAGGTCGCGCTTCCGACGAGCGCCGCCGTTTCGGGAGCGTCGCCCGGCGCATGAGCGACCCGCTTTTGCCGCGATCGCTCGGGCCACATGAGAAGCAGGTCTTCCATGGCATTGCCGATGTGCAAACGGGAGATCCGCTCGGCCTCGGCGCCGTCGTTGCGGCGAAATGCAGCAAGCAGGGCCCGGTGCTCCTGTGCGATCTGGTGCGGCCGGTAATCGCCCTAGCCCCACACCGTCCGCATGGCGTTGAAGAATTTGCTCTGCCGCTCGAAGAGCATCATCGCCTCGTGATTCGGGCGGATGGCGTGAATGGCCTCGTGCAGGCGGGCATTGATCCGGACCAGAACCGGGACATCCTTCCCCTTCTTCCGGCCGACGTCGGCGAGGCAATTTTCGTGTTCGTCCTCGATCCGGTCCAGACCATCAACCTGCGCCGGCGTCGCGACCGCGGCGCAGAGGCCGACGGTGTACGACTCGAGTACGATCCGGATCTCGTTCAGTTCGCGGAGAAAGGCTTCGTTGATATCGCGCACGCGCGCGCCGCGGTTCGGGTGGATGACGACCCAGCCTTCCGCAGCGAGCTGGCTCAAGGCCTCGCGGATCGGCGCTGGGCTCAGCCCATAGCGGACCGTGAGATCGCCGATTTTCAGCCGGGCGTCCGGCGGCAGAACGCCGTGCGCGATGTCGGAACGGATGGCGTCGCGCACGCGCTGGTAATTGTGCACGCCGAGCACCTGGTGCGCGCACGCCCCTTCGGCCCGCTGTTGCCTCCCGTGCACACGCTCTCCGCTCCCGGCAAGCCGGGCGCGAGACGTCTCGCGAAGGCTTTCGGTCATGGGATATCCCCCCTCACTGCGGCGCTTACTAATACCCCAGCATTATACATGACATAAACGCTCGGTAAGGGCCGCATTTCTCCTCATGTGGCGTCGTCGACGTGTCATGTATAATGTTGGGGTATTAGTAATACAGCATTCTCGAGGTCATGCCTGTCTCCGCCGCCTCCTTTCCGGGGACCT
>JABBNW010000302.1 GCA_019352115.1 Pseudomonadota bacterium
GAAGGATGGGCTATCCGGGCGGCAGGTCGCTGTTCAGGATGTCGGCGGCGGCCTTCCAGGTGCCGTCGCGACGCTTCCAGACGACCACGTATTTGCCGCGGTCCTCGACCCGCGCCGCGCCGGGACGATCGAAGCCGAGCGTGTAGGTGCCGATCTCGAACGCCAGATCGCCGTCGGCCTCGATATGGGTGGGACCGAACCGCAATGCCGCATTCGGCAGCGCCAGCAGGTGGTCCCATAGCGCGGCGACGGCGGCGTGGCCCTCGGCGATCGGGGCGTTCGGCACCATGAAGCGGCCGTCCGGCGTGTAGAATTCGGCGATGGCCGCGCTGTCCTTGCGACGCACGGCGTCGAGCCAGGCGGGGATGAGGGCACGGATTTCGCGATCGGCGGTGGCGCTGGCGGGGGTCATCGTGGTTCTCCCTGGGGATGCGGCGTCGGTTGCGGCGTGGGGTGCGGCAGGCGGGCGAGCAGGCGCACCAGCTCGGCTTGGCGGGACGTGCCGGTCTTATCGAAGATCGCGCGCAACTGGCTGCGCACCGTGGGCATGCGCACGCCGCGGTCGGCAGCGACTGCATCGAGGCGGCGGCCACCGGCGAGCGCTGCGGCGAGTTCGGCTTCCGCCCCGGTGAAGCCGAACGCCATGCGCAGCGGTGCCGGATCGGGGCGGGGCGGATCGAGCGGGGTGGCGGTGATGAGCGCCAGCCGCCCGGGCGCGCCGGCATTCCACGCAGCGCAGGCAAGCGGGACAATGCTCAGCGCGAGGCGGGTACCCGTCGCATCGTGCAACACGAGGCTGGCGGCGGGACTATGTGGGTCGTCCGCCGTGGCCTCGACGGCGCGGCGCAATGCGACGTGCAGCGCGGCGGTTTCGGCCGGGGTGACGGCGGCGATCGTGCCGGCCCGGTGGCCCAGGGTGGTCCCGGTGCGCAACAACGCCTCGGCGGGCGCGTTGGCATGCGCAATATGCCCGGCGGCGTCGGTGGCGAGCACCGCTTGCGGAAGGGCGTCGAGCACGGCGCGGCCGAGCGCGGCTTCCGCGGTTGCCCTGCGCAGGCGCTGGCCGAGGCGGAAAGCGCGGCGAAGATCAGGGAGAAGCCGGAGCAACAGCCTGCGATCCGCCTCCGTGTAAGGAGATTGGCCGGGTGCGCGGAACACGGCGAAAATCGCGGCGGCGGCGGCGTCTTCCCAGAGGATGGTCGTCATCAGCCAGCGGCGGCCGAGGGGAAGGGAGAAGTCGTTGTAGAATTCACTGTCACGGACGAAGTCGGGCGAGAAATGCTCGTGGCAGAGCAGCAGGAACCCGGGCGGCCGGCGCATCAGCATCTGGCGGCGCGGGTCGATCCGGCCATAACGGCGGTGGAAATCCTCCTGACCCTGATAGGCATGCGAGGGCAGCGACAAGGTGGCGCGATCGGCGCTGCGGTCCCAGAGGAAGAAATGGGCCGCGGTGGAGGCGAATGCCCGTGCCAGCGCGTCGAGCGCGTCCGGCCACCGGTCGGACCTCGCGGCAGCCTCGTAGAGGCTGCCGATCGCGGCGGCAACGAGCGTGTGCGTGAGGCGCGGGCCCGGCATGGCAATGCCCTTTCCGGCGGCGACACGGCGGATCGTATCCGATGTTTCTTCCGCAGGCATCATCCATCCTGATGATGGCGGCCCAGATGATGGCGGCCGGCGGGTCGCGCAGGGCCGCGCCAACCGTTACGGCCAGTCAGCCAGCGGAAGGCGGGCTCGCCGCACCGGAGGGCGGAGAGAGGCGGAGTGCGGTCGTCCCCCCCGATCGGTCGGCACGGATTTGCCGCCATGACGGCGGGCCGACCCGGCCGGCGCGGGCGTCAGCGTGCCGGCGCGCCGAGCCCCGATCCGGCAATCACCGCCAGCCGCCGCCCGATCGTGGGTGCCGGGTGCACTTCCGGCATCGCCGCCACCAGGCCCTGCGTGTACGGATCCGCTGGGCGGGCGAACAGTGCCGCGGTCTCCGCCAGTTCCACGATCCGGCCCTGGCGCATCACCGCCACCCGGTGCGCGACGTGGCGCACCACCGCGAGGTCGTGGGTGATGAACAGATACGCGATCCCCAGCCGGTCCTGCAGGTCGCGCAGGAGGTTCAGCACCTGCGCCTGGATCGACACGTCGAGCGCGGAGACCGGTTCGTCGCAGACGATCAGTTCCGGCTCGGCGGCCAGTGCGCGGGCGATCCCGATGCGCTGGCGCTGGCCGCCGGAGAATTCGTGTGGGTAGCGCCGCGCCTGCGCCGCCGACAGCCCGACCAGGGACAGCAGCTCGCCCACCCGTTCGCGGCGGGCGGCGGCGCTGCCGGGACGGTGCAGCAGAAGGGGCTCGCCGACGATCTGCTCGACCGTCTGGCGCGGGTCGAGCGAGGCGAACGGGTCCTGGAACACGATCTGCATGCGCCGGCGGAAATGGCGCAGGGGCGCGCCGGTAAGTGCTGTGATGTCGGTGCCGTCGAAGCGGATGCGCCCGGCCGAGGGGTCGAGCAGGCGCAGCACGAGGCGCGCGGTGGTCGATTTGCCGCTCCCGGATTCGCCCACGATGCCAAGGGTCTCGCCGCGGGCCAGGGTGAACGAGACGTCGTCCACCGCATTCACCCGGCCGACCGCGCGCGCGACCAGCAGGCCGCGGCGGACGGTGAAGCCCCGCGAGAGGTGTTCGACTTCCAGCAGGGGGGCGCTCATGCGACGAGGGCTTCGACGAGGGCTTCGACCGGGGCGCGGCGGCAGGCGGCCTGATGGTCGGGGCCGAAGGGGCGCAGGCCGGGGGGCGCGGCGCGGCAGGCGGGCTCAGCGAGCGCGCAGCGGGGTTCGAAGCGGCAGCCGGCGGGCATGTCGGCCGGGGTGGGAACGGTGCCTTCGATGGCGAGCAGCCGGCCGCGCGGCGCGGCGGCCTGCGGGGCCGAGGCGATCAGGCCGAGCGTGTAGGGGTGCTGCGCGTCGGCGAACAGGGCGGCCGCGGGGGCGTGCTCGATCACCTGGCCGGCGTACATCACCGCTACCGTATCGGCCATGCCGGCGACCAGGCCGAGGTCGTGGCTGATCAGCATCAACGCCATCCCGGTTTCCGCCTGCAGGCTGCGCAGCAGCGCAAGGATCTCGGCTTGCACGGTCACATCGAGCGCGGTGGTGGGCTCGTCGGCGATCAGCAGGTCGGGCTTGCAGGCGAGCGCCATGGCGATCATCACCCGCTGGCGCTGGCCGCCCGAGAGCTGGTGCGGATAGTCGTCGAACCGCCGGTCGGGGTCGGGGATGCGCACCCGGTCGAGGGCCGCGACCGCACGGGCGCGCAGGGTGCGGGCAGGGACACCGCGTTCATGCGCGGCGATGGCCTCGACGATCTGCGCGCCCACCGTGTGGGCGGGGTTCAGGCTCGTCATCGGCTCCTGGAAGATCATGGCGATGCGCCGGCCGCGGAGCGCGCGCACGGCGGGCTCCGGCAGGGTCAGGAGGTCCTGGCCGGCGAAGTGGATACTCCCGCCGGCAATCCGCCCGGGCGGCGGCACCAGACGCATGATCGAGAGCGAGAGGACGGATTTGCCGGAGCCGGATTCGCCGACGATGCCGAGGGTGCGGCCGCGTTCCAGGGTGAGATCAACCCCGTCGACGGCGGCGAAGGGGCCTGCGTCGCCGGGGAAGACGGTGCGGAGGGATTGGATACGGAGGAGTTCGTCCATCGGAGGGATTAGCCGGGTCATGCGGCGGTGCGTCAAGCGGTTTGGGAGGTGCTGTCGGTTCGAGGGCGGGCGAGCTTTTGGGTGGCACGCAGCCGGATGGCGGCGGGATGAGGGCGGGGCGCGGAGCTGGGTTCGACGTTTAGGTCTGCGTCGGTGCGCGCGGCAGGCGCGGTCGCCCGAGGCGGTCGTTCTTGCGGCGGCGCTCCGATTTGCCGTCGGGATTTGCCCAGGTGGCCTGGCCTGCGGAGGGTCAGACCTTCGTCGAATTGGTTGCGCCCGGTCCGGTGTGGCGGCGCGCGCGGAAATCGGCTTGCAGTTCCCAGGTCGCGCCGTTGTCGCGGGAGCGTTCGCCGCGCCAGCGGAAGCGGTCCGGAGTCATTTCGGTGAAGCTCCAGCGCAGGGTTTCGCCGACGTCGTTGGTGCCTTCCTGCACGATGTCGGGGCCGCGCGGACGGCCAAGCTGGCGGGCGTAATACTGGCGCAGCGGGTCGCACCAGAGGATGTGCCAGGCGTCGATTCCCGGGTCGTAGATGCGAAGGGTCGTGCCGTGGAACACGCCGGGGAGGATCCAGATGTCCTGGATGGCCGGCCTTCGAGCACCCAGAAGAAGTCGATCGTTCCGCTTCCGTGGTGGGTGGTGCCGTCATTGCCGTGGAGTGTGGCGTCCATCGCCCAAAGACCGATCAGGCGGCCATAGAGGGTGAGCTTGTCGGCTCGGTCGGGCGCGGGGCCGGGGGCGACGAGGCGGGAGGCTTGCATGACGGGTCCTCACTGGGGCGGCGGGACGCCGTGTTTGCAACGTTGAGGCGGTGGCGTCTTGGAAAAAATTGCTGGCTGGATCGGCGGGAAAAGCGAGCGCATCGCCCAGGCGACCAGGTGGCCGTCCAGCCCGGTTCAGGCAGGATCGACAGCCTCATCCGGTCGGCATTGACCAGCGGAAGTTGCAACGTATTCAGAACGAGATGGCGCCACATGGTGGACGCCGCGCGCCAGCGGTGGGAGTGTCAGAATTTCTGTGTGTGAGGCGAGTTCGGTCTCACCCACCATTGGGT
>JABBNW010000035.1 GCA_019352115.1 Pseudomonadota bacterium
CCACATAGGGCGCCGCCAACGTATCCCTTCCTAGCCTATGCAAATTTCAAAGAGCGCGACCCGAACCAAGAAGCGGTCCGCGTCGGGAGGCCGCTATCTAGTCGCGGCAGATGGAGGTGTCAACGCCGTGACAGAGCGCCGTCGCCAGTCATCAAAATCCCCGCAACCTCATGAAATCGCGCGCTATTTCTTGTCCCGCCGCACAGCTGCCAGCTGCACCCGCGCGAAGACAAGCCCCTTTCGCACCGCGCATACCTGCCCAGCGCGCACTGTTCTCAGCCCGCTGCGTCCCACACGGGATGAAAGTGTGGGTTCGCAATCCGACGGTCTTTCGGCAGGGCTGCAATCCGCGCCCGATCCTCATCGTCCAGCCGCAGCGCCAGCGCCGCCAGATTCTCCCGCATCCGCTCGGGGCGCGAGGATTTGGGAATGGCCGCCACGTCCGGCTGCTCCAGCAGCCACGCCAACCCGATCTGCGAGGCCGTCGCGCCATGCTTGCGCCCGATCTCCACCAACGCCGGCACATCGACCAGCGCCCCCTTCGCCAGCGGCGAATAGGCCACGATCGGAAGATCATGGGCGCGCAGAAACGCCAGCAGCGCCGGCTGGCGCAGCAGGACGTGGTATTCAAACTGGCAACACGCAATCGGCGCCCGCTGCTCGTCGACGGCCTAGGCCAGCAACGCAGTTGGGAAATTAGCCAGCCCGATGCTCCGCGTCCGGCCCGCCGCGCGCAGCGCGAGCAAGCTCGCCAGCACCGCGGCCAAATCCATCCCCGGCGCGGGCCAATGAACCATGAAGAGGTCCACATAGTCGGTCCGCAGCATCCGCAGGCTGTCGTCGAGCGCCGCCCCAATCCGCGCCGGCGCAAGGTTCTGCCACCATACCTTGGTGGTGATATGCAGATCGCCCCGCTTCACGCCGGAGGCTGCGATGCCGGCGCCAACATCCGCCTCGTTGGCGTACATCTGCGCGGTATCGACGTGCCGGTAGCCCAGTGCCAACGCGCTCTCCACCGCCGCCTGGCACGTCGCCCCGGTCATCGGCCAAGTGCCCAGACCCAGCTTGGGCATCGCAAGCCCATGCCTGGTGATCACGTCCATCCACGCCCCCTTCGGCGGCAACCCCGCCTATCGCTTCGACAAATCCACCACCGCCGCGAACCCCCCCTCGGTCCCGATCGCCAGGTGCGTCCCCGCGGGCGACCAAGCCAGCGCCGAGACCGGCCCCCGCCCCGGCGGCGCGATCGGCAGGATGCGGGAGGAATTCACGTCCGCCAGCACCACCAGCCCGTCCGCGAACCCGCCCGCCACCACCTCCTCGCGCGGATGGAACGCCGCGTCGGAGCAGATCACGCCGTCCCCGCCCGCCAGTTCCATCGGCGCCTTGCCCATCGGCCCGCCGCCGAAGAACGGCCACAGGACCATCGCATCCGCCCCGCTGGTCGCCAGCCATTTGCCGGTACGGCTGAACGACAACGCCCGCGTCTTGCCGGGATAACCGCTCATGCGCATGTGCTTGCCGTCGGGCAGCGCCCAGCCGTGTAGCGCATTCTCCTGCATAGCGGTCACCACTGCCTCGCCCTCGGGATGCAGCGCGAGACCGATGTGGCTGCCCTTCCATTCCAGCACCCTCGGGCTGTCGGTCTTCGCCGCCACGAACCACAGGCTGGCGCCGTTGTAGTGCGACGCCGCGATCCGCTTGCCCTTGGCATCGAAGGCAAGGCCGGTAACCGAGGACGGATGCACCAACTCCTTCAGCTTGTGCCCCGCCGCGTCGAACAGATGCACGGTCTTGCCGACGGCGCAGGCGATCAGCCCCTTCTCCCCGGGAAAGCAGGCGACCTGTTCGACCCATTTCATGCCGAACGCGGCCCATTCGTGCGCCGACCCGTCCGCGTCCAGATGCACCAGCCGCCCGTCATCGCCGCCGGAGACGAACCCCGCCACGGGATGCGCCGCCAAAGCCAGCACCGCGCCATCGTGCAGGTTCGCCGGGCGCCACACCCCGGCGGGCGCGGCCGGATCGACCAGCCGCAAAGTGCCGTCTCCTAGTCCGAAGGCCAGCTCTCGGCCGGTCCGATCGAACCGTGCCGCCACCACGAATGCGCCGAGTTCCTGAGTGCTGCCTCGCGTCTCGACCGCGAACCCGGCCGTTGCCTGCTCGCTCACCGTCAGCTCACCGGGCCCGCTTGGCAGGATTCGAAGCCGCGACGCAATTGCGGACGGTTCAAGTTGCGCCCGATGAACACGATCCGGCTCCGGCGCGGCTCGCCGACTTTCCACGGCCCGATGAAATCCCCATCGGCGATCATGTGCACGGCCTGGAAGGCGAAGCGCCGATCGTCGCCTTGATAGCTCAGGATACCCTTGGTGCGCAGCAGGTCCGGCCCCTTGTCCGCCAGCAGGACGCCGATCCAGGCGTTGAATTTTTCCGGGTCGATCGGCTGCTCCACCTCGAAGCTCACCGACGTCACGTCGTCGTTGTGCTCATGCGCGTCGTCTTCCAGGAAGTCCGGCTCGCGCTCCAGCACCCGGGCGAGGTCGAAGGCGCCCTGGTTCAAAATCTGCGCGATCGGCAGCGCGGCGCGTTCGGTGCGATGGATCACGGCGAAGCGGTTGATCTTGCGGATCCGGCCTTCGACGTCCGCCAACTCCTGCGGCGTGACCAGATCGGTCTTGTTCAATACGATCACGTCGGCAAAGGCGATCTGGTCTTCCGCCTCGTGGCTGTCGTCCAGCCGCGCCAGGACATGCTTGGCATCGACCACGGTGACGATCGCATCCAGCCGGGTCCTGGCCCGCACGCCTTCATCGATGAAAAACGTCTGCGCGACCGGTGCGGGGTTGGCGAGTCCGGTGGTCTCGATGATGATGCCGTCGAACTTGTCGCGCCGCTTCATCAGCCCGCCGACGATACGGATCAGGTCGCCGCGCACGGTGCAGCAGACGCAGCCGTTGTTCATCTCGAACACTTCCTCATCGGTATCGACGACGAGGTCGTTGTCCACCCCGAGTTCCCCGAATTCGTTGATAATGACCGCATACTTGCGGCCATGCTGCTCGCTCAGGATGCGGTTGAGCAGGGTAGTCTTGCCGGCGCCCAGATAGCCAGTCAGCACCGTCACGGGGATCAGATCGGCCCCGGCCGAGGTATCGCCCGAGGGGCCAGAGGTCACGGCAGCAGCCATGGTCGTCGCTCCAATACGTGGTCGGGCGCAATATAGGAGTGGCGGCGGTCCGCAACCACCTCCGCCCCGTGCAGCCCGGCCGCACCGGCCGCTGCTTTCGCAACCGCCGCATCCGGCGTAAACCTGCCCGGGTCACACCAAGGCGCCGGCCACCGGCCCAACGCGCCCAACCAGGGGAGAGCCCGCCATGGACGACGTCGTCATCGTCTCCGCCGCCCGCACGCCGGTCGGCAGCTTCAACGGCGCCTTCGCCACCGTGCCGGCCCATGTACTGGGGACCACCGCGATCCAGGCGGCGATCGCGCGCGCCGGCCTCGACCCCGCCGATATCGACGAGGTTATCCTTGGCCAGGTGCTCGCCGCCGGCGAAGGCCAGAACCCCGCCCGCCAGGCCGCCCGCGCCGCCGGGCTGCCGGATGCTAAGACCGCCTTCGGCATCAACCAGGTCTGCGGCTCCGGCCTGCGCGCCGTGGCGCTCGCCGCGCAGCAGATCCGCACCGGGGAAAGCGCCATCGTCGCCGCCGGCGGGATGGAAAGCATGAGCACCTCCGCCCATGCCGCCTACCTCCGCGCCGGCACCAAGATGGGCTCGGTCGAGTTCATCGACACGATGCTGAAGGACGGACTGTGGGACGCCTTCCACGGCTACCACATGGGCACCACCGCCGAGAACGTCGCCCGCGCGCATCAGATCACCCGCGAGGACCAGGACGCCTTCGCTCTCGCCTCCCAGCAAAAAGCCAGCGCGGCGCAGAAATCCGGCCGCTTCCAGGACGAGATCGTCGCCGTCACCATCAAGGGCCGCAAGGGCGATACGGTTGTGGCCGACGATGAATATATCCGCCATGACTCGACCATGGAGGTCATGGCTAAGCTTCGACCGGCCTTCAACAAAGACGGCACGGTGACCGCCGGCAACGCTTCCGGCATCAACGATGGCGCCGCCACCGTGGTGCTGATGTCCGCCGCCGAAGCCGCCCGACGGGGGCTAAAGCCGCTCGCCCGCATTGCCGCCTTTGCCACCGCCGGCGTCGATCCCGCGGTGATGGGCACCGGCCCGATCCCGGCCACCCGCAAGGCGCTCGCCCGCGCCGGCTGGAAGCCCGAAGACCTCGACCTGATCGAGGCCAACGAGGCCTTCGCCGCCCAGGCGATCGCGGTCAACAGGGAGCTCGGCTGGGACACGGCGAAGGTCAACGTGAACGGCGGCGCAATCGCGATCGGACACCCGATCGGCGCCTCCGGCGCGCGCGTGTTGATCACCCTGCTACACGAGATGGGCAAGCGGGACGCTAAGAAGGGTCTTGCCACCCTCTGCATTGGCGGCGGCATGGGCGTCGCCATGTGCCTGGAACGCTGAACCGTCCCGGGGGGCGGTCACGCCTTCCGCCCCTTCCGCCCAGGAGCCCAAGATGGCCGGCCTCTATTTCGAGGAATTCCACGAAGGCCAGGTGTTCGAGCACGCGCTGTCGCGCACGGTGACCGAAGCTGACAACGTGCTGTTCACCTGCCTCACGCTCAATCCGCAGCCTCTGCACCTCGACGCCGAGTTCGCCAGGACCACCGAATTCGGCCGCCCGCTGGTCAACAGCATCTTCACCCTGGGCCTCGTGATCGGCATGACGGTGGGGGAGACCACGCTCGGCACCACCATCGCCAACCTCGGGATGAGCAAAGTCGAATTCCCGAAACCCGTGTTCCATGGCGATACGATCCGTGCCCGCTCGATCGTGCGCGGCCTGCGTGCCAGCCGTTCCCGCCCCGAGGCGGGCGTGGTCGAATTCGAGCACCAGGGCCTCAACCAGCGCGACGAGATCGTCGCCGTCTGCCTGCGCGCCGCGTTCATGAAGCGCCGGCCGCCCGCCTGACCGTCCCGGTTCAGCCGGTCCGCAGCAACTCCGGCAGCCGCCGCAACAGCGGCTCTAGATCGCGCTCGGCGACGCACACCAGGTACTCGCCCTCCGGCGAGGCCTGCTCGGCCGGCAGCGGCCAGCCGTCCGTGCCCAGCGGGACGACCGTCAACCCCAGATCGGCATAGACCTTCAGCAGCGCCGGGCCGGCCCGCCACACCGCCGGGTCGCGCCCCTCCTCCCCGGCCAGATCACGCAGCCGCCAGATCGCCGAGACCCGATCCCCCTCCGGCCCAACCGGATCGCCGAGCGCCAGCAACACCCGGTCCAGACGACGAAACGGGATCATCGCCCGGCCGGCCTCGCCATACACCACCCCGTCCGCGTGCGCCGGCAGGACCGCGCCCAAACGTGCCAGCCGCGCCCTTGCCGCGTCGTCCCAGACCGCCCAGGTCACCCGCCCGGGCCGCAGCAGAAACCACAAGGCGAGCAGTCCTGGCACCACCGTCAGCGCCACACTAATCCGCAAGCCGAGCGGCGCCCGCCCCGACAGCACGATCTGCCACCAGGCGACGTCCCCCAGATCGACTGCCCCCCGGCGAAACCCCACCAGCGCCAGCACCCCCACCACCAGCGCCAACAGGGAGGCCGCGATCGATGGTTCCAGCTTGCCGCCAAGCAGCCGAGCCGGTCGGTAGAACCGAACCCGGAACGGCACCAGCATCATCGCCGACAGCGCCAGTACCACGGCGAGCCACCGCGGCTCATGCCGCACGGCGACGAAGACCGTGCCCGCCGCCAGCAGCAGCAGGGTCAGCCACCAGGTGAGCGTGACTCGCTTCCCCAGTGCCCCCGCCAGCACGATGAGCCCGGCCCCAATCAGCGACGGCGCGAACACCCGGGCCTGTGCCGCCAGATCGGCCGAGGCCGGCGCCGGGAGCGGCGCCAGGAGGCCCAGTCCGAGCAGCAGGACGCCACACACGGCCACCACCCCTGTGGCGGCAGCGAGCGCGAAGTCCGGCTCCGGCACCCGCGGCCGTCCGCGCAGCGGCGCCCGCAGACCGAGAAGGGCACCGCCACGTACCGCTGCCTCGTTCGCGGCGAACAGGCCGCCGGCCAGGAACAGCGGGATGACGTAGTAGTAAAGTCGGAACACCACGATCGCCGCCACGATCCGCGGCGCCGGCAGGTAGGGGGCGAGCCCGAACAGGATCGCACTGTCGAAGACGCCAAGCCCGCCGGGCACGTTGGCGGCCAGCCCCGCCGTATAGGCCGCCACGTAGATGCCCAGAAAAATGAGCCAGGTCAGCCGCGGCGCGTGCGGCACCAGAACCCAGAAGATCGTCGCCGTCAGGGCCACATCCGCGGTTGCCAGCGCCACCTGCGCCAGCGCCATCCGGAACCCCGGCAGCTCGATCCGAAGCCCAAACGGCCGGATCGTCCCAACCAGCCGGGCCAGGAACACGTAGCCGACGACGATTCCCCACAGGAGCGCGCCGGCCGCGTACAGCACCGCCCGCGGCAAGGTGGCGCCGCAATACGGCACAGCCTGCGGCTCGATGAACAGGATTGCGCCGCCCAGCACCATCCCGCCGAGCCCGAACGTCAGGCTGCAGAACGCGACCACCCGGGCGATCTGTCCGGCCGTCAGTCCCCAGGCACCGTACAGCCGGTAGCGTACTGCCGCACCCGAGACCATCGCAAACCCCAGGCTGTGCGACAACGCATAGGCACAGAACGAGGCAAACGCGACCCGCCCGTAACCGACCTTGTGGCCCGCGTAGATCGTGCCGAGCCGGTCATATAAGGTCAGGCCCGCATACGACAGAACGGTGAACAGGAACGCCAGGCCCAGTGCCCATGGCGGGATCGCGCCCAACGCCTGTTCCACCGCGTCCGGCCGAAGAGTACGAAACTCCCGTTGCACCGCGTACAGCGCCACGAACAACAATACGACGCCGAGCAGCGCCGGAAGGGACCGCAGGCGGCGGGACATCGTCAGCAGGCAACGCCGAGGGGCGCCGCCCCTGCGGCGTCGCCCGGACCTGTCACGCCGCCTCGGCGGGCCGAGCGAGTGCGGCTTCGATCAGCGCGACGGTTTCGGTGATGCCGTACAGTGCCACGAACCCGCCGAAGCGCGGCCCCTCCGCCTGACCCAGCAACACCTGGTAGAGGCAGCCGAACCAGGCACGGAGTTCGGGGAAGGCATGGCGCTTGCCGACCTCAAATACCGCATTCTGGATCGTCTCGGCGTTCGTGCCGACATCGAGGCCTTTCAGCGTTTCCGCCAAATCGGCGAGCGCGGCCCGCTCGGTCGCGTCAGGCTGGCGGTGGCGTTTCGCAGGGCGTACGAAGTCGCGGTAGTACGCGATGGCATGACCGACCAGACCGTCCAGGAACGGCGTGGTTGCCGCGTTGGCCTCCGGCGCATAGCGGCGGATGAAGCCCCAGAGGATTTCCGGGGTTTCCGCGTTCACTACACTCGCCAGGTTCAGCAGCATGGCGAACGAGACCGGACTGCCGCCCCGGTTGGGCAGGCGCCCGGCATGGATATGCCAGGCCGGGTTGGCCAAACGCTCGGCCTCCGGCTGGGCGGGCAGACGGACAGCGTTCGCCAGGTAGTCGTCCACCGCGCGCGGGATCGCGTCGAAATAGAGCCGCTTGGCCCGCTGCGGCTGGTGGTACATGAACTGGCCGAGCGATTCCGGCGGCGCGTAGCGCAGCCATTCCTCCACCGACAGCCCGTTGCCCTTCGACTTGCTGATCTTCTGCGCCTGCTCGTCCAGGAACAGTTCGTAGGTGAACCCCTCCGGCGCCGCCGCGCCCAGGATGCGGCAGATGCGGCCCGACAGGCGCACGGAATCGATCAGGTCTTTGCCCGACATCTCGTAGTCGACGCCGAGGGCGAACCAGCGCATCGCCCAGTCCGCCTTCCATTGCAGCTTGGCAGCACCGCCGGTCACCGGCGTCTCGAACGCCGCGCCGGTCTCGGGATCGCGCCAGACCACCGTGCCGGCGTCCGGGTCACGCCGTTCCATCGGCACCTGCAGCACCTGCCCGGTACGCGGATGGATCGGCAGGATGGGCGAATAGGTGGCGCGGCGCTCCGGGCCCAACGTGGGCAGGATCACCGCCATCACCTCGTCGAAGCAGACAAGCACCCGCAGCAGCGCCGCATCGAACCGCCCGGAGGTGTAGTAGTCGGTGGCGGAGGCGAACTCGTACTCGAATCCGAACGAGTCCAGGAACGCCCGCAGCCGCGCGTTGTTGTGCGCGCCGAAACTGGCGTGCGCGCCGAACGGATCGGGAATGCGGGTGAGCGGCTGGCCGAGATATTGCGTCAGCATGTCCCGGTTCGGCACGTTGTCCGGCACCTTGCGCAGCCCGTCCATGTCGTCGCTGAACGCAAGCAGGCGCGACTTCAAACCGGTCAGATGGGTGAACGCGTTCCGCACCCAGCTCGTGCGCGCCACTTCCCCGAAGGTGCCGATATGCGGCAGGCCGGAGGGGCCGTAGCCGGTCTCGAACAACGCCTCCCGCTTGCCGGAGGCGGCAAGCCGGGCGGCGACCTTGGCGGCTTCCTCGAACGGCCAGGCCTTCGGAATGGGCGGATGCGCGACGGAGGGGGCTGACATGGCCGGAAGCTAGGCAGTGCCGTCGGGCGGGTCAATTTGCCGGGCCCCCGCCACGCCGCTACGGTCCGCCCCGATCGTCAACACCGCAAGCGGGAGAACGCCTATGATCGAAGCCTGGACCTGGCCCACACCCAATGGCCACAAGGTGCACATCGCGCTGGAAGAACTCGGTCTGCCCTACAAGGTGATCCCCATCAACATCGGCCAGGGCGAGCAGTTCAAGCCCGAGTTCCTGGCGATCACGCCGAATCATCGGATCCCCGCGATCGTCGATCCGGACGGCCCCGGCGGCAAGCCGCTCGCCTTGTTCGAGTCGGGCGCGATCCTGATCTATCTGTCGGAAAAGACCGGCGGCAAATTGATCCCCTCCGATCCCGCCGGTCGCTATGCCTGCCTGCAATGGCTGATGTTCCAGATGGGCGGCGTCGGACCGATGTTCGGCCAATACAACCACTTCGCGAACTACGCGGTGGACAAGATCCCCTACGCGATCGAGCGCTACACGAATGAGGTGAAGCGCCTGCATCGCGTGCTGGAAACCCGACTCGCCGAGGCACCCTACCTGGCGGGCGCGGAGTACAGCATCGCCGACATCGCCACCTTCCCCTGGGTGCGCAATCCCGACCGGCGCGGGATCGACTTCGCGGACTACCCGCACATCCGCCGCTGGCACGACGCGATCGCCGCCCGCCCGGCAGTGGAACGCGGCGTCGCGGTGCTGGCGGACAACCAGCGTCGCGGCCAGATGACCGAGAAGGAACGGGAGAACCTGTTCGGCGCCACCCAGTTCTCCAAGCGCCAGTGATCCGATGCCGATGCCCGCCCCAAGGCAGCGGGGGGGCGTCGGCAGACCGGCCCGGCAGGACAGGTCGCCTCCGGCCTTCAGGCCGGAGGGCATGGCGGGACCGATCAGCGCACTGCGACCCGCCGCGGCGCGGCGGCCGGGACCGCGCGCCCGCGGCTGACCAGCCAGCAGCCCAAGGCGGCGACCACGAAACCCGTGATCGCGAGCGGCGACAGCTGGTCGCCCAGCAGCGGCCAGGTGAGGATCGCGGTCGTCCCCGGCACCAGATAGAAATTCGCCGTCACCCGCGCCGCCGCGCCCTCGCGCAGCATGAAGAAATAGAGCGCCATCCCGCCCAGCGACACCGCCAAGGTGTTCCACGCCACCGCGGCCACAGCGCCCGCGGTCCAGTCGAGCCGCGGGGTTTCCAGCAGCCCCGCCCCCACCACCGCCACCGCGGCGGCCGCCAGGAACTGGACCGTCGCCCCCGGCAGCAGCGGCACCCCGCGGCAGAACCGCCCGAACCATAGCGTGCCCGCGACCAGCCCCAGCACGCCCACGAACGCGAGGCCCAACCCATCCAGCCGCGCCACGCTCTGCGCCGCCGCCAGCCCCACCACCAGCGCCACGCCGATCACCCCGAGCCCCATGCCAAGCCACTGCGCCCCAAGCAGCCGCTCCCGCAGCACCACCATCCCGAGGGCGGCGGTCAGCAGCGGCGTGAGCGACTGCACCAGCGCGATCGGTGCCGGCGCCACCAGGGTCAGCCCGACATGCGGCGCCATCAGCCCGACCGCGTTCATCAGCGCCCCGGCAATCGCGCAATGCACCCAGCGCCCGCCGCGCAGCGGCGCCCAGGACACCCGCCCGATCAGCATCAGCGCGACCAGCACCACGGCGCAGCCGCTCAGCCGGATGGCGACGAAGGCGAGCGGACTCAGATGCCGCAACCCCACTTTCGCGGCGATGAAGGACGAGCTCCACAGCAGCACGAAGGCGAAGGGCGCGCCCCGGGCAAACACCCTGGCGAGGCTGCCCGCCGGACCGTGCTGCGCCATCCCTTCCCCCGCGCGGCATCGGCCGCGGATTTTATCGCATCGGGGTGTAGCGCCAAACGCTGGCCGGGGGGAAGTTGCGCGGAGTCCATGCCTCCCGCCGCGCCGCGAGCCCGTGCTTGCGCCAGGGCAGCGGCGAGGTGGCGCAGTAGCTGTAGTGCAGGAAGCCGCGCCCGGGGGCCACGGCTTCGATCGCGTCCAGGAACCGGCGCTGCTCGGCCAGCGGCAGCAGGACAAGCGGGATGCCGCAGACGACGCTGCCGATCCGTCCGTGCCAAGAGCGCGCCAGCAGATCTGGCAGGCGGCGGGCGTCGCCCTCGATCACCAGTGCGCCGGGCAGGACCTGGCGCAGATGGGCGGCCATCTCCGGCACGATCTCGACCACGATCAGCCGCGCCGGCGGCAGGCCCGCATCGAGCAGCGCCCGCCCGATCACGCCGGTGCCGGCGCCGAGTTCCAGCACCGCCTCCTCCGGCGCGCGCCGGATCGCGGCGACGATGCGGCGGCAGAGCGCAGGGGAGGATGGGATGATGGAACCCATCTGCAACGGGTTGGCGAGCCAGCGGCGCAGGAACAGCGCCGGATTGGCGACCGGGGCCGGGGCGGCCGGGCCGGAACTCGGTAATGCGTTGGACATGGAACTGCCACCGGATTGTCATATTTGTTGTTCGTATGGAACGAATAGCCGCTGCAACCGCCGAGGGGAAGAGGCCGGTGCGGCGTTCCGACCGGCCGAAACGCCGGTCGTTGCCGACAAGGCAGCGGTGATGCGCCTGCGAGCCGGCGCCTACCGGCCGCGGAACCGCGGCGCGCGCTTTTCGGCGAAGGCGGCAACCGCTTCCCGATGATCCTCGGTAAGGCCGGTGCGGGCCTGGTGCACCGCCTCCATGTCCAGCACAGCGTCCAGCGTTTCTGTTTCTGCTACGAACAAGTTGCGTTTCATATAACCTAGCGCCACGCGCGGCCCGGCGGCCAGCCGACGGGCCAGCACCATCGTCTCCACCGCCAGATCCGCTTCCTCGACGACGCGCGTGACCAGGCCGGCACGCAGCGCCTCCTCCGCGTCGATCATTTCGCCCATCAGGTACATCTCCCGCGCCCGCGCCGGCCCGACGAGCCGGGTCAGCAGCCAGGAACCGCCGAAATCCCCCGAATACCCGACCCCGCCGAACCCGGTGCCGAACCGCGCCGCAGCGGAGGCGAGCCGCAAGTCGCAAGCCATCGCCAGCCCCAGACCCGCGCCTACTGCCACGCCGTTCACCATCGCCAGGATCACCTTGGGGTGCCGGCGCATCAGTAGCGGCAGACGGTGCATGCGCCCGAGGCGAGCGACCCGCTGTTCGAACGTCTGCGCGCCGCGGTGGGCCATGTCCTTCACGTCGCCGCCGGCGCAGAACGCGCGCCCGGCACCGGTGATGACGATTGCGCCCACCGCCTCGTCGTCCGCGCACCGCTCCAGCGCCGCGTGCAGCGCGCCCAGCATCTCCTGGGAGAACGCATTGAGCCGCTCCGGCCGGTTCAGGGTCAGCACGGCGACGCCGTCGGCGAGGGTCTCGGTCAGGTCGGGCACGGGCGTGGTCCTCGGCTGCACGGCAGCGAGCTTGGCGGGTCACCGGGGTGTCTGCAACACTCCCCCGGTCGGGCCTACGCCGCCGATCGCGGACTGGCGTCGCCCCGGCCTTGCGACCACCGGACCCGCGTCATGACCCTGATCCTCGACACCCGGCTACGGATCGGCATCCAGACGGTGCACCGCCGCACCGAACCCGCGGACGCGCCGTGGCATCCGGCGATCGACGAGCTGGTCGCGTTCACTGAGCTGGTCGACCGCTGCGGCTACGACTCGCTCTGGGTCGGCGATCATATCTCGTTCCCGGTCGCGATCCTCGATCCGCTGCTGCAAATCGCGCAATGCGCGGTGGCAAGCCGGCGGTTGCAGCTGGGCACCGGGGTCTATCTGCTGCCTCTGCGCCATCCGGTGCCGGCGGCGAAGCAAGTGGCGAGCCTCGACCACCTGACCGAGGGGCGGCTGATCTTCGGCGTCGGCGTGGGCGGGGAGTTCCCGAAGGAATACGAAGCCTGCGGCGTGCCGCGCGCCGAACGCGGTGCCCGGCTGACCGAGGGCGTGGAGCTGCTGCGCAAGCTCTGGACTGGCGCGGCGGTCAGCCACGCCGGCCGCTTCTACGGCAAGTTCACGGACGTGCCGATGACCCCGCCTCCGCGCCAGCCCGGCGGCCCGCCCATCTGGTTCGGCGGACGGTCGGAGGCGGCGTTGCGCCGGACCGGCCGGCTCGGCGACGGCTACCTGTCCTATGTGGTCACGCCCGAGATGTATCGCGCCGCACTAGCAACGATCGCGGCGACGCGGTCAGACACGACGCCAGCCCCGTTCGGCACCGCCCATCTGCTGTTCGCCCGCCTCGACGACACCTACGAACAGGCGCTCGACGCTGCGACCGAAACCTTGTCGGTGCGCTACGCGATGGATTTCCGCCGCGCTGCGCAACGCTATTGCGCGCTCGGCCCGCCGGCACTGGTGGCGGAACGGATCCGCGCCTTCCACGCCGCCGGCGTGCGCCATGTGATCCTGGATCTGCTCGGCCCTTACGAACAGCGCGAACGGCAGATCGAATGGTTCGCCGCCGAGGCCATGCCGCTGCTGCGCGACCTCACCGCAACCCCGGCGCCTTAGCGTTCGCCGGCTGCCCCCGGGAAGATGTCCGCAGGAGGACGCCCCCTGGGGGACGTCCGCTGGGGGATTGCCACCACTCGCGCCGCGCCGCAGGATACGCGCGCCATGATCCTGCTCATCGACAACTACGACAGCTTCACCTTCAACCTCGTCCACTTCCTGGGCGATGTCGGTGGTCGCTGCGACGTGCGTCGCAACGATGCGCTGACCGTGGAACAGGCGCTCGGCCGCCAGCCGGAGGCGATCGTGCTTTCTCCCGGCCCCTGCACGCCGAACGAAGCCGGCATCTGCCTAGATCTCATCGCCGCCGCGGCAGGGCGCATCCCGATCTTCGGCGTGTGCCTCGGCCACCAGGCGATCGGCCAGGCGTTCGGCGGCCAGGTGGTGCGCGCGCCGGCGCCGATGCACGGCAAGACAAGCCGCATCCATCACGACGGCACCGATATCCTGGACGGCGTGCCGAACCCGTTCACCGCCACCCGCTACCACAGCCTGATCGTCGATCGCGCCAGCCTGCCCGACTGCCTGGTCCCCACCGCCTGGACCGACGACGGGATCATCATGGCGATGCGCCATCGCGCTCTGCCGATCTTCGGCGTGCAGTTCCACCCCGAAAGCATCGCGAGCGAAGCCGGCCACGCGATCCTGGCGAATTTCCTGCGCCTCGCCCGCGGCGGCAACGCCCCCGCCTGCGCGGCGTGACCGCGCCGCCCGGCGTGTCGAGTAGCCTCAAGCCCATTCTCGCCCGACTCGCCACCGGCGCTACCTTGTCGGAGGCCGAGGCCGAAGCCGCGTTCGACACCATCATGGCCGGCGAGGCCACACCCGCACAGATCGGCGGCCTGCTCATGGCCATGCGCGTGCGCGGGGAGACAGTCGCGGAACTCACCGGCGCGGTGCGCGCGATGCGTGCGCGCATGGCCGGGATCGCTGCGCCGCCCGACGCGATCGACGTCTGCGGCACCGGCGGCGACAATGCCGGCACGTTGAACGTCTCCACCGCCGTCACGTTCGTGGTCGCCGGCTGCGGCGTGCCGGTCGCCAAGCATGGCAACCGGGCGCTGTCGTCGCGCACCGGCGGCGCGGACGTGCTGGCCGCGCTTGGCGTGAACGTCGACGTGGCGCTGGAACGACAAGCCGACATCCTGCGGGCCACCGGATGCGCCTTCCTGTTCGCGCCGCGCCACCATCCGTCGATGCGCCACGCTGCCGGCCCGCGGATGGAGCTGGGCACGCGCACGATCTTCAACCTGCTGGGCCCGATGGCGAACCCGGCCGGCGTGCGGCGTCAGCTCACTGGCGTCTTTTCCCCCGACTGGGCGCGGCCGATGGCCGAGACTTTGTCCCGGCTCGGGACTGAGGCCGCATGGATCGTACACGGCGACGGGCTCGACGAGCTGACCCTGGCCGGAGAGAACCAAGTGGTCGCGCTGGAAGCCGGCGCGGTCCGGGAGTTCCGGTTGACCGCCGCGGACGCCGGCTTGAGTCCCGCCCCCGCCGATGCCATCTGCGGCGGTGAGGCTGCGGAGAACGCCGCCGCACTGCGCGCCCTGCTGGAAGGCGCTCCCGGCGCCTACCGGGATACTGTGCTGTTCAATGCCGCCGCCGCGCTGATCGTGGCTGGCCGCACCGATCGCTTGCGTGCGGGGGTGGCTGCGGCCGCCGCCGCGATTGACTCCGGGGCAGCACTCGGGGCCTTGGAACGGTTGCGGCGGGAAACCACGGCGACACCCGACCCGGTCGGCTGACCGCGATCGGGGCCAGCGTCGCTCCCCCGCGCCGACGCAGATAAGGGAATGCCGATGGCCGAAGATACCACCCCGATGCAGCCAGCGACCGGCGGACCAGGACTCGATGCAGTCGCTGGTCCGGCCGGCAATGGCCCGATCGTCAATGGAGAAGACGTGCTCGCCCGCATCTGCACCCGCACCCGTGCCGAGGTGGCTGCGCGCAAACCGACCGCCAGCATCGAAACCCTGCGCCAAGGCATCGCAGCCCAGGGCGACAAGCCCCGCGGCTTCGGCCGCGCCATCAAACACGCGACCGGCGCCGGCCGCTATGCGCTGATTGCCGAGATCAAGAAGGCATCACCGTCCGGTGGGCTGATCCGCGCCGATTTCGATCCTGCGAAACTTGCCGCGGCCTACGCGGCGGGCGGCGCCACCTGCCTATCGGTGCTGACCGACGCGCGCTTCTTCCAAGGCAGCAACGCGGACCTCATCGCCGCCCGGAGCGCTTGCACGCTGCCGGTGCTGCGCAAGGATTTCATCCTGGACCCGTGGCAGGTCTATGAAAGCCGCGCCATCGGCGCCGACTGCATCCTGCTGATCATGGCCGCGCTGACCGACGCCGAGGCCCGTGCGCTGGAAGAGGTGGCGCGCGAGCTCGACATGGACGTGCTGGCCGAGGTGCACAACCGGCGCGAACTGGACCGCGCGCTCGGGTTGCAGACGCAACTCATCGGCATCAACAACCGCAATCTCAAGACCCTGCGCACCGATCTCGCGACCACCGAGGAGCTGGCGCCGCTCGTTCCGCCCGACCGGTTCCTGGTGGCGGAGAGCGGCATCGCCGGCCCGGGCGACCTGCATCGCCTGGCCGCCGCCGGCACGTTCTGCTTCCTGGTGGGCGAAAGCCTCATGCGCCAGTCGGACGTGACCGCGGCGGTCCGGGCCCTGCTCGCCGACCGGCCGCCCGCCGCCGCCGTGGCATCGGCTGTCGAAGCGTCCGCCCAACCGGCCACGCCATGAGCGGCAATCTCACCCATTTCGATGCCGCCGGCCGGGCGACGATGGTCGATGTCTCCGCCAAGGCGGAAACCACGCGCAGCGCGACCGCCCGGGGGCGGGTGGTGATGCGGGCCGAGACCCTGGCGCTGATCGCCGCCGGCACCGCCAAGAAAGGGGACGTCCTGGGCGTTGCCCGGATCGCCGGCATCATGGCCGCCAAGCGCACCGCCGAATTGATCCCGCTCTGCCACCCGCTGCCGATCGACGCGGTCAGCCTGGAGCTCACCACCGATCCCGCCGGCCCAGCGGTGGAAATCGCGGCGACGGTCCGCACCACCGGGCGCACCGGGGTGGAGATGGAAGCGCTCACCGCCGCCGCGGTCGCTGCGTTGACGATCTACGACATGTGCAAATCTGTCGATCGCGGCATGCGGATCGAGGCGATCCGGGTTACCGCCAAGGATGGCGGCAAATCCGGCGCCTTCCGGCAGGACTAGGAAACCGAACCGATGATCAGCGTCGAGGAGGCCCGCGGCCGCATCCTGGCCGATCTGCGGCCGGTGCCGGCGGAAGTGGTCGCACTCGCCGATGCCTGGGGCCGGGTCACCGCCGTCCCGGTGGCGGCGCGGCTGACCCAGCCGCCGGCGGATGTCTCGGCGATGGACGGCTACGCGCTGCGCGCCCTGGACGGGGTGGAAGGCGCGCGCCTCGCCGTGATCGGTGCCGCCCCGGCCGGCCATCCGTTCGCGGGGAAGGTCGGACCCGGCCAGGCGGTGCGCCTGTTCACCGGGAGCGTGGTCCCTGCCGGGGCGGATTCGATCCTGTTGCAGGAAGACGCGACCCGCGAAGGCGAGCAGGTGCGGGTGAACGAGACGGTGCGCGCCGGTCGCCATATCCGCCGCGCCGGGCAGGATTTTGCCGCCGGCGACCTCGTGGTGCCGTCCGGTCGGCGGCTCGGCGCGCGCGACATCGGCCTTGCCGCGGCGGCGAACCATCCGTGGCTGGTGACGCACCGGCGCCCGCGGATCGCGGTGCTGGCGACGGGGGATGAGATCGCGTTGCCGGGCGAGCCGATTCCGGCGGGCGGCATTGTGTCCTCCAACTCCCACGCCCTCGCGGCGCTGATCCGTGCGTCGGGTGGGGAGCCGATCGTGCTGCCGGTAGCCGCCGACGATCCGGCGGCGATCGGCGCAGTGGCAAATGCGGTGGCCGGCGTGGACCTGCTGGTGACCACCGGCGGGGCGAGCGTGGGCGACCACGACCTGGTGATCTCCGCGCTGAGCGCACGCGGATTGACCGTCGATTTCTGGCGCATCGCGATGCGGCCGGGCAAGCCGCTCGTGTTCGGCTGGCTGGGCGCCGCCGGGTCCGGCGTACCGATGCTGGGGCTGCCGGGCAACCCCGTGTCCGCGCTCGTTTGCGCGGTGCTGTTCCTGCTGCCGGCACTGGCGCGCCTGTCCGGCCTGCCGGCCGCCCCCCCGCCGGTCACCCCGGCGGTGTTGGGCGCAGCGGTGGCGGAGAACGACGGTCGCGCCGACCATCTGCGCGCGACCCTGGCCGAGGACACGGCCGGACGGCTGGTTGCGACCCCGTTTCCGGTACAAGATTCGGCGATGCTGCGGCGGCTCGCGCATGCCGACGGGCTGGTGCTGCGGGCGCCGCACGCCCCGGCGCTGGCCGCGGGCGCGGCGGTGGGCGTGATCCGGCTGGATCGGCTGGGCGTATAGCGATCGGCAGGACGGACGCTACCGCGGCGCCCGCTGCTGATCGGCGACAGCCCGCCACACCGCGGTAGCATCAGTCGCCGGCGCCGCGGGAGGCTGTGCCGGACGGGTGCCCTGCGCCGCGTCCGGGTTCGCGCGCGGCGCGGTCGCCTCCATCGGCAGGCGATCGCGTGCGGCTTCCATGCGCGCGGCCATGTCGCGCAAGCCGCTGCACCAGGCGATCGAAGGCCACCGCCGGCAGCCGGTCCTGATCGATCAGGTTGAGCGAATAGATCACGCCACCCAGCGCCTGCCCCCCAAGCTCTCCTACGGCTGGTCGAGGTCCGCCATCCAGAGCATCGCGCCATGCATCGCGCAGTGTTCGAGCGCGATGCGGCTGACCGCCACCTCCGCTAAGTCGCGTAACGGGATAATGGCGGCGTCGATGCCGAATGCATTGTCGCGCAGGAGCGCGTCGATATACTCGTAGAGCCAGGGAGATTTGGCGACGGCCGCATCCATCGTGCAGCCATGCCTCCGCTCCAGCGGGACCTTGGGATCGAAGATCGGTTTTGATACAGGAGCGGAATGCGACCGGTGCCGCGCATCGTTGATTTTGGCATGGATCCCTCACTCGAACGCTCCGCAACGACGGAGGAGCATCGTAACCACGAAACAAACTGCTGCAAAGAAGCACGTCGCGAAGCTCATCGACGAGGAGCGCGAACGGCCCAAAGCACTGATCCGTACCGGCAAACACCATGTCGGTCAGTTGGCAGTTCACCACCGCCAATGCCCGCGTTAAGCTGAAGTGGCTGGACGCCTGATTATGAGCGACTCAGCGCACCATCTCGGCGCGGTCCGCCGGCCGCACGGCATCGCGCTGCTGAGCGGGCCTCTGCCCCTGAGGCCGTCGCCCCCCTACCCGAACCGCTTGCGCAACCGCGGCAGCACCTCGGCCCCGTACAGCTTCAGGAATCGCGCCTGGTCCGGTCCCGGCGCATGGAAAACGAGGTGGTTGAACCCCAGCTCCACATAGGGCCGGATCTTCTCCACATGCTCGTCCGGATCAGTCGAGACGATCCACCGGCTGGCCGCGCGTTCCACCGGCAGCGCGGCGGACAGGCGTTCCATCTCCATCGGATTGTGCACCGATGTCTTCTCCTCGGGCGACAGCGCCAGTGCCGCCCAGTGCCGCGTGTCCTCCATCGCCCGCGCGTGGTCGGTATCGAACGAGACCTTCATCTCGATCATCCGGTCGTAGCCCGCCCCGTCGCGCCCCGAGGCGGTCAGCCCGTCGGCGACATTGGGCAGCAAGGTTTCGGTATAGAGCGCGGTGCCCTTGCCGCTGGTGCAGATGAACCCGTCACCCTGGCGGCCGGCGTATTTCGCCACCAGCGCGCCCGCGGCGGCGACGTAGATCGGGACCGGGGTCGCCGGGCGGTCATAGATGGTGGCGTCGCGGGTGCGGTAATACTGGCCCTCGAAGCTCAGGCGTTCTTCGGTCCAGAGGCGGCGGATCAGGGACACCGCCTCGCGCAGCCGGGCGAAACGCTCCTTGAAGTCGGGCCAGTCCATGCCGGTCGCCGGCACCTCGTTAAGCGATTCGCCGGTGCCGATGCCGAGGATCACCCGCCCGGGGAACATCGCCCCCAGGGTGCCGAACGCCTGCGCCACCACCGACGGATGGTAGCGGAACGTGGGCGTCAGGACGGAGGTGCCGATCACCACCCGCCGGGTCCGCGCCCCCAACGCGCCGAGCCACACCAGCGCGGACGGCGCATGCCCGTCGGTGTGCTTCCACGGCTGGAAATGGTCGCTGACGAACACCGAATCGAACCCGGAGTCCTCGGCGAGGGTGGAGTAGTCGAGCAGCTTGCCGGGCGCGAACTGCTCGGCCGAGGCCTTATATCCGAGCTTCAGCACGGGAGGGCTCCGATCCTGGACATGAGGGGCCGCCACCCCCTGGGGAGAAGCCGCCGGGATAGGGATACTGCAATAGGAGGGGCCGCCCCCGCGTTCAACCCGGGTTGACTTTGCCCCCGCCCGTCAGCATGTTCCGCGCCCTCGGCACTAGAGTGGGGCTGTAGCTCAGCTGGGAGAGCGCCTCGTTCGCAATGAGGAGGTCAGGGGTTCGATCCCCCTCAGCTCCACCACTCTGCCGGCCAGCGCGCAACCTGCGATTTTTCGACGTCGAACAATGCGTCGCGTGAGGCAAAATAACCGGGTTAACCACTCCCGGCGCCGCCCTCAGGCCGCCGCCGGTATCTCCCCCGGTTGCAGCAGCCCCAGGATCCGCACCAGCGTCTCCCGCAACTCGGTCCGTTTCACCACCATGTCGATGATCCCGTGCGCTGCCAGGTATTCGGCGCGCTGGAAGCCCTCGGGCAGCTTTTCGTGCACCGTCTGCTCGATCACCCTGGCACCGGCGAAGCCGATCAGGGCGCCGGGCTCGGCGATCTGCACGTCGCCCAGCATGGCGAAGCTTGCGGTCACGCCGCCGGTCGTAGGGTCGGTCAGAACGGTCAGGAACGGCAGCCCGGCCTGCTTGACCAGCCGCACCGCCAGCACCGTCTTCGGCATCTGCATCAGGCTGAGCGCGCCCTCCTGCATGCGCGCCCCGCCCGAGGCAGTGAATACGATCAGCGGCGCTTCCTGCAACACCGCGAGCCTGGCGGCAGCGACGATCGCCTCGCCCACCGCAGCCCCCATTGAGCCGCCCATGAAGGCGAACTCCATCGCCACCACCACCGCGCGCCGGCCGCCGATCGTGCCGTGCGCGACCGCCACGGCGTCCTCCAGATGGGTTTTCTCCCGCGCCTCCTTCAGGCGGTCGACGTAGCGCTTCTGATCACGGAATCGCAACGGATCAGCCGCCACTTTCGGCAGCTCGATCCGGGTGAAACTGTCCGGGTCGAAGGTCCAGCCCAGCCGCTCGACCGCACCGGCGCGCATGTGGTGACCGCAGTGCGGGCAGACCTTCAGGTTCGCCGCCAGGTCGGTCGCGAAGATCATCTGCTGGCACGCCGGGCACTGGTGCCAGAGGTTGTCCGGCACCTCGCGCCGGGCGAACAGGGTGCGGATCTTCGGGCGCACGAATTCGGTGAGCCAGCTCATCGCCGTTGGTCCCTCGGTTCGGTCAGGTGGGTCGTCCCGTCCCACGCGCGGGGGCTGCCAGCGCCTCCGCGGTCGGCAAGCGGTAGTAGGCGCTGGCGAAGGCGCCGATGCCGTGCGGCTGCAACCCGCGGTGCTCCGGATGGAACCGGAACCAAAACGGCGCCGTGGTGGACGGGCAGTAGTGGGTGACGCAGGACAGGCGGCTCGTCTCGGGCGCCAGGCGGCGCGGGTGGCTGCGATGGACCAGATCGGCGGTCCAGAAAAACACGTCGCCCTTTTTCGCGAGCAGGGTGCGGTAGGGAAATCCCTGGGCGCGGCACGCGGCTTCCAGCCCCGCGGCATAGGCGGCGCCGTCGTCGCCGGCCCCGAAGCGGCGCGAGCCATCGGCGAAGACGTGTGGCGCCATTGTGTGGCTGCGGTCGTACCAGCCCAGTTCCCCGCTGCCCTCGACCACGTCTTCCAGCGCGATCCAGGTGGCGGTGAGAAGCATCGGTTCCTCGACCGCGACGAAGGCCGTGTCCTGGTGGACCTGGTGGCCGTTGCTGCGCTGGAACAGCAACTGCTGGAACGCGATCGGGCGGGCCTGGAACACCAGCGCCAGGAAGCGCGCGATGCGCGGATGCAGGGCCACGTCCCGCGCGGCGGCGGAGTTGACGTAGAGGTCGAACAGGCTCTCGAACGCATCCGGCATGCCACCCGACCGTTTCAGCACCGAGGTGCCGTTGCGGTGGTCGGTGGTGACGAACATGCCGGGATAGCGATGGTGGCCGCGCACATCGGCGACCAGCCGGTCGATCAGCGCCGGTTCGATGGCGCCGGGCCACAGCACCCAGCCGTGCGCAATCAGATGCGCCAGATCGGCCGCCGCCGCCGCCGGCACCAGCCCCTCGTCGCACCGCCGGCGCAACTGCGCCGGGGCGTCCAGCGCGTCGGTCCAGAGCGTGACCTGCGCCGCCGTCACCCGCCCGTCCGTGCCGCGCGCACCGCGGCGGCGAGCCCGCGCACCTGGTCCAGCACCCGATTGACGCAGCCCGGCGTCGCATGGCCCTGCGCGTCCAACCCGGCGGCGAGCGTGTCGATCAGTGCCGAAGCCACCACCGCGGCATCCGCCACCCGCGCCACCGTCGCCGCCTGCGCCGGCGAGCGCACGCCGAACCCGACCGCGATCGGCAGGTCGGTGAAGCGGCGGATCCTGGGGATGGCTTGCGCCAGGTGCTCGGCGGTCGCGGTGCGAGTGCCGGTGATGCCAGTGATGCTGACGTAATAGACGAAACCGGAACTGCCGGCGAGCACCTTGGGCAACCGCGCGTCATCGGTGGTAGGCGCGATCAGGCGGATGATGTCGAGCCCGTGCGCGACCGCGTGCGGGGCGAGCAGCCCGGCTTCCTCCGGCGGCAGGTCGACCACGATCAGCCCATCGACGCCGGCCGCTTCGGCATCGACGCAGAACCGCTCCGGCCCGTACGACAGGATCGGGTTAAGGTAGCCCATCAGCACGATCGGCGTGGTTGGATCCTCGCGCCGGAAATCGCGCACCATCGCCAGGATGCGCGCGGTCTTCGACCCGGCCTTGAGCGCGCGCCGGCCGGCGACCTGGATGGTGGGTCCGTCCGCCATCGGGTCGGTGAACGGCATGCCGATCTCGATCAGGTCGGCGCCGGCGCCGGGCAGGGCGCGGAGCAATGCCATCGACGCGGCGGGATCGGGATCGTATGCCTCCAGGAACGGGATCAGCGCGCCGCGGCCTTCCCGGGTCAGCGCAGCGAAACGGGCCGTGATGCGGCTCACAGGCGCACCCCCAGATGCTCGGCGACGGTGAAGATGTCCTTGTCGCCGCGGCCGCAGAGATTCATCAGGATGATCCGGTCCTTGTCCATCCCCGGCGCGATCTTCGCCACATGTGCGAGCGCATGCGCCGGCTCCAGCGCCGGAATGATCCCCTCGGTCTGCGTACACAAGGTGAAGGCGTCCAGCGCTTCGCGGTCGGTGGAGGAGACGTATTCCACCCGGCCGATGTCATGCAGCCAGGCATGCTCCGGCCCGATGCCGGGGTAATCCAGACCGGCGCTGATCGAATGCGCCTCGATGATCTGGCCGTCGTCGTCCTGCAACAGATAGGTGCGGTTGCCGTGCAGCACGCCGGGCCGGCCGCCGGTCAGGCTGGCCGCGTGCTCCCCGGTCTCGATCCCCTTGCCGCCCGCTTCGACCCCGATCAGGCGGACCGAGGTGTCGTCGAGGAACGGGTGGAACAGGCCCATGGCGTTCGAGCCGCCGCCGATGCAGGCCACCGCGATATCGGGCAGGCGGCCCTCCGTTTCCTGCATCTGAGCGCGCGCTTCGGTGCCGATCACCGATTGGAAATCGCGCACCATGGCGGGATAGGGGTGCGGGCCGGCGACAGTGCCGATCAGGTAGTAGGTATCCGTGACGTTCGCCACCCAGTCGCGCATCGCCTCGTTCATCGCGTCCTTCAACGTGCCGGCGCCGGAGGTGACCGGCTTCACCTCCGCGCCCAGAAGTTTCATCCGGAACACGTTGGGCTTCTGCCGTTCGACGTCGGTGGCACCCATGTAGACAGTGCAGGGCAGCCCGAACAACGCGCACATGGTGGCGGTGGCGACGCCGTGCTGGCCGGCGCCGGTTTCGGCGATGATGCGGGTCTTGCCCATGCGGCGGGCCAGCAGGATCTGGCCCATGCAGTTGTTGGCTTTGTGGCTGCCTGTGTGGTTCAGCTCATCGCGCTTGAAATAGACCTTGGCGCCGCCGAGGCGGGCGGTGAGGCGCTCGGCGAACCAGAGCGGGCTGGGGCGGCCGATGTAGTCCTTCAGGTAGCGATTGAGCTCGATCTGGAAGCCCGGGTCGGCGCGGGCGGCCGTGTAGGCGGCCTCGACCTCCAGGATCAGGGGCATCAGGGTCTCGGCGACGAATCGGCCGCCGAACTCGCCGAAGCGGCCGCGGGCGTCGGGGCCGCCGCGAAGGGTGTTGGCGCCCGTCTGTGTGGGCGGTGGGCTGAGGGTCACGTGTCGCTCTCCGGTTCGCCATCTGAGTAGCGCAGCCCGGCGACGGGGTCACGCCCGGAGGTGGGTGGGGGCACCGCATTCACAGACGCGTGTGTTGCCATCCGCCGCCCATGCGGGCGGCGGAGGCCGGCCCTACGTGAGGCGGACCGTTCCCGTTCGCTAGGTTGACCATGCCCTCCACCCTGCCATGCCACGATGGTGGGATGACGACCCGTCCTGCCGCATGCGGTACAGCGCGTTGCGGTGCACAATCCGTTTCGCATAGCGAAACAGCCGACTGCGTGCGCTGCACAATGAAGATTGCAGGCGCGCGGACGATGAAACCCCGTGCGCCGGACGCGCTTTCTGCGCTATGGCGAGCCTTTCCATGATCTGCATCAAAGGAGCCGACCCCCAGTGAAACCGGAGCTCGACCCCACCGTCGCCGCGCTCGCCGGAACCGGCGTCCATCCCGGTCGCGCCGTGCACGCCAATGTTTCCGCCCCCGCGCTGGTCGCGCACAGCCTGCGCCTGCACGAAGGACGGCTGTCCGCCGACGGCGCGCTGATGGTGACGACAGGGGTCCATACCGGACGCTCGGTCGCCGACAAATTCGTGGTCGACGAGCCCGGGGTGCGCGAGCATATCTGGTGGGGCAAGATCAACCAGCCGCTGCCGCCCGAACGCTTCGTCACCTTGCAGGCGCGCGTGCAGGCTTACCTGCAAGGCCAGGAGCTGTTCGTCCAGGACCTGTACGCCGGCGCAGATCCCGCCCACCGGGTGCGGGTGCGGCTGGTCAGCACCGGCGCCTGGCAGGCGTTGTTCGCGCGCAACGTATTCATTCGCCCCGAACCGGAGGAACTCGCCAGGTTCGAACCCGACTACGTCATCCTGCACGCGCCGCTGTTCCAGGCCGATCCCGCGATCGACGGCGTGCGCAGCGGTACCGCTATCGCGCTGTCCTTCGCGCAGAAGCGCATCGTCATCGCCGGCACCGAATACGCCGGCGAGATCAAGAAATCGATCTTCACGGTGATGAACTGGCTGGCGCCCGACCGCGGCGTGCTGCCCATGCATTGCAGCGCCAATATCGGCGAAGCCGGGGACGTCGCGCTGTTCTTCGGCCTGTCCGGCACCGGCAAGACCACCCTGTCGTCCGACCCTCACCGAAAGCTGATCGGCGACGACGAACACGGCTGGAGCGAGAGCGGCATCTTCAATTTCGAGGGCGGCTGCTACGCCAAGGTGATCAACCTGTCGGCCGAGGCCGAGCCGGAAATCTGGGCCGCCACGCACCGTTTCGGTACCGTGCTGGAAAACGTGGTCGGGGACGACCACGGGCGGCTCGACCTCACTGACAAATCGCTGACCGAGAACACCCGCTCCTGCTATCCGGTCGACTACATTCCGAACGTCGTGCGCGAAGGCCGCGGCGGGCAACCGCGCAACCTGGTGATGCTGACCGCCGACGCCTTCGGCGTGCTGCCGCCGATCTCGCGGCTGACGCCGGCCCAGGCGTTGTACCATTTCCTGTCCGGCTACACGGCCAAGGTGGCCGGCACGGAAAAAGGCCTGGGCGCGGAACCGGAAGCAACCTTCAGCACCTGCTTCGGCGCGCCCTTCCTGCCGCGGCCACCGGAAGTCTACGGCCGGCTGCTGGAAGCGATGATCGAACGGCACGGCGCGACCTGCTGGCTGGTCAACACCGGCTGGACCGGCGGAAAATACGGCACCGGCCGGCGCATGAGCATCCGCCATACCCGGTCCTTGCTGCACCACGCGCTCGACGGCTCTCTGGCCCGCGGAAGCTTCCGCACCGATCCGTTCTTCGGCCTCGCGGTGCCGGAAGCGGTGCCGGGAATCCCGGCCTCCGTCCTAGACCCGCGCCAAGGGTGGGCCGACAAGACCGCCTACGACCGCACCGCGCGGGACCTGTTGGCACGATTCGAAGCGAACTTCGCCCAGTTCGGCGAAAGCGTCGGCGAAGCCGTCAAAGCTGCCGCCCTGCGCGCTGCGGCCTAAGAAGGCCAGGGGGGCGCGCTGCCCTCCTGGCCCCCACCCGCGCCGAACCAGAAACGGAAGGGTTCCAAGGGCTAGCCCTTGGCGGGGGTCCAGGGGGCAGCGCCCCTTGGCCTTTTTCAGGCCGGCCGTTCGAGGCTTGCCAGCGACCGGCCGCGGGTTTCCGGCAACAACAGCAGCGCCACGATCATCAGTCCGTAGGCTGCCAGGCTGAAGATCGCGATCGCGGGGCCGAGTCCAAGTCGCAACGACAGGAAGCCGACGAAGGCGGGAAACAGGGCGCCGATTCCGCGGCCGGCGTTGTAGCAGAATCCTTGTCCGGCGCCACGCACTGCGGTGGGATAGAGTTCGGTCATGAACGCGCCCATTGGCGAGAACATCATCAGCGAGATGTAGCCGAGCAGGAATCCCACCAGCAGGATCATGTTGTTGCCGAGCGGGGCGAAGATGTACACCACCGTCAGCACCATCGAGCCGATGGCCGAGATCATGAACGTCGCCTTGCGTCCGATCCCGTCGGCAAGGTAGGCGCCGCTGATGAAGCCGAAGAACGCGCCCAGGATCAGCACCAGCAGGTAGCTGCCGGTGCCCACGGCGCTCATGTGTTTCACGGTCTTGAGGTAGGTCGGAAGCCAGATCGTCAGCGCGTAACTGCCGCCTTGCGCGCCCGTCACCATGAGCGACACGCGCCAGGTGGTGGAGAGGTAGGGCGGCTTGAGCGCGGCGAAGATTTGGGTGAGCGCATTACCCATGGGGCGGGTATCGCGCGGCAGGTTCGGTTCTTCCACGTGGCCGCGGATCCAGAACACGAGCAGCGCCGGGGCAAGGCCGATCCAGAACAGCGCCCGCCAGACCTCGGCTGCCGGCAGGATGGCGGAAAACAGCGTGTAGAGCAGGGCCGCCGCGCCCCAGCCGATCGCCCAGCCGGTCTGCACGATTCCCACCGCCCGGCCGCGGTAGCGGTCGCGGATCACCTCGCCCATCAGCACCGCGCCGGCCGCCCATTCGCCGCCGAACCCGAGGCCCTGCAAGGCGCGGAACCAGAACAATTGCGGATAGTTCTGCGCCCAGCCGCACAGGAAGGTGAAGAACGCGTACCACAGGATGGAAATCTGCAGCACCCGCACCCGGCCCCAGCGGTCCGACAGTGCGCCGGCAAGCCAGCCGCCGAAGGCCGAGACCAGCAGGGTGATGGTGGCAAGCTCGCCTGCCTGGGCGGCGGTGATGTGCCAGAGCGCGATCAGGCTCGGGATGACGAAGGCGAAGATCATCACGTCGAGCGCATCGAGCGACCAGCCGCCGAAGCAGGCGCCCATGGTGCGCTTTTCGCGCGCCGTCAGGTCGTTGAACCAGGCCAGCATGTTCCCCCCCCAGGGTTTTGGATTCTTGTTCGGGAGACAAGCATACCGCCGGGTAGGATAGCAAACCTTTCATCCCCGCCGCCGATGTCGACCCCTGCAGAAAGGGGGCGACTGCGGCGCGTCGATATCAGTCGTCCCGCTGCGCGCGCGCCGCTGCCAGTTCGGCCTCGTCATGATAGCCGATCAG
>JABBNW010000303.1 GCA_019352115.1 Pseudomonadota bacterium
GGACCCGACACGCCCCCCACACGCTCCGAACCAACCCCGAGGGGTCCAGGGGACTAGTCCCCTGGTGGGGGTCCAGGGGGCGAAGCCCCTTGGCCTTTCTTGCGATGGGTCAAACATTCCGCAGGCCGGCATGAGCATCGCCCCTTGGCATCGGGGCCGGCGGCTCGTTCGCGCCCGTGGTCATTCCCCCATGCTGAGCAGCGCGCCGCGTTCCCGCGCGGCCCGGAACTGGCGTGCGAACAGTAGGGTTGCGCCCGCGAGCCAGGCCAGGTTCAGTGCGAACGCCCAGGCCAACTGGTCCCACTGCACGGTGCCCGACAGCAGGGCTGCGCGCATGCCCTCGAACACGTGCGAGGCGGGCACCAGGAACGCCGCTGCGCGCATCGGCGCCGGCAGGACCGCCACCGGATAGAACACGGCGGCGAACGGGGTCAGGCCGAACAGCACCGACCAGGCCAGCGCCTCGGCTCCGGCGCCGTGGCGCAGGATCAGGCTCACCACCGCCAGGGCGACCGCCCAGCCCATCATCATCAGGTTGGCGAAGAACAGCACCAGCACCGGGCCGAGCGCGAACAGGTTGAACGCATACAGCACCCACGCCACGCCGATCGCCGGCAGCACGCCGGCCAGCATCCGGATCACCGACATCCCGAGCAGGGCGGAAACGAGTTCCCACGGCCGCAGCGGGGAGACGAAGACGTGGCCGAGGTTGCGCGACCAGATTTCCTCCATGAAGGAGATCGCGACGCCCATCTGGCTGCGCAGGGCCACTTCCCACAGCAGCACCCCGCCCAGCAGCGCCGCGCCCGCCAGCGCCGCCGCGTGCGCGCTGCCGCCCGGCCCGGCGGCGATGCGCCCGGCGATGAAGCGCGCGGTGAAGCCCCAGATGCACATCTGCAGCACCGGCCAGTAGGCAAGCTCCAGCAGCCGCGGCCAGGACCGGCGGTAGAGCGCCAGGTGGCGATACAGCAGCCCCCAGATGCGCCGGATCGAACCGTTCATGGTCCCGCCTCCGCCGCCGCGTGGGGCATGGCGGTGCCGGCGCGGCGGTCGCGGGCGATGTCGAGGAACACTTCTTCCAGGCCTTCCCGTTCGTAGCGGCCGAGCAGCTCGGCCGGGCTGCCGCGATCGACGATCCGCCCGCGCTTCAGCATCAGCACCTGCGAACAGAGCCGTTCCACCTCCGCCATGTTGTGCGAGGCGAGCAGAATGGTGCAGCCGCTTTCCGCCCGATAGCGTTCCAGCCAGGTCCGCACCCAGTCGCCGGTGTCGGGATCGAGGCTCGCGGTGGGTTCGTCGAGCAGCAGCACCTCGGGCCGGTTGATCAGCGCCTTGGCGAGCGCGACCCGGGTCTTCTGTCCGGCGGACAGCTGCCCCGCCGGACGGGCGAGCAGGTCCGCGAGATCGAGCTCGGCGGCGAGTTCGTCGATCCGCTGCTCCAACCGCGGCACGCCGTACAGATGGCCATAGACGCGCAGGTTCTGCGCCACCGTGAGCCGCGCTGGCAGGGAGACGTAGGGGGAGGAGAAATTCATCCGCGCCAGCGCCGTGAACCGGTCGCGCGCCATGTCGTGGCCGAGCATCCGGATGGTCCCCGCGGTCGGGATCAGCAGGCCCAGCAGCATGGCGATGGTGGTGGTCTTGCCGGCCCCGTTGCCGCCAAGCAGGCCGAGGGTGGTACCGGGCGCGACGGCGAAGTCGATCCCGTCCACCGCCAGGGTGGTGCCGTAGCGTTTCGTCAGGCCCTCGACCCGGATGGCGTCCATGCGCCCCGATATGCCGGCGCGGGGCGGCCGGGCCAAGGGGGGCGCGACGCGCGGCAGCCCCGCCGCGCGCCGCTGCACGTTCCGGATCGGCCCGCGCGGGCGGGACGACGCGCGCGGATAGATGCGCGCCGGCGCTACGGCTTGGTCGCCCCCCGCACCAGGTCGCGCGCCCACACGCCGAAGATCACCACCAGCGCGCCCGCCAGGGTGAACCAGATCGTCAGATACACCAGGTGGTGGTTCGGCGGGCGCGGCAGGGACTGCGCCGGGACGGGATAGACCCCCAGCTGGGCATGGCCCAGCGCGATCAGGGTGAACCCCGCCACGGATTTCAGTCCGACGATGCGCCCGATCGTCGCCGGGTCCAGGGCGTAGACCTGGCGCTTTGCCGGCTCCGGCCGGGGGGTGAACCAGCCGGGATGCTCGGCGGCGGCGACGTAGCCGTCGACCGTCACCGGGCCGGACGGCGAGGCGATCGGGGCGGCGAAGGACAGCGGGATCCAGCCGCGATCGACCAGCACCGGCGGGCCGTCGGCGCGCGCCAGCGGCACCACGAGTTCGGTGCCCATCGCCGGCCCGCCCGGGGTGTCGCGCACCACGTCGCCGAAATGCACCGCGCGATCGGCCAGGAACCGGCCGGTCACCGCGACTTTCACGAACGGACCGGGATGCGGCGGCAGCGGGATCGCCGGCGCGGCCTCGGCGGCGGCGATGCGCGCAAGGATGCGTTCCTTCCAGGCCAGCCGGTGCACCTGCCACACGCCGAGCGAGACCAGGATCGCCACCATGACCGCCGTCATCAGGCCTGGCCAAAGCAGCCGCCTCCAAGGCAGCGGACGCACGGATGCGCGCGGCGGGGGAGGGCCCGGCGTCGGGCGCCGGTCCGGCGCTGTGGCCGCAGGGTCGGACGGTGGTGCGGGGGGGAACGCTGGCATCGGTGTCGGGCGGATCAGACGCGGCGGCGGGCCGCGCCGTGCCGCCTCAGTGCCCCATCTCCGAGCCGCGGTAGCGGTACTGGATGCCGACCAGCGCCGCCTTGGCCGGCCGCATCAGCACGACTGCGAGCGGCGGCGTGATCACCACCAGCACCACGGCGAACACCCAGAGCGGCGGGTCGAACCGCGTTTCCATCCAATACGCCAGGATGACCAGGATCGGCCCGAGGACGAACATCACGCCCACCGGCGCGCCGTCCCCGGCGTCGTTGCCGCGCAGATCGAGGCCGCAGACCGCGCAGCGATCCCGGACCGCGAGCAGCCCCAGGAACAGCTTTCCCTGCCCGCAGCGCGGGCACCGTCCCCGCAGCGCCACCGTCAGCAACGACGGCGGCGGGCCAGCCCAGGCAGGGTCAGCCGGCAACGATCGCGCTCGCCCCCCAGACATAGACGCAGGTGAACAGGAACAGCCACACGACGTCGACGAAGTGCCAGTACCAGGCCGCCGCCTCGAAGCCGAAATGCCGCTCGGGCGTGAAATCCCCGCGCCGGGCGCGGAACCAGCAGACCGCCAGGAAACAGGTGCCGACGATCACGTGGAAGCCGTGGAAGCCGGTGGCGAGGAAGAACACCGACGGATACACCCCGCCGCCCACGAAATGGAACGGCGCATGGGTGAACTCCCACGCCTGGAAACAGGTGAACGCGAGGCCCAGCACCACGGTCAGGCCCAGCCCGGTGACCAGGCCGCGGCGGTCGTTGTGCAGCAGCGAGTGGTGCGCCCAGGTCACCGTGGTCCCGGACAGCAGCAGGATCATGGTGTTCAGCAGCGGCAGCCCGAGCGGATCGATCGAATGGATCCCCGGCGGCGGCCAGATCGGATGCAGCACGCCGGCGACGTTGTCGGGGAACAAGGCATAATTGAAGAATGCCCAGAAAAAGCCGACGAAGAACATCACCTCCGACGCGATGAAGAACATCATCCCGTAGCGCAGCCCGAGTCGCACCACCGCACTGTGCATCCCCGGCGTGCGGCTTTCCGTCAGCACCGACCGCCACCAGAAGAACATGGTGGTGAGCGCGAGCAGGGTGCCGAGGACCAGGAACGTGTAGGTGCCGTAGTGCGCGGCGAAGACGATGCCGAGCACGATCAGCAGCGCCGATACGGCGCCGACGATCGGCCATGGGCTGGGATCGACCAGATGGTAGGGCTGTTTCAGCCCGGAATTTCTTATGGTGGTAACACCGTGCGCGTGCTCGCTCATTCCCCTGACCCGTTGCGGCAAGGGCCGAGGAGGCCGCCTCGGCACGGTAACGGCGCCATCATCCCCAAATCGCCAGCCGGTTCAAGGGGCGAACGTCATTATCCGGGGCGATCGCATGAATGCGTCGGCCCTGTTGCGCGTCTTGCTGCCTCGGGACGGCGCGGCGGCGGAGCTTGCCGTGCGATCCGGGCGTGGCGCCGGTTGCGACCGCATCGGGGTCCGGTGCCGGCGGCGGTCGCTGCTGCCGACGCGGGAGAGAGCAAGGCGAGGGGGATCGCGTAAGGCGCGTCGCCATCCGCGGTCCGGGGCGTCGTTTACAGCGCGGTGGGGCGTTCGGGGAGGCGCCGCATTGCAGCATTTTCCTCCGTCGCGATGCGGTGGCTGGCGACCGCGTGCCGACTCCGCGGCCGAACGATCGTCCCGCCGCGCGCCCTGGTATTGCGGCCGGGGTGTTTGCGGGCCGGGGTTCTGCGTGCCGGCCTGACAAAACGAAAATTCCCGCCGCCCGCAGAAATCTCTTGCCTCGCCCCAGGCGAATGTTCTATATATGTTCGCAGACATGATCCCCGCCCCCTTCATCGACAAGCTTACCGCGATCCTCGCCTGGCTGGCCGAGCGCCTCGCTGAGATACGCGAACGGAACGCCTTGCGCGCACAGGCGGAGCTTGAGCAGGCGGAGCTTGAGCAGGCAGAGCTTGAGCAGGCGGCGCTTGAGCAGGCGGAGCGCGAAC
>JABBNW010000304.1 GCA_019352115.1 Pseudomonadota bacterium
GGTGGCGACGGCGCTCAAGCAACGGTGACCGATCCACTCACCGCGTCGAGGAGGCGGATTAAGGTCTGGTTTGTAGGTATATTGGTGGGGGCGGTTTTCCGGCCCCTTGGGAGCTTGGGTGATGTCGTGGCTGTCGCGGGCCAGACGCATCTATTCCTCGCCCTCGAAACCGTATTCAGCGGCCATCTCAAGAATCTGGTTGATGCCGTTCCGCGCGATCGTCACGCGCCGGCGCAGCCGGCCCATCTCAACCCGCTCCGCACGCGCCGCCTCGCCCAGCCGCACGAATTCAGCATGGCGCACAGCCAGCGCCGCCAGATCGAAGCCATACGCCTGGACGATGCGCCCCTTGGGCGATGTTGATCACAGGTCTCTCGGGAATATCAACGGCGGATGAATTTTCCCCGGAAGGGGCGGACGAAAACTCCTCACTTCGTTGTGGTTCAGTCGCGTCCGTATCCGCGTGGGGGCTTGATGCCTTCGAGTTCTGACAGGTCGAGATCGACGATGGCCTGCAAAGCCTCGGCAGTTGCGGTATCGCGGAGGGCATCCGGCAGGGCGTTGGCCCATGCGGCGTAATCGACCTGCAAGGCGAGCAACTCGGCGACGGCATCGTGCCAGCGCTGCGGCCGCGTTCTGCGATCGACGGGGCGACGATAACGGATGGCTGGGGCGGCCTGTTCGGCCCGGCGGGCGCGGTAGCGGGCCTGGCGTTCAGCATTGCTGAGCGGATGCGCATCGCCCTTGGGTGGGTCTGTCGGCATGTATTGATCCCCGTTACGTAACGCTTGACAAGCGAGATCTGCCGGCACGCCTTTGCTCAGCCGGCATCCGGGGTGCTGGCGGCTGCCTTGGGCGGTCTACCCCGCCGTTTGGGCTGGGCATCCGGGAGGGAAGTGGAGGGCTGGACCGGCGGCAACAGGTCGGCGTGCTGGCGCATGCGGTAGCTGGAGCCTTCGATGTGGACGACGACGGCATGATGCAGCAGCCGGTCGAGCAGGGCCGTGGCGATGACGGGATCGCCGAAGACCTGGCCCCATTCGGCGAAGCCGCGGTTGGAGGTCAGGATCATGGCGCCGCGCTCGTAGCGCGCGTTGACCAGCTGAAAGAACAGGTTGCCGGCGGCGGCCCCGAGCGTGACGTAGCCGATCTCGTCGATTTATGTTGCGCTCAACATAAATCGACTCATGTGCAGTCGGCAGTTATGTGGAGCTGCCCTATGAAGTCGGCCTTTGACGCAGCATGTCGCGCGTCTGACTCAACATAAATAGACGGCCGTAGCATGGCACCTCTTCTCACCGAGAGGGGTCACCATGCTGCAAGATCTGTTTCCCAGGGACCATAGAAGGTACGAAGGATCGCGTTTTGGGGCCGACCTGGAAGCGCTCGCCGATTGGTTGGTGGCGCAAGGCCATTTACGACACCCAATTCGCTTGCATCTGCACCGGGTCAGCAAGGTGCTCGACGGATGTGACCGATTTCGGCCCGGCCGGATGTTCAAGGAAGAGGATCTCCGGCAAGCGTTCATTGTTCCCGGCTCTGGTGCCTACGAGTATCTCTGCACGGGCCGCGTCTTCACCCGCTTCTTGGCCGCCACGGGACGCCTGGTTCCCGTTGAACGCACTGACGCGCTGAGCCTGTTGCGTTGCCGCTATCACCACTTCCTTGCCGAGGTGCGTGGGCTTTCGCAGCAGTCGCTCAAGCAGCACGGGGCAACTGTGACCGACTTTCTGTCCCGTGGATTGTCGCCCGATCGCGGTCTGTCGGGGCTGACTGCCGCGGACGTCGAGGCCTTCGTCCAGATCAAGAGCCAGGAGAACAAGCGCCAGTCGCTTCAGCACATTATCGCCCAGCTACGGGCGTTCCTGCATTATTGCGGGGACCATGGCGAAGGGCCCGGCGGCCTGGACGTCATCGATACACCGCGGGTCTACCGGGGAGAATTGCCACCACGAGCCCTGGACTGGACGACTGTTCGACGCCTGCTCGCATCGATCTGGCGGCGGAGCGCCCGCGATTGGCGCGACTACACCGTTCTGCACCTCATGGCCTATTACGGCCTGCGCCCGTCCGAGGTTGCAGCGCTTCGGTTGGATGCGGTGGATTGGGGGGCAGGAACGCTGAGGGTCGATCAGCGGAAGACACGATCGATTCTTGTCCTGCCATTGGCCGCCCGGACCTTGCGTTTGCTGCACCGTTACCTGCAGGTTGGCAGAGCAAACAGCGACCTGCCACAACTCTTCTTGCGCATCCGCAGCCCGATCCGCGCGATAAACCATTACGGGGTCATCGAGATCTTCAATTACCGGGCTGCCCGAAGCGGTCTGCCGCTCGACAGCGTGTCGTCCTATTCACTGCGTCATGCCTTCGCCATGCGATTGCTGCGCCGCGGCGTCGGCATCAAGGTGATCGGCGATCTGCTTGGACATCGGAGCCTCGAAGCAACCTGTATTTACCTGCGGGTTGATATCGACATGTTGCGGACGGTCGGGCTGCCGGTACCTGGCATCGCATCAGTCGCGGGAGGCGAGCATGCGTGAAGCCGCCGCAACACCGTTGGGCCAGTGGATCGCCGCGTGGCTGACGCACCAACGCTCACTGGGCCGGGGCTACGACGGAGAGCAATGGGTCCTCGCGCATCTCCAGCGCTTTGTCGAAAGCGCCAACGCTGCGGATCTCGGCCAGGCCGGGTTTGACCGTTGGTGCGCATCCTTTGCACACCTGTCGCCGACGACGCGCCGCGGTCGTCAGCTGGCCGTCCGCAAGTTCTGCCTCTTCCGGCAACGCACGGAACCGGATTGCTTCGTGCCGGACCCGCTCTACTTCGTTCGGCTGTGCCCTTACCGGCGTCCCGTGATCATCGAGCCGTCGCAGGTGGAGCGGATGCTCATGGTTGCCGACAGCTTGGCACCGCCGCCCAACTCGCCGCTATTACCGAGAGCCATGCACCTGGCCGTCGTCATTCTCTATACCGCCGGGCTGCGTCGCGGTGAGTTGGCCCGGTTGGCCCTCGAAGATATCGAGCCTCAGACAGGGGTTCTGCGCATTCGGACGTCGAAGTTCCACAAATCCCGGCTGGTGCCACTATCGCCGACTGCCAACGACGCCCTGCGTGCCTATCTGCGGCAGCGCCTCGCCGCACCATTCGATACCGATCCGAGTGCAGCGTTGCTGTGCTGGGGGCGCCACGGCCATCATGGATACTCAGGTGCTGGCTTGGGTCAGGCCATCAACCGCCTGTTGGTCGCCGCCGACGTGCTGGACACCGAAGGCCGTCGACCACGTGTCCACGATATGAGGCACAGCTTCGCGGTCCAGGCCCTGATGCATTGGTACCGCGACGGCGCCGACGTCCAGTCCAACCTGCCACGCCTGGCGATCTACATGGGGCATGTCTCGATCGTGTCGACTGCCCATTACCTGCACTTCGTACCGGCGATGCGCCAACTTGCAAGTGATCGTTTCGAGGTCGCCTTCGGCCATGTCGTCAGGGAGGTATCGGCATGAAGACGTATCAACCGACCGGCCTTGGCCGATCGATCGTCAACTTCTTCCAAGAGTACCTTCCGACGCTCCGCGGGATGAGCCGCCATACGATCCAAAGCTATCGCGACGGCCTGGTCCTGTTCCTGCGGTTTGCTGCCACAGACTGTGGACGGGGGATCGAATCTCTGGAAGTTGCCGACATCACTGCCGATCGGGTCGGCCGCTTCCTTGCCTTCCTGGAAACCGCACGTCAGAACAGCATCACCACCCGCAATGCGCGGCTCGCCGCTCTGCACACCTTTGCGCGCTTCCTCGTCGCTGGAAACCCCGACCACATGGCGGCTCTGCAGCAGGTCCTCGGGATTCCGTTCAAGAGAGGAGCCCGCGCGGCCCCCATCGAATACCTGGAAAAGGCCGAGATCGAGGTCCTGCTGGCCGGCATCGATCGGAGCACGCTGTCTGGGCAGCGGGATCACGCCATGTTCTCGCTGATGTTCAATACCGGCGCGCGGGTCCAGGAAATCCTCAACCTGCGTGTACGCGACGTCCGGTCCGAGTCACCCTTCCAGGTCCGCCTTGCCGGCAAAGGCAGCAAGATGCGCATATGTCCCATCTGGCCACGGACGGCGCAGCCGTTGAAGGATCTGATCCAAAAGCAACATGCTGGCGCGGAAAGTCCGGCCGATCAGCCGATCTTCCTCAACCAGCGCGGTGCCGCAATGACAAGATTCGGCGTTCGATACCTCCTGCAGAAGTACGTTGCGGCCGGCACCACCGCAGCCCCGACATTGGCAGGCAAACGGATCCATCCGCATTCTCTGCGCCACACCACAGCGATCCATTTGCTCAAGGCTGGCGTCGACTTTGCCACCATCAGCCAGTGGCTTGGTCACGCAAGCCTCAACACGACGATGCGATATGCGCGTGCTGATATCGATCTGAAACGGCAAGCGTTGGCGCAGGTTTTTCCGGAGGTGCTGGCACCTCCGAAGGGCGGCGCCTTCGCCTTCCATGGCGACGGCATCATCGGCTGGCTTCACCGCCTCTGATGCCAATGGTTATGTGGAGTGGCCTGATGACGGATCCGCAGGCAGCCGAGCAAAGCCGGCATCAAAATCAGGCAGCTCCACATAACTTCCGACTTCACATGAGTCGATGATCAGCAGCTGGGTGCGGCAGAGATAGCGGATGCGCTCGCGCAGGCGT
>JABBNW010000036.1 GCA_019352115.1 Pseudomonadota bacterium
CCCACCAGGGGACTAGTCCCCTGGTGGGGGTCCAGGGGGCAAAGCCCCCTGGCCTTTCTGGCGATGGGTCAAACAATTCGCGGGCCGGCAGTGCTTCGGGCCACGGTTGGATGGCAGGCCGGCTGTCGGGATCGGCTGCGCGCCGGGGACCGCCCGGTAGCGGCGTTTCAGTACCGATGCAGGGCGCGCGTACGGTGGGGGCGGTCTCGCCGCGGCATTCGTATCCCATAGGCGGGGACGCCTGTTAACTGTCGGGAAAGGATTCGGGGTGACTCTGCGTGGCATCGCCACAGGAGGTCCCCATGGATCGGTGCTTCGCAGTTCTTCCCCTTCACGACAAACGCCCGCGTGCTGATCGCCGCCGGCCGGCCTCGCTTCGGCCGTTGATGTGGCTCGGGCTGCTCGCCCTCGGCGGCTGCGCGGGTTCGGGCGCCGCCCCGATGACGAACACCGCGGCGCTGGCGCAGCGCGCCTATGCGAGCAACGGAACAATCCGGTCGGTATCGGATGCGCTCGACCAGCGGTTGGATCTGATGCTGGCGGTACGGGTGGCGGGGATCCAGAGGTAGGCGGCGGGCCGATATGCCGGCAGACTGTATTATTATTGGTACGACTCCTGTGCAGCGATCGCGCGTGAATGAAAAAGCATTTGCGCCCGCTGCCGACAGGGTGCAGTCATGCAAAGAAGCGCATGCCGCCGGTATGTCAGTGCTTGACGTGAAGGTGCCGAAGCATTTATATTTACATTCTCAATTTATGGATGTTCGCCATGCGCACGTTCCTGGCTGCCGGTTCCGCTCTGTGCCTCACGCTTCTACTCGCCGCGACCCCGGCCAGGGCGGCGCTGACGGCTTCGGAGTTGACGCTGGACGAGGCGGTCCTGAACCAGTTCAACGTCGTCACGACCGGTGACTACAGCACGAGTAATGACACCGAAGGGCGCATGGCCATCGGCGGCAATCTTACGGGCTCGCTCAACAACGTCTGCTTCAACGGTTGCTCCGGCAACACTACCCCGGTCGGCGGAACGACCTACGGCACGCTGAACGTCTGGGGCAGTGTGAACGCCAACGTCACGATGGGCGGAGGTAGCGCCTACATCAAGGGCAGCCGCAGCGGCTCGCTCAACCTGAACGGCGGGAGCACGCTGCAAAGCTCCTTCCCCTTCGCCTCGCCCATGCCGTTCGCGACCCCGCTCACCGACCTCGCCAGCAGCATTGCCGCCGACGCTCAGTCCGACACGGGCACCGTGGCCGCCGGCGCCCTTGTCCAGAACGCCACGCCGCAGATCACAGCAACGAAGGCCGCCGGCACCTACGGCGGCAAGAACTACGGCTTCATTACGATATCGCTGGCTAACCTGGCGACTTACGTCAACTTCGGAGGCATCGTCACGAGTGGGTTCACGAGTGGGGTGGACGCGGTGTTCGTGGTCGTGACTGGTGCCCCCGGCGCGACCTCCGCGACGTTGCCCGGCATGAACGCCACAAACGGCGACCCCAACGTGATCTGGGACTTCGTCGACGCCACCAGCTTGACCTTTAGCGGCAGTTGGTACGGCGATATCCTGGCGCCGGACGCGACGGTCACAAACAAGGGCGATCTCAACGGCACCGTCTTCGCCCAGTCGATCAACCAGCTATCAGAAATCCATAACTACAACCTGCCGACCGACATCCTGAGCGGCCTGCCCACCACGACCGTCAGCCAGAGTTCGCCGGTCGTGGAACCCTCGACACTCGCGGTCCTTTTCGTCGGTATCTTCGGGCTCGCGTTTGCGCGCCGCAAAGCCGCGCACGCCGCTGCCTGAAGCGACGGTTCGACACATTTCGGCGGCGCGGCGGCCAGGGCGGGCTCCACTTCGTCGCCTGCCGCCACGGACGCGCCCTTGGCGGGGGCCTCGGGGCGAAATATCCCTGCGGCCTTCCGACGCCCGGGCGCTTCATCGCGGTGTCCGATTCAGCCAACGCCCGGAAGCGGGCGTTGGCGTCGAATCGCTAGTCCGCCAGCACCCGACCCGCCACGGCGTCCAGTCGTGCCAGCGCCTCCGGATCGCGCATGTGGGTTGCCGTGATGATCGCGTTGTCCAGCGCCCGATCGCAGCCGCACGGGCAAAGGCCGCGTGCCCGGCCCAGCGCCGGCACCGCCGCGCGCACCAGGTCGCGCGCCCGGTCGGCGTTCTCCAGCAGCACCTTCACCACCGCTTCCACCGTCACGTGGTCGTGGTCCGGGTGCCAGCAGTCGAAATCCGTCACCATCGCCACGGTCGCGTAGCAAAGCTCGGCCTCGCGCGCGAGCTTGGCCTCCGGCATATTGGTCATGCCGATCACGCTGGCGCCCCAGCTTCGATAGAGCGCGCTCTCCGCCTTGGTGGAGAACTGCGGCCCCTCCATCACGACGTAGGTCCCGCCGCGCCGCACCGGCAGGCCCAGGCCCCGGGCCGCCGCCTCCAGCCCGTCGCCGAGCCGGGCGCAGACCGGGTGCGCCATGGAAACGTGGGCGACCACGCCCTCGCCGAAGAAGCTTTTCTCCCGGGCAAAGCTGCGATCGATGAACTGGTCGACGATCACGAACTGCCCCGGCGGCAGGTCCGCCTGCAGGCTGCCGACCGCCGAGAGGGAAATGACGTCGGTGACGCCCGAGCGCTTCAGCGCGTCGATATTCGCCCGGTAGTTCAGATGGGTGGGCGAGAGCGGATGCCCCCGCCCGTGCCGCGGCAGGAATACGCAGCGCACGTCGCCAAGCCGCCCGAACAGCAGCGCGTCGGACGGCTGGCCCCAGGGGGTGGGAACCTGGCGCCAGTATGTCTCCTCCAGCCCCGCGATATCATAGAGGCCGGAGCCGCCGACGATCCCAATGACCGGTTCCACCGCGGCACCTACGACCGGTTCCACCGGGCTCAACGCGCGCCGCTCAATGCACGTCGGCCCAGACCTTGCGCTTCAGCGCGTAGGTCAGCCCGGTGAGCAGCAGCAGGAACAGCACCACCCGCACGCCCATCTGTTTGCGCTGGACCATTTCCGGGTTGGCGGTCCATTGCAGGAAGGTCACCACGTCATGCGCCATCTGCGGCACGGTCGCCTTGGTGCCGTCGGCGTAGGTCACCAGCCCGTCGTGCAGCGGCGGCGGCATGGCGATCAGGTGGCCGGGGAAATATGCGTTGTAGTATTTGCCCGCCGGCACCTTGAAGCCGGCCGGCGGCTTCACGAAGCCGGTCAGGATCCCGTACACGTAGTCGGGTCCCCCCTGCCGCGCGTTCACGATCAGGGACAAATCCGGCGGCAGGGCGCCGTTCAACGCCGCCCGCGCCGCTTCCTCGTTCGGGAAGGGGGAGCGGAACTGGCTCGCCGGCGTGGCCGGGCCGGTCGCCGGCTCGCCCTGGCTGTTGACCCCCTGCGGCACGGTCACCGAGGCGGCGATCGCCTTGATCTGCGCCGGGCTCAGACCGATGCCCGCCAGATCCCGGTAATGCATCTGATGCATCGAGTGACAGTTGGAGCACACGTTGAGATAAACCCAGAAGCCGCGCTGCGCGGCAGCCTCGTCCAGGCCGCCGAACAGGCCCGAGAAGCTCCACTGCTCGTTCGGCAACGGCGGGGTATCGGCGTCCTGCGCCAGTGCCGGAGCGGCGGCGACCAGCGCGAACAGCGCGGCGAACAGCAGCGAACGGAGCGCGCGCATCACGCCTTCTCCATCGGAGTCGCGGCGGCGCCGCTGGGCATCGGACCGCCCCCCTTGCCCAGCACCGCGCGGCTGATGCTCTCCGGCAGCGGCAGCGGGCGCTCGATCACGCCGAGCAGCGGCATCAGCACCAGGAAGTGGAAGAAGTAGTACACCGTGCACAGCCGCCCGAGCGGCACCCAGAAGCCCAGCGGCTTGTGCGCGCCGACCACGCCCAGCACCACGGTCGCCAGCACCCAGACCCAGATCACCTGCCGGTAGATCGGCCGGAACCGCGCGCTGCGCACCCGGGACGTATCGAGCCAGGGCAGGAAGAACAGCACCAGGATCGAGCCGAACATGCAGCACACGCCGCCGAGCTTGTTCGGCACCGAGCGCAGGATGGCGTAGAACGGCAGGAAGTACCATTCCGGCACGATGTCGTTCGGCGTCTGCAGCGGGTTGGCATGGATGAAATTGTTCGGGTCAGCCAGCAGGTTCGGCGCGAAGAACACCAGGAACGCCCAGAACGTGAGGAAGGCGCAAATCCCGACGCTGTCCTTGGCGGTGTAGTAGGGATGGAATGGCACCGTGTCCTGCGGGCTTTTCACGTCGATGCCGAGCGGGTTGTTCGACCCGGTTATGTGCAGCGCCCAGACGTGGAGGAACACCACCGCCACGATGATGAACGGCAGCAGGTAGTGCAGCGCGAAGAATCGGTTGAGCGTCGGGTTGGAGACGCTGAACCCGCCCCATAGCCAGGTGACGATCCCATGGCCGACCACGGGGAAGGCCGAGAACAGGTTGGTGATGACGGTCGCGCCCCAGTACGACATCTGCCCCCAGGGCAGCACGTAGCCCATGAAGGCCGTCGCCATCATCAGCAGCAGGATCACCACGCCCAGAATCCACAGCAGCTCGCGCGGGGCCTTGTACGAGCCGTAGTACATGCCGCGGAAGATGTGGATGAAGGTGACGATGAAGAACATCGACGCCCCGTTCTGGTGCACGTAGCGGATCAGCCAGCCGTAGTTGACATCCCGCATGATGTGCTGGACCGAACCGAACGCGAGCGCGGTGTTCGGCTGGTAGTTCATCGCCAGGAAGATGCCGGTGGCCATCATGATGACCAGGGTCACCATCGCCAGCGCACCGAAATTCCAGAAGTAGTTGAAGTTCTTCGGGGTCGGGAACGCCGCGTATTCCTTGTACATCAGCGACGGAATCGGCAGGCGACTGTCGATCCAGTTGAGCAGCGGGTTCTGGAATTGGCTCTTGTGGAGACCGGCCATGGGGGATCCTCGTGACGAAAAAGACCGGCCTCAGCCGATGCGGAAATCCGGTGCGGGCGGGAAGGGAGCGAGGAACACACCCAAAGGTGTGCCGGCGGCACCTTGGCAAGGATGCACCGTCGTCACGACGGCGCCAGGCGGCTTGGGCATTTGTCCCCTCGATCCTGTTCTCGTTCTTCGGCGACGCATGCCGGTGTGCCGGTGCGCGGTCCGGCCGCGGCTTCCGGCCGCGGGCGGTGCATACTAGGAAGTCTCGTTCGCCCCTGCAACACATCGCCGCTCCGGGCTAGACTGCCGGCCCGACCCGGAAAGGCCCCCCCGGGCGGTGCCGCGACTCATGCCGCTCCCCCCACGCGGCCTCGTGTCAGGCGCTGCGCCCCGAACCGAAGGAACCGCCCCGCCGATGCCCCCTCCGCCTGCCTACGTGGCGATGCAGCCGGCCGCCAAGACCTGGTTCGAAACCCTGCGCGATCGGCTCTGTGCCGCGTTCGAAGCGATCGAGGATGCGGCCAGGGATGCAGCCGGGGACGCCGCCACGCCCCCCGGCCGTTTCGCGGCCACCCCCTGGATGCGGCCCACCGCGGACGGCAGCGCCGGCGGCGGCGGCGAGATGCGCCTGATGCACGGGCAGGTGTTCGAGAAGGTGGGCGTCAACGTCTCCACCGTCTGGGGCGAATTCGCCCCGGAATTCCGCGCCCAGATCCCGGGCGCCGCCGAGGACCCGCGCTTCTGGGCGAGCGGGATCAGCCTGGTCGCCCACATGCGCAACCCGCACGTCCCGGCCGCCCATTTCAACACCCGCATGCTGGTCACCACCAAAGGCTGGTTCGGCGGCGGCGGCGACCTGACGCCGATGCGCCCCGAAACGCCCGAGTCGACGGCGGACGCCGCCCGGTTCCACGCCGCCTTCCGCGCCGCCTGCGACCGCCACGACCCGGCCTACTATCCCGCCTTCAAGGCCTGGTGCGACCGCTACTTCTTCCTGCCTCACCGCAATGAGCCGCGCGGCGCCGGCGGCATCTTCTTCGACCATCACGCGACCACCGATCCCGAAGCCGATTTCGCCTTCGTCCGCGACGTGGGGGAGGCGTTCCTGGACGTCTTCCCTTCTATCGTGCGCGCCCGCATGGCCGCCCCGTTCACCGCCGGGGACCGCGCGCACCAGGCGGTCCGCCGCGGCCGCTACGTGGAGTTCAACCTGCTATATGACCGCGGCACCCTGTTCGGCCTGCGCACCGGGGGCAATATCGAGGCGATCCTCATGAGCCTGCCGCCGGTCGCGCACTGGCCCTGAGAGTTTGTGAAAGAATGCCCGTGGGTCGCCGGAATTGCCCGAAAGCTGAGCATTTTCAACGGGCGCTCTTTCACGAGTTCGATTGCTTTTCACGCTCTGAGAGTTCGTGAAGGACTGCCCCTTGTCGACTCCGCCCCCGAATGAAGTCGATACCTTGCAAGCGGCCTCCCCGCGCAAGGTCGATTTCTTTCACAGGCCCTGAGCGCCGATGGTGGCGGACGGCGACCCCGGGCGCCTGCCGGCCCGGCCGGACGGCGCGGAGCAGGGTCCTGGCGCGGAGCGCCGCGGGGGCCCTGATGCGGAGCGCCGCGGGGGCCCTGACGCGGGGCACCGTGGGGGCACCGGCGCGCTTCGACGCGGACGCGATGGGCGGCGTCTGTCGGCGGCCGGCCTCGCCTCGCTGGTCCTGCATCTTCTGCTGCTCGGGGGGATCGTCTACCTGGCCCTGCACCGGCCGGCCCCGAAGCAGGTGCGGCTGCACGCGGCGCAGCAGGGGGTCCGGGTCGCGCTGGTGCTGCGCGAGCAGAAGGGCGCCGGGCGACCGCAGACGGCTGCTGCCGCCGCCGCACCGCCGCATTCGCCGGCCCCGCACCATCCAGCACCCCACCCGGTTGCGCCTCATCCGGTCGCGCGCCCACAGCGGCCGGCCCCTGCGCCGATCGCACCTCCGCCGATCGTGGCCCGGCCCGATACGCGCACCGCCGCCCGCGCCGCCTCGCCCACCCCGATCGTGCCTCCCGCGGTCACGCATCCCGTGGTCACGCCTTCCCCGGGCCAGCCGCCGCGACCCGCCGCGCGGCCGCAACCGCCCCAACTGCAACCGGCACCGCCCGCCGCGCCCGCCCACGCCGGGTTCCAGTTCAACCTCGGCGGCACCAACAGCGAGACGAACGCGATCGTGCGTGGCAGCGCGATCGTGCCGGCCAAGCCGGACGCCCGGTTCCGCAACCGCGAGCCGATCTATCCGGACGCTGCGGCGCGGCGCGGCGAACAAGGCGCCGTCGTCCTGCTGATCCATGTCGCCCCCGACGGCCGGGCAAGCGGGGTCGACGTGCTGCACAGTTCCGGGTTCCGCCTGCTCGACCGCGCCGCCAAAGACGCGGTCGCGAGCTGGCACTTCCTGCCCGCCATCAGCAACGGCGTGGCGGTCGCGGCGTCGATGCCGCTCCGGGTGGTGTTCAGTCTGCAATGACCGCCGCCCACCACCGGCCGCCGCCGGCGGCGTGCTTGACACTTTGCGGGCCCTGCGCCGATGCAATCCGCCGATCTGTCCCAGGAGGTGCCGCATGACCGCCCTGCCGCTCGAAGGCCTCACGATCCTCGAGTTCACCCACACCATCATGGGCCCGAGCTGCGGCGTGGTGCTCGCCGACCTCGGCGCCGACGTGATCCGGGTGGAGCCCGCGCCGGAGGGCGACCACACCCGCCGGCTGACCGGCTTCGCCTCGGGATTCTACGTCTATTTTAACCGCAACAAACGCGCCGTCGGCATCGACCTGAAGTCCGACGCCGGGCGCGCCGTGGCGGCGGACCTCGTGCGCGGGGCGGACGCGCTGGTGGAGAATTTCGGCCCCGGCACGATGGAACGGCTGGGGCTCGGCTGGGAACAGGCGCACGCGATCAATCCGCGGCTCGTCTATTGCGCGCTGAAGGGCTTCCTGCCCGGACCCTACGCGCACCGCCCGGCGCTCGATGAGATCGCGCAGTTCATGTCCGGGCTTGCCTACATGACCGGGCCGCCGGGCCAGCCGCTGCGCGCGGGGGCGTCCGTGATCGACATCATGGGCGGCGTGATGGGGGTGGTCGCGATCCTCGCCGCCCTGCGCCAGCGCGATCGCGACGGCCAGGGGCGCAAGGTCACCGCATCCTTGTTCGAGGCGGCGGCCTTCCTCACCGGTCAGCACATGGCCGGCGAGGTGGCGACCGGGGAAGCGCCGCCGCCGATGCCGGTGCGCCGCAGCGCCTGGGGCGTCTACGAGACCTTCGCCTGCAAGGATGGCGCGCGGCTGTTCATCGGCATCACCTCCGATCCGCACTGGCGCGCCTTCTGCGCCGCCTTCGGCCGCCCCGACCTGCTCGCGGACCCGCGCTTCGCGACCAACACCCTGCGGGTGGAGAACCGGGCCGCGTTGCGCGAGATCGTCGCCGGGCTCGCCGCCCAATGCAGCCTCGATGCGCTCGCCGCGATGATGGACCGCGCGGGCATCCCGTTCTCCCCGGTCAATACCCCGTCCGACCTGTTCCACGATCCGCAGGTGGCGGTGCGGTCCCTGCCGGTACGGATGCCGAGCGGGGAGACGGCGCGCTTCCCCTCCCTGCCGATCTGCATCGACGACGAAACCCCCGGGCTGCGCCGCCAGCCCCCCGCGCTCGGCGAGCACACCGAGGAGGTACTGCGCGGCCTCGGCTACGACGCGGCGCGCATCGCCGCACTCCGCGCCGCCGGGGCGGTGCGCTAGCGGCCGGCTGGTCCCTGCAATGCCTTCCCATTTCAGGGACCAGCAGGACGCTGAAAACAAAGGGCCAGTGTCCCGACGCAGGATGACGATATTTCCGAGTCGGGGCACTGAGCGCGCTGCCGCCCGGGTTCCGGCCGGCGGCGGAAGCGGCTAGCCTGCGCGCCGGTCGAAGGGGTCGCCGATCGACGTGATCAGGGAGGATGATACCATGTGGGAACAGAGCGAGCGCTATCCGGATCCCGCCGTGCGGGTGCTGCACCCGGATTTCAACAAATACCGCTTGCCGCTTGCCTCGGTGGAGCGGCTCGCCACCGGCTGCCGCTGGTCGGAAGGGCCGGTCTATTTCGGCGATGCGCGCTGCGTGCTCTGGAGCGACATTCCGAACGACCGCATCCTGCGCTGGGATGAGGACACCGGGGCGGTCGGCGTCTACCGGAAGACCTCGTTCAACGCCAACGGCAACACCCGCGATCGGCAGGGGCGGCTGGTGACGTGCGAGCACCGCGGGCGGCGGGTGACCCGGACCGAATATGATGGAACCGTAACGGTCCTGGCCGACAGCTACGACGGCAGGCCGTTGAACTCGCCCAACGACGTGGTGGTGGCAAGCGACGGCTCGGTCTGGTTTACCGACCCGGTGTTCGGCCTGCTCGGATACTACGAAGGCGAGATGAAACCGTCGGAGCTGGCGCCGGCGGTGTATCGGATCGACGCGCGCACCGGTGCGGTGGCGAAGATGACGGACGAGATCGAGGGGCCGAACGGGCTGGCGTTCTCGCCGGATGAATCGAAGCTGTACGTCGTCGCCTCGCGGGAGAACCCGCGCAAGATCCGCGTGTTCGATCTGGCGGACGGCCGGCTGGTGGACAACCGGGTGGCGATCGATGCCGGGGCCGGCACGCCGGACGGGTTCCGGGTCGATGTCGACGGCAATTTGTGGTGCGGCTGGGGGATGGGCGAGGCGGAGCTTGACGGCGTGCGGGTGTTCAACCCGGCCGGCGAGCCGATCGGTCACATCGCGTTGCCCGAGCGCTGTGCCAATTTGTGTTTCGGCGGTCGCTGGCGCAACCGGTTGTTCATGGCGGCAAGCCATGGGTTGTATGCGCTGTATGTGAACACCCAGGGTGTGCCAGGGGGCTGATGGGCGGGCTGATGGGGAGGGGGGCTGACCGGCGCCAATCCCACAGCGACCACCCGCATAAGTTGTGCACCCGAAGAGGTTTCCCCAGAAACGGGAATCTGCTTCTCTGCGACCGGATCGTATCAAAAATGGTGATTGACAAAGGTTTGTGGAAGCGTAACTTTTGCGCAATCTGGGGCGGGGGTCAGGTGGCGAAACGGCAACGCGGCTGGCGGCTGCCATCGGGCTCGATCATGCGGCCGATGGCGCTGGGGGTGGTGGCCTGGGCCGCCATGCTGCTGCCCTTCGGGGCCGCCCGCGGCGCGCCGCCGGCGGGCGTGCCCCTGCCGCAGGGCTCTCCGCTGCCGCGCGTGCTGCCGCGGGCACCGGTCGCCGTGGCACCGGCCACGCCGACGGCGCCGATGCCAATCGGCACCGCGGTTCCCAATGAAAAGGTCCCGGTGCGCACGGTCGTCGTCGCCGGCGTGACCGCCTACCCCGCCGCGCGGATCGCCGCGCTGACCCAGGGGCTGGTTGGATCGGCTGTCCCGCTGCCGAAGATCGAGGCGGCGCGGGAAGCATTGCTGCGTCAGTACCAGGACGATGGCTACGTGCTGACGGCCGTTTCCGCGAGCCTTGGCGTGCATGGCACCTTGCGCTTCCTGGTCACCGAGGGGCGGATCGCGGCGGTGAAGCTGTCGGGCAACATCGGCCCGGCCGGCACCCAGGTGCTGCGCTTCCTGAACCGCCTGACGACGATCCGGCCTATCACGTCCGCCGCACTCGAACGCGCGTTGCTGCTGGCGCAGAGCGTGCCCGGCGTCAGCGTGCACGCGGTGCTGCAGCCGTCGACCGACCAGCCGGGCGCACTGACCCTGATCGCCGAGGTCGCCCGCCAGGTCGTCACCGGCCTGTTCACCACCGACAACTACGGTTCGACCTACACGGGTCCGGAAGAATCGCTGCTGGTCGTCAACCTCAACAGCCTGACCGAATTCGGCGAGCAGACCCAGATCTCGCTCTATCATACCTGGCCGAACAGCGAGAATTTCGGGCAGATTTCGGAACAGATGTTCCTGGGCGGCTCCGGCCTCAGGCTCCGGGTGTACGGCGGCAGCGGGCAGACGACGCCAACCGGCGCGCTCGCCTCGGAGGGCTATCTCGGCGTCACCACGGTGTTCGGCGCGCGGCTCAGCTATCCGCTGATCCGTGCGCGCCAGCAAAGCCTGGAATTATGGGGCTCGCTCGATGCGATCCAGTCCGACATCAGCACGGTGGCCGGCGGGGTGCGCGCGCGCGCCAGCTACGATTCGTTGCGGGTCGCGCGATCGGGGATCGACTACGCGCGCTCCGATCTGCTGCTGGGCGACGATCGCGGCGCGCTGAACGATGCGACCTTCAGTATCTCGCACGGCCTGCCCGTGCTGGGCGCGTCGCGCGACGGTGCGGCGGACGCGCCGCGGGTCGGGGAACGGACCGATTTCGTCAAGCTGGATTTCCGGGTGAGCCGCACCCAGACCTTGTTCCAGCCGTGGAATGGGGCTTCGGTCGCGCTGATGGGCCTGGTCACCGGGCAGTGGTCGCCCGACATCCTGCCGCCGGCGGAACAATTCTACCTCGGCGGATTCGAATATACGCGCGGCTACTACGCGGGCGAGGTCAGCGGCGACAAGGGCCTGGCGGCGACGGCGGAATTGCAGCTCAACACCACGCTCGACCTGCACCGGCTGGGGCTGACGGAAGCGCTGCCGACGCAGTTCTATACGTTCTACGACTGGGGCGAGACCTGGCAGAACCAGCAGTTCGGGCTGGACATGCATGTCGCCTCGATCGGCGGCGGCGTGCGGCTGTCGATCACGCGCTACATCGACCTCGATCTGGTCGGGCTGCATCGGATCAACCTGTATCCGACCGGCAGCGGCGCTTCGATCTCGGCGCTGCGGGGCAGCGCGTTCTACTGGCGCGTGCTCGGACAGTTCTGATGCGCCAGGACCGTCCCAGGCAGGAGGCGGCAATGGCGAGGCAGCACGACGCGCGGCACCGATCCGCTGCCGCCCAGGACCAGATGGTGCGGCTGGCCGGGGTGGTGCGGCGCTCGCGCCGCGGCCTGCTGCTCGGCACGGCCTTGCAGGCGACGGTGGCGCTGGTGCTCCTGCTGCCGGCGCGGGCGCAACTGGCGCCCAACGCGCGACCCGTCGGCGGCGTGGTGGTGGGCGGTGCCGCCAGCATCAGCCGCACCCCGGGTGCTACCAATATCGACCAATCCACCCAGCGCGCGGCGGTGAACTGGCAGAGTTTCGACGTCGGATCGAAGCAGGCGGTGAATTTCCAGCAGCCCAACGCCACGGCGGTGGTGCTCAACCGGGTGACCGGGCCCAATCCGTCGCAGATCGCCGGGCAGATCAACGCCAACGGCCAGGTGATCATCGAGAACCAGGACGGCATCACCTTCCTCAAGGGCGCGCAGATCAACACCGCCGGGCTGGTGGCGACGGCGGCGGGGATCACGAACAAGAATTTCATGGCCGGGCACATGGTGTTCGACCAGCCGGCTGCCGCCAACGCAGCGGTGGTGAACGAAGGCCATATCACGGTCCGCCAGGCCGGCATCGCCGCGCTGGTCGCCCCGCAGGTGGCCAATTCCGGGGTGATCGTCGCCAAGCTCGGCCGGGTGGTGCTGGCCGGGGCGAGCACGGCGACGGTGGATCTTTACGGCGACGGTCTGGTTTCCATCGATGTGAACGGGGAGGTACGGCGGGTTCCCGTGGGTCCGGACGGCAAGCCGGTAACCGCGCTGGTGACCAACACCGGCACCATCCTCGCCGCCGGCGGGGAGGTGCTGCTGACCGCGCGGCAGGCGGCCGGGCTGGTGCAGAACCTGGTGGTGGCGGGCGGGACGATCGCGGCACCGACGGCGATGACGCCGACGGGCGCGCGCACCGGGCAGATCGTGCTGAACGGGATTGGCGGGTCGCTGGTGGTGGCCGGCGCGCTGCTCGCGCGGGGCAACCGGGCGGGTGAAACCGGCGGGCAGATCGAGGTGGCGCCGAGCGGGGGCGTCTCGCTGGCGTCCACGGCGCGGATCGATGCCTCCGGCGCGGCGGGCGGCGGGACGGTGGCGATCGGGACCGATCTGGCGCGCGCGTCCGGCGGGCCGTCCGTGACGCCGACCTTGTTGTCGCACGACGTGACGGTGGCGAAGGGCGCGGTGATCGCGGCGAACGCGACCGCCAAGGGCAACGGCGGTCGGGTCACGGTGCTGTCGGCGGCCAGCACGGTGATGCACGGGACGATCGCCGCGCGCGGCGGCCCGCGGGGCGGGGACGGCGGGTTCGTGGAGGTGTCCGGGCAGACGCTCGGCTTCGACGGGATGGTGGATGTCGGCGCGCCGGCCGGCAATCTGGGCTCGATCCTGTTCGATCCCGGCACGCTCGATATCGTGTCCGGGTCGATCGGCTCGGGCAGCCTGGATGCCACCGTGAGTGTGGGCGGCGTGATCGCCTTCAACACTGGAACCACGACCGCTTCCGATACGACCTCGCTCGATACCGTCACCAGCAACGCGATCAACAGCATCGGCTCCACCGGCAACGTCATCCTGCAGGCGGCGACCCTGCTCGACGTGCAGGCGGGCGTCAGCGTGACCAACGGCCTGACCCTGCAATCGGGCGGGAACCTGCTGGTCGACGCCGGGATCACGGTCCAGGCGGGCAGCACGCTTTCGCTCGGCTCGGGCATCGATTTCGCGTCCGGCCATGCAATCAACGCCGGCTCGATCGCGCTCGGCACCGCCCTCGGCAGCGCCGCGACCTTGATCGCCCCAAGCGTGATCCTGGACGCCGGTACCGGCGGGGTGGCGCTGAACAACGCGGCGATCCATGCCGGCAGCGGGTTCGACGTCAGCGCCGCCGGCAGCGGGGTTGCGCAGGCGGCCGCGGGTGCGATCACCACGCCGATCCTGCAAAGCACGCACGGGGTGACGGGCGCGGTGGCCCTGAACGGAGCCAACACCATCGCCGCGATCGGCAGCCTCGTCGTCACCGGCGGCGATTTCGCGATGCGGGACGCCGGCGCTTCGGTCCTGACGGTGACGGGATCGCTGGTGGCGAACAATGTCACGCTCGCCGGCGCCACCGGGCTCGTGCTGCCCGGCACGATCCGCGCGCCGGGCGGGATCGTGGATCTCAGTACCGGCGCGGGCGGCATCCGCCAGCCGGGCAGCGGGGTCGTGGCCGCGGGGATCTTGCAGAGCAGCGGGACCATCGGCGGCGCGGTCACCCTGGCCGGCACGGCGAACGCGATCGCAGCCCTCGGCGCGCTGCCGCTCGCGACGCCGACCACGAGCGATTTCTTTCTCGTCGATACCGGGCTGCTGAACGCCGGCGCGGCGCTCGCGGCCGATCACCTCAGCCTGAACGCCGGCACGATCGACGTGACCGGCTCGCTGGCCGGCGCGGCGCAGGTGCTGCTGAGCGCCGGCGCAGTGACGCTCGGCGCCGGCGGCACGCTCGCCGCGCCGCTGGTCGGGCTGCGGGCCGACACGATCATTGCCGCCGCGGGCTCGATCCAGTCCGTGTCGACCCTGGAAGTGGCGCCGGCCACCAGCGGCGGGACGATCACCCTGAACGGACCCGCGAGCAGTTCGCTCGATCTCGATGCCCTGCTCGGCGCCGGCGAGAGCCTGTTGCGCATCGGCGCCGTCACGCCGGCGGGCGGGTCGGCGGCGACCATCGTGGCCGGGTCGATCGCCGTGGGCGGATCGTTCGGCACCAGCACCGTCAACCTCGAACTCGACGCCAGCGGCCCGATCACCGAGGGCACGAGCGGCACCCTGACCGCTGCAACCCTCACCGGCCTGGTGAACGCCGGCAGCGTCGCGCTGAACGGAGCGAACGCGGTCGGGACATTGGGCGCGTTCGGCGTGACCGGCGGGGATTTCAGCCTGGCCGAATCGGCGGGCCGGACCCTGACCGTCGGCGGTTCGGTCTCGGCCGCCGGCCATCGGCTGGCGCTCGGAGCGGACGGGCTCGCCTTCGGCAGCGCCGGCTCGCTGGTGGCGGCGACGGTGGCGCTGGCGCCCGTCTCGTCCGGAACGACCGTGACGCTCGGCAGCGGCGGGGCGGCGTTCGATGTGCCGGCGTCCGCCTTCGCGCAGATCAACGCCGGGCGGGTCGACATCGGCAGCCTGGACGGCGGCGCCCACGTCGCCGCCGGGGCGATCAGCATCACCGCGGCGATCTCGGTCGGGTCGGGGACCACGCTCGGGCTCTATGCGAACGGCACCATCGTGGAGCCCGGCGGCTCGCTCCTCACCGCCGGGTTGGTCGGCTATGCCGGCCTCGGCGCCGACCTGACCGCGGGCAATTCCATCCCGGCGATCGGCAGTTTCGGGATCGGCGCAGGGCATACCCTGGCGCTGAACGACGTCGCGGCCGACGTCGCCCTGAACGCCAACAACGGCTTCCAGAACCTCGTCTTCACCGACCCGGGCGGCACCGTCACGGTCGCCGGCGCGCTGTCCGGGCAGAACATCACCATCGATCCCACCGTCATCGACGTCGCCAGCGCCATGAGCGTGGCTGCCGGCGGCACGATCGCGCTGGATGCCGGGACCATCGGCACGCCCGGCACGATCATCCTCGCAAGCACCTCGACCCTGCTCGCCGCCGGGGCGAGCGTGGAGCTTTCGACCGTCGGCCCGGGCGGCGGCGGGGTCACCCAGGCGTCCGGCGGGACGATCGTCGCCGGCACGCTGTTCAGCGCCGGCGGGGTGAGCGGCGGCGTCGATCTCCTGGGCTCGAACACGATTGCCGTCCTCGGCAGCTTCGCCGTGCCGGACGGCGATTTCGTGCTGGCCGACGGCGGGGAGACGGGGGCGCTGACCCTGGCATCCACGCTGTCCGCGAACAATGTGACCCTGGGCGGGGCGATCGGCGCGCCGGGCTCGATCGTGCTGAACGGCGGGACGATCGCGCTCAACAGCGGCGGGACCGCGGTCATTCTGGGCGCGGGCGCCGGCGGCATCACCCTGGCCGGAACTGCGCTGGTGAACGCGGGGGCCACGGGCACCGTGGCGCTGGGCGCCGGGGCGGGCGGGATCACCCAGAGCACGAGCGCTGCGATCGTGACCGGCACCTTGCGCGGCGAGGGCACCGTAGGCGGAGCGGTCGCGCTGGGGGGGGCGAACACCATCGCCACCCTGGGCAGCTTCACCGTCTCCGGCGCCGATTTCACCCTGGCCGACGGCGGCCAGACCGGGACCTTGAGAATCGCCGGGCCGGTGTCGGCGGTGGACGTGACGATCGGCGGCGGCGGCACGCTCAGCCCGACGGCGCTGTCGGTCACGGGCGACATCACGACCACCGGCAGCCTGATGTCGCTCGCCGCCGGCAGCGGCGGCCTTACGATCGGCGGCAGCCTGAACGCGACCGGTACCCTGGCGCTGGGGGCGACGGGCGGCGGCGTCGCGGAGACCGGCACGATCGTCGCCGGCACCCTGGCGAGCCTCGGGACGGTGGTCGGCGGGGCGGGCCTGACCGGGTCCAACACGATCGGCGCGATCGGCAATTTTACCGTCTCCGGCGGGGACTTCGCGCTGGCCGACGCGGGCGAAGCCGCAGGCACCCTGGCCGTGCCCGGAACCTTGGTGGCGAACGACGTCACGATCGGCGCGGGCGGCACCGCGCCGGGCGCCATCGCCATCACCGGGACGGTGGGGGTGAACGGCGCGCCTGGCACCGTGGCGCTGATCGCCGGCAGCGGGGGGATCGCGCTCGACGGCAGCGGGCTACTGGGCTACGGCCCCGGCGGGCTGGGCACGGTGGACCTGACCACCGCGGGCGGCGGGATCACGGAGGCCGGTTCGGCGCGGCTGAGTGCCGCCACTCTGCAAAGCACCGGCGGCGTCGTCGGCACGGTCGATCTGGCCGGCACCACCAATGCGATCGGGCAGATCGATAACTTCGTCGTTTCGGGCGGCGATCTGACCCTGATCGAGCAGGCCAACCAGCCGCTCACGGTCGCGGGATCCGTTTCGGCCGCCGGGCACAGGATCGGGCTCGGGACCGACGGGCTGGTCATGGGTGGCAGCGGTTCGCTGGTGGCGGCGACGGTGGCGATCGCGCCGGTGAGCAGTACCGGCACCTTGGTCACCCTGGGGAGCACGGGGTCGGGCCTCGTGCTGTCGGCGGCCGATTTCGCGCAGATCAACGCCGGCACGATCGACATCGGCCAGTTGGCCAGCGGTGCGACGATCGCGAGTGCGATCAGCATCACCTCCGCCATCACGATCCCCGGCACGACCACGCTCGGCCTGTTCGCTGCCGGCGGGGTGGTGGAGGTGGGCGGCAGCATCGTCGGCGGCGGCGGCCTGATGGGGCAGGCGGGCAGCTTCGCGCTGGCCGGCGGCAACACGATCGCCGCACTGGGGCCGATCGTCAGCGCCCAGGGTTTCGGGTTGAACGACAACGGCGCGCTGGATGTGGTGGGCGCGATCCAAGGCGGCAGCGTGGGCACCGCGGGGGCGGTGGCGATCGTGGACGCGGGGGCGCTCTCCCTGGACGCCGGCATCACCGCCACGGTGGGCAGCGCGGTGACGACGGGGGTGTCGCTCGTCGCCACCGGGACGGGCAACGGGATCGCCCAGAACAGCGGCACGATCGCCACCGACGGGGCGATCATCCTGACTGCGGCCGGATCGGTGCAGCAGACCGGGACAAGCGCGGCCATCCTTGCGCAGATCGGCACGAGCGGGCTGGGCGGCACCATCGGCCTGTTCGGCACCACCGGGATCACGCTCGCCGGGTCGGTGGCGGCGGCGGCCAATAACGTGTTCGTGCAGGCGGGAACGGGGGGCGGGGTCACTCTCGCCGCCACCGGCACGCTCAGCGCTGGCGGCGCGGGGTCGCAGCTTCTGGTGCAGGGCGACACGCTCACGGTTGCCGCGGGGGCCGCGTTGCTGGCGACCGGCGGGACGGTGGCGATCGCGCCCGCCTCCGCGATCGAGACGAGCTTCGGCAGCACCACCCCCGGATTGCAACTCGGCCCGACGGTGGTGGGCGCGATCAGCGCCGCCGAGCTGCGGGTCGGTGGGTATTTCGACCAGTCGGGCGCCAACCAGGTCACCGCGAGCGGGATCAGTCTCGACCAGTCGGTCGCGCTTACCGGGCACGCGGCGACGTTGCGCCTGGATGCGAACGGGACCATCGCGCAGACCGCCGGCAGCCTGACCGTGGGCACCCTGTCGGTCAGCAGCAACGGGGCCGCGGCGGGCGCGATCACACTGAACGCCCTCGGCAACGACGTGACGAGCCTGGGCAACGTGACGGTCGGCAGCGGCGACGGTGATTTCACGCTGAACGACGCGGCGGGGACGCTGACCCTGCCTGCCACCTCGACGGTCTATGCCGATAACGTTACGATCTCGAATACCGGCAGCATCGTGATCGCGGGCAATCTGGCGGCGGCGAACGGGACCTTGTCGGTCATCACGACCACCGCCGGGGACATCGTGGTCGAGGCTCCGGCCCTGATCGGCGCGGCCACCGGCGCCACTTTCGGCGCGACCGGCGCGTTCACCCAGACCGGCGGCGTGATCGACGCGCAGGACATCGGCATTGCCGCCAACAACGGCGACGTGACGCAGAGCGGCGGCACCATCTTCGCAACCGCCTTCCATCCCATGCCGGGCGGGCTGTCGGTGCGAGGCTCGGGCGGGCTCACCCAATCGGGCGGCGCGGTGCTGGCCTCGGACGGCACGCTCTCTATCAACATGCCGGGCAGCGTGAGCCTGGCGGGCAGCGTGCTCGCCGCCGGCCCGGCGACGGTGGACGCGGGAACCAGCCTCACCAGCAGCGGGCTGGTGGCGGCGGAGGGCACTCTGTCGCTCACCGGAACCGGGTCGCTGAGCCAGACCGGCGGCACCATCGCCTCCGGCGCCGCGCTGACCCTGGCGAGCAGCGGGGCGGTGTCGCAGACCGGGGGCACCGCCGATGGCGCCAGCGTCAGCCTGTCTGGGGCCAGCATCGCGGGCGGGTTCCAGTCCTTCGGCGGCGCGCTCGGCGTGACCGCAGGGGCGAACACGACCGCCGCGATCACCACCGGGGCCGTGACCCCCGGCGCCGCGGCGGGGACGGCGGGCAGCCTGACCCTGCCCGCGCTGGCCACCGGCGGCCCGGGCACGTTGAACCACCTGCTGGTCGACATCAAGGATGCGGCCAATCCCGCCGCCGGCAGCTACAGTTTCACCGCGCCGCTGGTGGCGAACTGGGTCGAGCTGCACACCTCCGGCGCGCTCACCGAGGGCGTCGGCGGGACGATCGTCGCCACCCTGTTCAGCGGCTCGGCCGGGATGGCGGGACCGGGCTTCACCACCGCCTGGACCAATCTCGGCAGCACGGTGGTGAGCAACGCCAGTTTCACCAACGCCAACAGCATCGCCGATTTCGGCCCGTTCACCGCCACCGGGCATGTGCATCTGACCGACGGGCCGGGAGCGGCGCTCACGGTGGTGGGCGCGGTGCAGGCGGGTGCCGGCGGCGGCGGGCACGGGTTGGCGCTGACGGCCGACAGCCTGACGGTGGACGCCAGCGGCACGCCGGTGACCGTCTATGCCGGGCAGACGATCGCCTCGGCGGGGTCGCTGGTGGCGGACGCGGCGAGCGCGGGCGGGACCATCCTGCCGGGGCGGATCCAGCTCGTGACCGACAATCTGGCGCTCATCCCCGGCGGCATCGTGCTGGTCAGCGCGCCGGACGGGAGCGTCGCGATCGTGCCGCGCAGCGCCGGCGTGATCGCGCTCGGCGGGGTGTCGTCGGCCGGCACGCTCGGGCTGTCCAACGCGACGCTGAACGATATCACGACATTCGGCACGACCACCGGGCCGGCGGGGACCGAGACCCTGCTGATCGGCAGCCTGGACGGCGCCACCCCGGCGGTGAACACGATCGACATCAACAGCGGCATCGTGCTGGGCACGGTGGCGCGCACGCTCGATCTGGTGGCGAGCGGGTCGGTGGTGGAAACCGGCGGCTCGCTGTCCGTCACGGCGCTGGTCGGCACCTCGGCGGCGTTCGTGCTGGATAGCGGGGCGAACGCGATCGCCGAACTGGGCAACGCGACCGCGCGGGCGCAGGGCGGCACGCTGGATCAGACCAGCGGCTTCGGCGCGCAGACCTCGCTGGTGGCGGGCGGCGACCTCCGGCTGAACGATACCGCGAGCCTGACGGTGGTCGGGCCGGTCACCGCCGGGCTGTCGGTGCAGCCCGACACGTTGCGGCTGAGCGCACCGTCGATCGCCATCGTGACCGCGCCGACCCTGGTGCTGGCGACGGGCACCATCGCCGCGGCGGGCGCGCTGCTGGCGAACGGGTCGCTGGCGGGCGGCACCCTGGCCGCCGGGCTGATCGCATTGCAGACCGATGCGTTGTCGATCCAGGGCACGAGCACCCTGACCCCGATCGTGCTGGCGCCGGGCGGGATGGTCGCGATCGCGCCCGCCACCGTCGGCGATGCGATGTCGATCGACGCGACGACGGGATCGACCACGGGCACGTTGTCGGTGGCGACGAGCAGCCTCGGCTATGTGTCCACCTTCGGCAGCATCAGCGTGCCGGGCGTGGCACCGGTGGGCGCTGAGACCCTGGTGCTGGGCAGCACCGACGGCGGGGCGACGCAGCGGGCGGGGTCGATCGCGTTCACTGCGCCGCTCGACCTGCGCAGTACCGCGACCACCTTGGCGCTGTTCACCTCGGGCACGGTCAGCCAGGCGATCGGGGCGGGCGTGACGGTGGGTGCGCTGGTCGGGCAGGCGGGCGACGCGGGGCACGCCACGGCGGCGATGGTCCTCACGGGACCGAACGAGTTCACCGAGCTCGGCGGCGCAATCGGTGCGACCACGGCGCTGGCCGCCCCGGTGACGCTGAGCACGGATAATCTGGGCGCGGCGGGCAGCTTGATCGTCAACGTCGCCACCGTGCTGGGCGGCGGCGACCTGCTGATCCCGGCCGGACGCACGGTCGCGGCGGGCGAGCAATCGACGGCGCGGCTGGAGATCGATCTCGCCGGCAGCCTGCTGGTGGCGGGCACGGTGCTGGCCGACAATGGTAACGTCTATCTGCACGCCGGCAACGGCAGCATCGCCGGCGACGTGACCATCGCGAGCGGCGGCACGGCGCTGGCGGGGGGCGCGGTGGGCAGCAACCCGACGCTCGAGGTCTCGGCGGGCATGAGCTACGCCGCGTCCGGCGGCGGCTTCAACTACAGCGCCGGCACTGCGAGCGGCTCGATCGTGATCGACGGGGTGGTCTCGGCCCTGGTTCCCGGCACTCCGGCCAGCGGCGCGGTCGGGCTGTACGCAAAGAACGATATCCTGGAGCCTGGGCCGGGCGGGACAGGCACCCTGCTGGCCAATGTGCTGACCGGCAGCGCCGGCGGCACGGCGCAGTTGCTCGACGATCCGCCACCCGGCACGCCGTCGATCAACCAGATCGGCACCCTGGGGAATTTCGCCACCGGCAACGGGCTTGTGCTGCGCGACGGTACCTCTCTCACCGTCGCCGGGCTCGTGACCGACCTCGGCCCGGGGATCACCCTGGCGGTGGTGCCGGCGGGGACGCTCGTCGCCGGCTACGGGATCGGCGACCTGGCGGTGGGCGGCACCCTCTCCGCCGCGGCGGTGAAGCTGGAAGCGACCGGCAACGTTTATGAGACCGCGGGTGGCGCCATCCTGACGCCCAGCCTGATCGCCCAGGCTGGCGCGATCCCGGATACCGAATCCTTGGGGCAGGCGAACGCGCCCGGCACGGTGCCGGTCGCGCCGGTGGCGCGTGCCTCGATCTGGCTCGCCGGCGCCAACACGATCGGCACCCTGGCCGCAGTTACCGCGACGAACAACCTGCTGGTCAACGACACGCAGAACCTGGTGCTTCCGGCCGGCTCGACCGTGCTGGCCGGCGCGGCGGCGGGCGGGATCACCGCGGCCGGCGCCATCCCGGGCGTCAGCCAGCCGACGACGCCCACGGCGGAGCTGGACGCGGCAGGCCATACCCTGACCGTCGCCGGGCTGCTGCAGTCGGGACTGCAAGGCGTCACCAGCGGCAACGTGGGGCTGAACGCCGGGACCAGCGGGGCCGGGGTGGTGAACCTGACCGGCTCGGCGCTGGCTGCGAGCGGCGGGTCGGTGGCGATCACGGCCGGCAGTTCCATCGGCATCACTGGGCTCATCGCCAGCCAGACCGGCGGGGGGGCGGCGGGGCTGGTGCACCTGACCAGCGGCGGCGCGATCGCCGAGACCGGGGCGATCGACGCGGCCGGCCTGACCGGCAGCAGCACCGGGGCCACCAGCCTGACCGGGACCAACGCGATCGGCGTGCTGGGCGCGTTTGCCGCCGCCGGGTTCACCTTCGACGACGGCGCGGGCGTGACCGTCACCGGTGCGGTAACCGGCGGCAGCCTGGCGCTCCTGAACGACAGCCAGTCCCTGACGGTTGGCACGACGGGCAGTGTGATCGCGACCACGGTCGGCCTGACAGCGCCCGGGCTCACGATCGCCGGCCTGGTGTCGGACGGCGGCGCCGGCACCACCAGCCTGACCGCAAGCAACGGCGCGATCGGCGAAACCGGCCGCCTGATCAGCGGCACGCTGTCCGGGAGCAGCACCGGCGCCACCAGCCTGACCGGGTCCAATGCCATCGCCACCCTGGGCAATTTCTCCGCCGCCGGGCTGACGGTGGACGACGGCACGGCGCTGACCGTCACCGGCACGGCGGCGGGCGGCAGCCTCGCCGTGGTCAGTGACAGCGCCGGGCTCACGGTGGCCGCGAGCGGGCAGGTTAGCGGGAACGCGGTCAGCCTGACCGGGGCGAGCCTCATCCTCGCCGGCAGCGTCACCGACGGCGGGCCCGGCACCACCAGCCTGATCGCGACCGGCGGGGCGATCGGCGAAACCGGCGCGCTGGTCAGCGGCACCTTGTCGGGCAGCAGCACCGGCGCCACCAGCCTCACCGGCACCAACACCATCGCCACCCTGGCCGGCTTCACCGCCTCCGGCGGCCTGAACGTCGACGACCGCGGCAACCTCACGGTTGCCGGCCCCGTCTCCGCCGGCCCGTCGGCGCAGATCACCATCCCCGGCGCCCTGACCCTGGGCGGCCCGCTCACCGCCGGCACCGTGTCCCTGGCCGCCGCCAGCCTGAACCTCGACAGCACGCTCGCCGGCACCACCAGGGTCGCGCTCGCCATCGGCGGGGCCGTGAACGAAACGGGCAGTCTCGATACCCCGCTGCTCACCGGCAGTTCCGGCGCGGCAACCATCCTCACGAGCGGCGGCAACCGGATCAACGAGATCGCCGGCTACGCTGCCGGCAGCGTGCTGGACGTGGTGGACGGCGAGGCCCTGACCCTCACCGGCGTCATCTCTGCGCCGACGATGGTGTTCGACGCCACGCCGAACCAGATCACCATCGCCAACGGCACCACGATCGTCACCAGCGGCACCGCGCGCCCGACCGGGCCGGCCGGCAGCTTTGCCTATCCGCTCAGCACCCCCACCTCGATCGCCAGCCCCGGCGCCTATTTCAGCGATTTCGTGCAGCAGGGGGTGGTCACCGTCACCTCGGCGTCGGGCGGCCCGAGCATCGTGCGCATCGACGCCTACGACGGTGGCAACATCGCCCTGTCCCCGATCGGTGGGCTTGTTGGCACCTCCACCTGGCTGATCCTGGACCTGCACGGCAGCGGGGCCCTCGGCGCCGCGAGCGGGAACATGTTCGTCCGCTGGCTCGACGTGATCTTCCCGCTTGGCAGCACCGGCGGCGGGGCTGCCCTCGCCGGGACGGTCGACGGCATCAGCGGGCAGTCGGCGGCCGGGGCCTCGGATATCTCTCCGGCCGCCGACGCGCGGTTCCGGGTCAACACCTGCGCCATCGGCTCGGTGAACTGCGTCGTGCTGCCGGTGGAGGTGCTGCCGTTGGCCAATCCGCTGCAGGGCTTCTCGCTCGGCTCCATGCTCAATTCGGACGAAGACGACGACCTGTTCCTCCCGCTCGTCTCCCGCCGGGACTACTGACCCATGTGCGCGATTCAGACCTTCGCTGCGCGTCCCGCCCGCCGGCTGCGCCGGTCGGCAGTCCGGCTGGTGCTGCTGGTGCCCCTCGCGCTGGCGGCCTGTGCCCGCCCGCCCGTCTCGGCCTACGTGAAGGCCGGCACCGGCGGCACGCCGGCCGCGCAGATCGCGATCGGCCCCAACTCCGTGGGCGAGGCCTGCACGTTGCAGCCGGTCGGCAGCGGCGGGGATGTCTATTGCGGTAGCTGGCAGCAGCCGAGTGCGCATGTGCGCGAAGGCGCCCCCGCCAACGCCGCGGAACTCGGCGCGCTCGCGACCGCGAGCCCGTGGCGGGTCGGCATCGACGAGCGCTTCCTGTGCCAGGCGCCGCGCCCGACGTCGATCCTCGGCGGTCATCCGGCGGAGCTGCTGACCTGCACCCAGCGGCTGGGCGGCTGGCCGCACGTTGCAATGGTGGCCCTCGTCGGCGGCCGCGCCTGGTATGCCGACGGCGTGCTGCCGGCGGCCGGGGCGATGGAGCACGCGATCGGCGTACGCGCCGGCATCCTCAGCGCGTCGGCCGCCCCGCCGAGTTCAGCGGCCGACGCGCTGCTCGCCACCCGGTTGGCCGCGCAGGCGTTCAGCTCCGGCGATATTGGCCAGTTCAACGGGCTGATGACCGCCGGTACCCGCGCCAACCTCGCCGACGACCCGGCAGCGGCGGAGGCGGCGTTCCGCGCCGCGCTCGCGATCCAGCGCAAGGCGCTCGGAGCGAATAATCCGAACACCGTCACCGCGTTGATGACGCTTGCCTTGCAACTCTCCGACGAGAGCCGCTTCGCCGAGGCCGGCGCGCTGTTCGCCCAGGCCGAGCAGCTTGCCCCGCAGGCCGCCGATCCCACCGCCGTGGCGCGACTGCTGGACTACCGCGGCCTGAACGCCCTGAACCAGGGGCGCTATACCGCTTCGCTCAAACTCCTGCGCGCGGCAGCGGCCGCCTACGCGGCGCTTCTGCCCTCCGCCGTGCTCCATCCGGCGGTCGTCGGTGTCTCCATGGTGCGCGGGTTCGGCGGTCCGGCCGGAGGCAGCCTCAGCTCGCTGCTGCCGAACCAGGACCTGCTGACCGATCCGTCGGCGCAAAGCGCGCTGCTCGGGCTGATCGAGGCGCGGCGCAACATGGCCTTGGTGCTGCGGCGGCTGCATAGCCTGCCGGAAAGCGAGGCGATGCTGGCCAGCGCCACCACGCTTGCCCGCGCCAACGGCCTCGACCGGCCGATCGTCGCGGCGCGATTGCTGCGTACCAAGGGTATCACCGCCGAGGATTCCGGGCATGTGACGCAGGGGCTGACGGACCTCGCCGCCGCCTCGGCCGCGTTCGGAATCGCCCTGCCCGGATCGAAGCCGCTCGCCGATACCGACCTGCTCGATGCCGCCATTCTGCTCCATCGCGGACAGGCCGTGGCCGCGCTGCCGAAATGCCGCGAGGCGGTCAACACCCTGGTGGCGCTGCACGTCGGCACCGAGCCCGCGCTGATGGGCCCCTGCCTGGACGTCTATGCCGCCGCCGCCAAGGCAGCCCCGCCGGGCCAGCGCCAGGGTCTGCTGGCCGGGATGTTCACCGCCGCGCAGCTTGCCCAGGGCAGCGTCACCAGCCAGCAGATCGCCGAGGCCACCGCGCGGCTGCAGGAAAACGCCCGCGATCCGAAAGTGGCGGAGGCCATCCGGTCGCGCCAGGACGCCGGCGCCCGGCTGCGCCTGCTCTATCGCCAACGCGACCAGGCCGAGGCCGCCGCGCGCAGCGGCGGCGCTCCGCTGCCGCCGGCAGCGCTGGCCGCACTCCACAAGGAGATTGGCGCCGCCCGCGCGAAACTCGCCGATGCCGACAGCGCCGTGCAGGCTGCGGCGCCGAACTACGGCCAGCTCGTCCAGCAGGTGGTATCGGCCAGCGCCGTCTTCGCTGAACTGCACCCGCATGAGGCGTTCGTGCAGATCACCCTCGGGCTGAAACACGGCTGGCTATTCCTGCTGCGCGACCGGCGGATCGCGATCTCTCGCGTGCCGGGCGGCCTGCCCGAGATGGCGAAGCTGGTGCGGCAGATTCGCGCCGGCATCGAACTCACCACCACGAGCCTGCCGGTCTTCGACGTGGCCGGCGCACAGACCCTGTACACTGACACGCTCGGCGGCGTGGCCAAGGACATGCGCGGCGTGAAATCCCTGGTGGTGGCCCCGGCCGGGCCGCTGCTGTCCTTGCCGTTCGAAGTCCTGCTGACCGGACCGGCGCAACCCGACCAACTGGCCAGCGCGCCCTGGCTGGTGCGGAAATTCACCATCACCCACGTGCCGGCGGCGGCCAACTTCGTCTCCTTGCGCAAGATCGCCGGCGATTCGCGCGCGACCCAGCCCTGGTTCGGCTTCGGCGACTTCCAGCCGCTGACCCTGGCCCAGGCCGAGGCGAGTTTCCCCGGCGCTGCCTGTGGCGATACCGCCCAGTTGCTCGCCGGCCTGCCGGCGCTGCCCTATGCGGGGAAGGAACTCACCGCGGCACGCGAACTGCTGGGCGCCAGCACGAGCGATGAGCTGCTCGGAGCGAATTTCACCGTGCCGGCGGTGCTGCATACCGACCTCAAGAACTTCCGCATCCTGCACTTCGCCACCCACGCCCTGCTGCCGGCGGAATTGCGGTGCCAGAGCCAGCCGGCGATCGTCACCTCGGATCCGGCCGGCGCCCCCAACGCGAAGGACGCGCTGTTGACCGCGTCGGACGTGACGGGGATGCATCTCGACGCCGATCTGGTGATCCTGTCGGCCTGCAACTCCGGCGGACCGGGCGGGGAAACGGCGGGGGAAAGCCTCTCCGGCCTGGCCCGCGCGTTCTTCTTCGCCGGCGCGCGGGCGCTGATGGTCACCCACTGGTCGGTGAACGACCAGGTGACCGCCTACCTGATCGCGGACACCCTGCAACGCATGCGCGCCGATCCGGCGCTCGGCGTCGCCGGCGCGCTGCGCAAGGCCCAACTCGCCATGCTTGCCGACGCCGGGCACGGCCTGCCTGCGGAAGTGGCACACCCGTTCTTCTGGGCGCCGTTCGCCGTGATCGGCGATGGCGGCGAGCGCGCGTCCGCGACCGCCGCACGGCAGGTGCCCGCCCGCCACCCCGCCGGCTGAGCGCAGGTAAGCAAGGCCAGGGGCTCTGCCCCTGGACCCCGCCAGGGAACTCGTCCCCTGGACCCCATACTGTTTGGGTTCCGTGCGGGTGGGGGGTGTCACGGG
>JABBNW010000305.1 GCA_019352115.1 Pseudomonadota bacterium
GCCGTCGTCGGCGCCCCAATCCCCCCAAAGCCCGCTCCCAAGCCAGTCGGACCGGGATGCGTTCCCCCCGTCCCCGCCCGCGCTTGCCCCCGCCACGCCCGCCTCCGCGGCCGCCGCAATCGTGGCGCCGGCGGCCGCGGCCGTTCCCGCACCCCACCCCCAGCCGCGCCCAGAAGGAAACGCACCGGGCAGCGTCGCTGCGCCCCTCTGCGACGCAGGCCCCGCTAGCCGCCAATCCCCGGCCGAGACCGATCCTGCGCCCGCATGGCTGGAGGTTCGCAGCGGATCGCGCGCGGCCGCGCCCCTCGCGGTGGCCGCCCCGCCCCATGTTCCTGCCACCCCGCGGGACCTCGACCGCCACGCACGCCGCCGCCCACTTCGCCGCCGCGTGGGCGAAGGATTTTTCCGCAACGGACATCATCGCGCCGAGGTGCCTGCCCGCCACGTACGGGCGGGACCAGCGGCCGATCCGGCCCGGGTGCACGGACGACCCAAACCTGTCGGATGGAACGCAAATTCGGCGCCAAGCCGCTGCGGCCTACGCATGCCCATTTCGTTACGGTATCGATCCGAATAGCCTCCCCCCGGGCTCGGATCGCCAGCCGAATGGCCGCAAAACCCCTCGCGCCCGGCCACCGGCGCACCGGTCCCGCGCCGCCCCAGGCGGTTCGCCCGATCGCCCGGCGCCTCCGCCACCCAGAGTTGCAGCCCCCGGGCACCCAAGCTACACCCGCCGGCATGAACGATTCCGCCCTGCTGGCACTGGCCGCCGACCTCGCCCTGCAAGCCAGCGCCGCCATCCTCGCCGTGCGCGCAGGCGGCTTCGCGGTGGAGCGCAAGGACGACCGCTCCCCCGTCACCGCCGCCGACCGCGCCGCCGAAGCGCTGATCGTCGCCGGCCTGCGCGCCGCCTGCCCCGACATCCCGGTGATCGCGGAGGAGGAAATGGCCGACGGGCGCCTCACCGCCGCCACCGCCCAGTACTGGCTGGTCGACCCGCTCGACGGCACCCGCGAATTCGCCGCCGGACGCGATGAGTTCGTCGTCAACATCGGCCTGGTGCGCGACGGCAGCGCCCATCTCGGCGTCGTCGCGGTGCCGGTCACAGGCGAGCTGTTCGGCGCCATCGCCGGCCAGGACGCCTGGAAACGCGATGCCGCCGGCCAGCGAGCGATCGCCGCCCGGGTGCCGCCGGCGGACGGGCTCGTGGTGCTCGCCAGCCGCTCGCACGGCGATATCCCCCGCCTGGAAGCCTTCCTCGCCGGCCGCCACGTGGCGCGGGTGGAGAAATACGGCTCGGCCCTGAAAGTCTGCCGCCTGGCAGAAGGCGCGGCCGACCTCTACCCCCGCTTCGGCCGCACGATGGAATGGGACACCTGCGCCCCACAGGCAATCCTGGAAGCCGCCGGCGGATCGGTGCGCACAGTGGACGGCCAACGCCTGCGCTACGGCAAACCCGCCTGGGAAAACCCCGATTTCGTCTGCGCCGGCTGCGCCCCGGTCGGGGGCTGAGGCTCTGAAGAAAGGCCAGGGGGCTTTGCCCCCTGGCCTTCCTTCAAAGCCCCACCAACCCCCGAGCGAAGTCCGTAGCGTCGAACGGGCGCAGATCGGCGGCTTGTTCGCCGACACCGACCGCGTGGACCGGCAGGCCGAACGACTCCGCCAGCGCGACGACGATGCCGCCGCGGGCGCTGCCGTCCAGCTTGGTGACGATCAGTCCGGTGACGGCGACCATTTCCTTGAACACCTTGACCTGCTGGATGGCGTTCTGCCCGGTGGTTGCGTCCAGCACGAGCAGCACGGAATGCGGCGCCGTCGGGTCCTGTTTGCGCATGACCCGAATGATCTTGGCCAGTTCGTCCATCAGCACGGATTTGTTGTGCAGCCGTCCGGCGGTATCGACCAGCAGCACGTCGTTGCCGTCCGTCCGCGCGCGGCCCAGCGCGTCGAACGCGAGCCCTGCCGCGTCCGCCTCCGGCGCCCCCGCGACCACCGGGCAGCTGGTGCGCTGACCCCAGATCTGCAATTGTTCCACCGCCGCGGCGCGGAACGTATCCCCCGCAACCAGCATCGGCCGCCGCCCCTGCTCGTGCCAGAGCTGGGCGAGCTTGCCGATCGTCGTCGTCTTGCCGGTGCCGTTCACGCCGACCACGAGCACGACGTGCGGCCGGTGCGCCGGGTCCAGTTCCAGCGGTCGGGCCACCGGACGCAGGATGGCGGCGATCTCCTCGGCGAGCGCTTCCTTCACCTCCTGGTCGGTCACTTCCTTGCCGAAACGGGAGCGGCGGAAGGCGGCGATCACCCGCGCCGCGGCTTCGGTCCCGAGGTCGGCGCCGATCAGCACTTCTTCCAGCTCGTCCAGCGCCGCATCGTCGAGCCGCCGGCGGACGAACACGGCGGTGATGCCGCCGCCCAGCTTTTGGGTGCTGCGCGACAGGCCTTCCTTGAGCCGGGAGAAGAAGCCGCCCAAGGCCATCACGCCGCCTCCGTCATCAGGGTTGCGGTCATGCCGCCTCGGCGATCAGCCCGTCCGGCCCGACGCCGACCACGCGGGCGGCGACCACCTGCCCGGGCGGGGCGGGCGCGGCCAGCCGCACCGGGGCGAAATGCTCGGAATGACCGCAGTCGTCGCGTTCCATCAGCACGCTGATCGCGCACCCCTGCTGGGCGGCGAAGAACGCGGCGGCGGAGGCGCGACCGGCCGCACGCAGCCGCCCCGCGCGGTCCCGCCGCACGGCCACCGGCACCGCGGGCATGCGCGCGGCCGGCGTGCCGGGGCGTTCGCTGTAGGGGAACACGTGCAGATAGGGCAGCGCCGTGTCGGTGACGAAGCCGAGGGTTTCGTCGAACAGCGCCTCCGTCTCGGTCGGGAAGCCGGCGATCAGATCGGCGCCGATCGCGATCCCGGGCCGCGCCTGGCGCGCGCGCGCGATCGCCGCGGCGGCATCGGCGGCCCGGTGGCGGCGCTTCATCCGCTTCAGGATCATGTCGCTGCCGGCCTGCAACGACAGGTGCAGATGCGGCATCACGCGCGGCTCGTCGCCGAGCAGTCCCCACAGATCGTCGTCGATCGCGGCGGGATCGAGCGAGGAGAACCGCAGCCGCGCCAGCTCCGGCACGCGCGCGAGCAGCCGGCGCGCGAGGCTGCCGAGCCGCGGCCGGTCCGGCAGATCCGCCCCGTAGCTCGCGATATCCACCCCGGTCAGCACGAGCTCGCGGTAGCCGGCGTCGACCAGCGTGCGCGCCTGGGCGACGACCTCGTCCTCCGTCACGCTGCGGCTGGGGCCGCGGCCGAACGGGATCACGCAGAAGGTGCAGCGATGGTCGCACCCCTGCTGCACCTGCACGAAGGCGCGGGCGCGGCCGGCGAATTCCGCGACCGGGCGGGGGGCCGCGGCGGGCGCGGTCATGATGTCGGCCACGGCGTCGCCGGCGCCGGGGGCCCAATGCTCGGCGCGCAGCTTCTCCGCGTTGCCGAGCACCCGGGTCACGCCGGGCAGGGCGCGCCAGGCGGCGGGGTCGCGCTGGGCGGCGCAGCCGGTGACGACGATGGCAGCCCCCGGGCGTTCGCGCGCGGCGCGGCGGATCGCCTGGCGCGCCTGGCGCTCGGCCTCGCTCGTCACGGCGCAGGTGTTCACCACCACCGTGTCGGACAGGCCCGAGGTCAGGCCGCGCATCACCTCGGTTTCGTAGGCGTTGAGGCGGCAGCCGAAGGTGAGCAGGGTCGTGCTCATGACGGGGCTGCGGCCAGTTCGACCTCCCCGGTGAAGGCGATCGCGGCCGGGCCGGTCATCAGCACGTGCCCGTCCTCCGCCCGCCAGGCGATGTGGAGGGCGCCGCCGTCCAGCTCCACCGTCGCCGCGCGCCCGACCAGGCCGCGCCGATGCGCGTTCACGAGCGCCGCGCAGGCGCCGGATCCGCAGGCGAGGGTGAGCCCGGCGCCGCGCTCCCACACCCGCAGGCGCAGCCGGTCCGGCGCCAGGACCTGGGCGAAACCGATATTGGCGCGATCGGGAAACAACGGATCCTGTTCCAGCACCGGCCCGATCGCGGCCACCGGCACCGCGGCGAGGTCGGCCACGAAGAACGTCGCATGCGGATTGCCCATGCTCGCCGCCGCGGGATCGGCCGCCGGCCCGGCGGCCAGCGGGAGATGCCCGGCGCCTAGCGGAAGATGCCCGGCGCCTAGCGGGAGATGCCCGGCGCCTAGCGGTAGGTGCAGAGTGTCCATCGGGCGGCTGAGCGGGATGTCGGCCCAGTCCAACCGGGGCGCGCCCATGTCGACCCGCACCTGCCCGTCGTCCAGCACCCGTGCCGGGAGGTCGCCGGCGACGGTGCGGATGACGAAGTCCCGCCGCCCGGTCTCCCGCGCCAGCAGGAACGCGACGCAGCGGGTGGCGTTGCCGCAGGCCCCGGCTTCCGACCCGTCCGGGTTGCGGATGCGCATGACCACGTCCGCCCCCTGCCCGGCCGGTTCCAGCGCGATCACCTGGTCGCAGCCGATCCCCCGCCGCCGGTCCGCGACCGCGGCCGCCCGCGCCGGCGACAGCACGGGGGCGCGGGCGCGCGCGTCGAACACGACGAAGTCGTTCCCGCAGCCCTGCATCTTGGTGAAGCGCACGCGCATGGGGGCTTATATTTGCGCGGGCATGGCCGAGGGAAGCCCCACGGGCGGGGGGGC
>JABBNW010000306.1:0-3970 GCA_019352115.1 Pseudomonadota bacterium
GCCCCTGGACCCCGCCAGGGAACTCGTCCCCTGGACCCCATACTGTTTGGGTTCCTCGCGTGTGGGTGGCGTCGCGCGTGGGCGTGCGGCGGCGAGGCGGCTGCGGCGCCGGCAGGGGGGCAGGGCGCATCGGCGCCCTGCCCCTGCCGGCGCCGCAGCCGCCTCGCCGCCGCACGCCCACGCGCGACACCCCCCACACGCGAGGAACCAACGGAAGGGTTCCAAGGGCGAGCCCTTGGCGGGGTCCAGGGGCAGCGCCCCTGGCCTTCCTTGCCGCGCCGTCCGGGACTACCCCGCGCGCGTCCGCAGGTGCATGTCCTGCCCGGCCCACATTCCGCTGTCGCGCCATTTCCAGGTGAAATCGAGCGCGGTGTCGGGCGGCAGGCGTTCCACCCGCAGTTCCGCGGTGTGCAGCCCGAGGCCGCTGTCCACGGTTGCGATGTCGCGCGGGTGTTTCCAGCCGTCGATGCTCCAGTGGACTTGTGCCGGCCGCGGCAGGGCGACGACCAGGCGGGTTCCGGCGAGGAAGCTGACGATGGGCGCCTGCGGCAGCCACACGCTGCGCCGGACCGGCCGGCGCTGGCCGCGGTAGCGGCGCGCGACGGCGGCCGGGGCGTCGATCGGCCGGCCGGCGCGGCGGGAGACGACCAGCTTCACGAATTCCGCGTGCGCCCAGGCGAGCGGCGTGGCCGAGCCGGTCGGGCGGCCGAGGAACAGGAAGCGGCGCGGGATGGCCTCGGTGTCCCACACCTGCTCGGGGATCATGCCGCCCTTGCCGGCCATGGCGGCCATGGCGTCGAGGAGCGACAGTGGGTCGCGCCCGGCGGCGACTTCGTAATGACCGCGCTCGCCGGCGAGCAGCGGCCAGGCGCGCCCGCGGCCGGCGCCGATGAACGGGCCGCCGTCGTCGGATTCGCCGTAGCCGTCGCCCACATAGCGGTGCCAGGCCGGCCCGCTCGGCGTTTCGACCTTCAGCAGGTCGTCGGCGAGCCGCAGGCTGTCGAGCACCAGCGGATCGGCGGCGCGGCGCAGGCCGAGCCGCACCAGATGCAGGAAATCGAGCGAGATCAGGTCCTTGGCGGGGATGCTGCGCGGCTCCGGCTGGTTGTGCAGCGGGATCGACGCATCGAGCGCGGCCGGGTCGGTTAGGACGCCGGCCGGCGCGAGGTGGATATAGTGGGCAGCGATGCCGGCTTTCTCCGCCAGCGCGCCGCCGCGGGCGACCAGCCACGTCTCGATCTGGTCGTTCCAGAAATCGGCGACGGTGAGCGCGAGCCAGCGGCTGCGCAGCGGCAGGAACGGCGCGCCGGCGACAAGGGCGGCGATGCAGGCGGCCAGGGTGTAGGGGGTGATGCCGGCGCTTTCCTCCCACCGGTCCTGATCGCTCGCGGGTCCGTGGCGCAGCAGGTAGCCGAGCGCGCCGGCGATCATGTCACCGACCTCGGTGCCGCCGAGGGCGTTGCGTTCGGCCAGTTGCGCCGCCAGCAGCACGGGGGAGGCGGTCTGGTCGAGCTGCTTGCCCTGCCAGTACGGCCGGCCGCCGAGCCACTGGTTCTGTTCCCAGTGCCCGTCTTCCCGCTGCGTCGCGATCAGGTAGCGCAGCGCGTTGCGCGCTTCGTCCTCGGCCCCCAGCACCAGCAGCGCGCCGGCGCAGTGCACGAGGTCGCGTGGCCAGACCAGGTGGTAGCCGCCGCGCTCGCTGCCGCGGTCGCCCCAGGGAATGCTGAGGCTGGCGACCATGGCGCCGGGATAGGTTTTATCGAGGTGGCTGCGCAGCACCATGGTGGAGACCATGAACTGGTCGCGCAGGGCCTCCGGCGCTTCCCAGCGCACCGGGTTGCGCGCGTTGGCGAGCGCGTACCAGGCCTGCCAGTCGGAGACCTGGCGCAGCAGCACGGCATCGAATGGTTCGAGCAGGCTGGAGACCGCGAGGGTCGCCGCAGCCTGCTTGGTGGCGGCGAACCCGACCGCGAGCACGGCCGAGGCGGGGAGGGCGGCGACCAGCGCGACGTTGCCCGGCCCGGCGTGGCTGTATTCCCAGGTCAGCGCGCCATGGGTCGCGAAATCCTGCCAGCCGTCGCTGAAGCCGACGTAGCCGGCGCTGGCCGCGCCGATGGCGTCGCGCTGGCGCGAATCGGCGGCGACGAGGGCGAGGCCGAAGGGACCTTGCTCGGCCCACAGCACCTGGCGGCCGCGGTAGCGGGCGACGGCGGCGACATTGCCTTCCCCGGTGGCGCCGAGGCGTGGAGCGAGCAGGGCATAGAGCTTGAGGTCGGGGTCCCCCGTAAGGGTCGCTTCCACCAGCAGCACGTCGCGCAGCGGATCGGGGGTGACGCGCAGGCGGAGGCCGAAGCGTGGGTGGGTGTGCAGGATTTCGACCGCGGGGACGCCGGGCGCGGCGAGCTTGATCGCGTAGGTGCCGAGGCGCTTGACCTCCACCCAGAAACCGGCGCCGTCGGCGACGATGAAGCCGAGGTCGCGCAGCTGCGGCAGGTCGACTCGGGGATAGTAGATTTCGGTGACGATGCCGAAGCCGAGGGTGAACCACAGGCGCGCCGGGCCGAGGGTGCAGCCGACGACGTCCTTGGCGCTGCTGGTCCAGGTCGGCGCGATGCCCGGCCGTCCGGGCGCCTCCATCATGGGGGGCGCGGTGGGGCCAGAGAGGGGGCGGTTGGCATCCAGGGGCATGGTTGGCGTCACGCTTTGCACGGAAAGGTTAAGGCCGTTCTAAACGTCACCGGGCGGGCGGGGCCAGGGGGGCCAGGTGGGGTGTCAGTGGGGCGGGCGGCGGGCGGGCGGCGCGGCTGAGGCGCGTCGCGATTCCGCCCGGAGGGCGCGGGGATGCGGGGTCAGTTCTTCTGGATCGACAGGCCGTGCTTGCCGACATTGATGTCGATCCGCCCCTCCCGCTGGCGCTGCTGGTAATACAGATATCCGAGCACGCCGACCGCTATGACGAGTACTGCGATGACGCTTGCGACGATGTTGCGGTTCATGCGAGCCCTTGTGTCATGCGATCGGGTTTAACCGCACCACGGCATAGTGCCAGGGGGGGATGGTCTCGGCAATGCGCCGACCTTCTTGGGAGTTAAGCGGCGGCGAAACCCTGCGCTTTTCAGCCCCGGCGGCGGGTCGGGGGGGGCTGCGGGGGGCTCCGGCGGTCAGCAACCTCTGGCGGTTTGCACTCAGGTCAAGACCTGAGCAGGCCTGCGCCAGGGCAATCAGGTGAAGGGCTTTCGGACCAAGCTTTGAATCCAGAAGCGCGCTCACTCGGCATATTCGAATCCGGCAGGCCGCTCGGTCGACTGAAAAGAATCAGAAACCCGTTCACCCGATTGCCCTGAGGCCTGCGCCATCGCGCAATCGGCTCCCGATCCGTCTGGCGATCCGCGTAAGCTCGCTCAGGGCCGCGCGGTGCTGAGACGCAGGAGCGCGTCGGTCAGGGCGACATAGTAGAGACGTGCGAACGTGCCTTGCGTAACCTCGATGAGCCTGTCCTCCGCCGGCGTCAGCGCGACGTCCCGCGGCAGCTCCAACAGGTCGTAGATCTCGAATCCCGGCAGTTCCGGCAGGTGCGACCGCACGAGGCGACCGTGTTCCAGCTCGAATATCCGCAGGCGTTCATGCGCGACGTCGCGCAGGCCGCGCGCCGCGATACCGGCGGGGTTCTTGCGCGAGATGGTGCGGTGCGGGCCGCCCGCAACCAGCATGGCGCCGTCGCCGGTCACGACGGCGCCGCGCAGGAAGCCTTCCAGGCGGCAGGTCTGCCGGGTTCCGGCGCGGTCGAAATACACCACCTGCGCGTTGCCGCTATCCAGCACCGCATGCCGATCGCCGCAGCGGATCAGGGAGTGCGGCCGCAGCAGCCTGTCCAGGACGGTCCGGCCCTGCCCAAGGCTGAACACTCCGCCGCCCTCGGCTGCCGGATCGAGATGCGCGAGGTGATGGCAGCAGAGCCAGACGTCGTCCG
>JABBNW010000306.1:3980-4673 GCA_019352115.1 Pseudomonadota bacterium
GTCGTCCGGCGTGCACAGCACGCCGGAGACCCACGCCCGCGGGTCGAAGCGCGCGATCACCTCGGTGCGGCCGGACGGGAAGTCGTGCCGCAGCAGGGTCCCGTTCCTGGTCGAAACGATGAACAGCGCGTCGCCGGCGATGTGCAGGGAGTGCAGGTCGTCGAAATCCGGGTGGGCGATCGTGCCGGTCACGCCCATCGCCATGTCGAGCACGAGGATGCGCGCCGTGGCCGCCTGCACCGCCACGTAGATCCGTGCGTCGCGATAGGCGATGCCGGTCAGGCCGCCCGCGTCGCGGATGTGCTCGGACAGGTCGAGGACGCATTGCCGGCTGCCGTCGGTGAACCAGAGGGCGTAGGGGCTGGCGTCGCTGATCGTGTTGCAGATCGTCGCGAGCAGGGTTCCGTGCGCGGACAGGCTCATGCGGGGCCGCCGCTCAGAGCGTGAAAAGCGACGGAACTTGTGAAAGAACGTCCGTCGTCATCGCTCGGGTTTCACGCGGCTTTGGCGGCGGGCGGGCATTCTTTCACAAACTCTCAGGCTTAGGCGTGCGGGGCAGGCGGGACAGGCCATATTCCTCGGCCAGGGGATCGGGCTCGGCTGCCGACTCCCAGTCGCCGCTGGCCGTTCGCGCCAGCGTGCGGAGCATCTCGCCCATCGTGTCGAGCTCGGGCGCGCTCAGCCCGGCCATGG
>JABBNW010000307.1 GCA_019352115.1 Pseudomonadota bacterium
CCACCCGGCCCCGCAACTCCATGACTATGGCAGACTCCAAAGACACAAGGGGACTAGTCCCCTGGTGGGGGTCCAGGGGGCGAAGCCCCTTGGCCTTGCTTCCGAAGAGTCACACAATTCGCGGGTTGGCTTTAGCCGACGATCTCCACGCCGGCGAAGAAGAAGGCGATCTCGGTCGCGGCGTTCTCGGCGCTGTCCGAGCCGTGTACGGAATTGGCCTCGATGCTCTCGGCCAGCTCGGCGCGGATGGTGCCGGCGGCTGCTTTCGCCGGGTCGGTCGCGCCCATGGCCGTGCGGTTGCGTGCCACGGCATCCTCGCCCTCCAGCACCTGCACCACCACGGGCCCGGAGGTCATGAAGGTCACGAGGTCGCGGTAGAACGGACGCGCCGCGTGCACCGCGTAGAACGCCTCGGCCTGCGCGGTCGTCAGCCACAGCCGCTTCTGCGCGACGATCCGGAGCCCGGCCGCCTCCAGCATGGCGTTGACCCGACCGGTCAGGTTCCGCCGGGTGGCGTCGGGCTTGATGATGGAGAAGGTGCGTTCGATCGGCATGCGGAGGTCCTGTCGCGAAAAGGGGGGACGGCCGGCCGGCGCCGGACGCGGCGACGCGGGCACCCCAGGCCGGCGGGCCAGGCGCGCGCGGGGCTGCCGGCACCGCGCGCGCCCGCCGGACACCGGGGACCGCACGTCACGCCGGCGCTCCTAAGCGGTCCGCGGCGGTTCGGCAACCGGGGAGCCTGGCCGGTCGCCGCGCCGGCGGAACGGCGCGGGAGGTGTCGCTTGCTACTGACCGGCCGGCCGGTTAGTAAAGGGGATGCCCGAGGCCGCCGCTCCCACCGCCCCCCGCGCCCGTCGCGCGCGCCGCAAGGACGCGCGCCCGGGGGAAATCCTGGCCGCCGCGCTCGCGCTGTTCGCTGAGCGCGGGTTCGCCGCCACCCGGCTGGAGGACGTGGCGCAGCGCGCCGGCATCAGCAAAGGCACGGTCTATCTCTACTTCCCGACCAAGGAGGACCTGTTCCGCGCCGTCGTCCGCCAGGACGTGTTGCCCGCGCTCGCCGCCATGGAAGCGAGGGTTGCGGCGCACACGGGAACCGCCACGGCGCTGCTGGCCGAAATCGCCGCCATCATGCTGGACCGGCTGAACGGCGAGCTTGCTGCGATTCCCAAGCTCGTGCTGACGGAAGCGGGCAATTTCCCGGCCCTGGCGCAATTCTACGCCGAGGAGGTCGCGGCCCGCGGCATGCGCCTGATCGGCACTGTGCTCGCGCGCGGGGTGGCGCAGGGGGAATTCCGGCCGCTCGACGTGCCCGCGACGGCGCCGCTGGTCGTCGCGCCGATTCTGCTCGCGATGCTCTGGCGCACCTCGGTCGGCCGGCATGCTGCGCCGCTGATCGATCCGGCGGCGCTGCTTGCGGCCCATCTCGACGTGCTGCTGCGCGGCCTGACGGCCGACATGCCGCCGCGCGGCCTCGCGGCCGACCTACCGGTGCGCGGCCTCGCGGCCGACCGGCCATGAGGCGGTTCGTGCTGCCGGTGCTGCTGCTGCTCGTGCTCGGCGGGGCCGGTTTCGCCTGGTGGCGCCTGCGCGCCGCGCCGAGCGTCTATTGGCAGGGCTACGCCGAGGCGGATTATATCGATGTCGCGCCGGTGCTGACGGGGCGGCTGGTGCGCTTGGTCGTCGCCCGCGGCGAACAGGTCGCCGCCGGCGCGCCGCTGTTCGACCAGGACGACACCAACGAGCTTGCCGCACACGCCGCGGCGGCGGCGAACCTTGCGCAGGCGCAGGCGAACCTCGCCAATCTGGTGGCGCCGTCGCGGCCGAACGAGATCGCGCAGGACATGGGCGCGCTCACCGAGCAGCGGGCGGCCGAAATGCAGGCGGCGGACAATCTGGCGCGCGATGAACGGGTCGTCGCCAGCGGCGCGGTGACCCGCCAGAAAGTGGATCAGGAGCGGATGACGCTCGCCGCCACGCAGGCGCGGGTGGCGCAGGCGGCGGCGAAGCTCGCGCTGGCGCGCCAGCCGACCGGGCGGTCGGACCAGATCGCGGCGGCCCGCGCGGCGGTGGCGGCGGCGCGCGCGACCCTGGCGCAGGCGGCGTGGCAGTTGGCGCAGCGCCACGTGACGGCGCCTGTGGCAGCCGTCGTCTCCGACACCGACGCCGAGGCGGGCGATACCGTCGCCGCCGGCGCCACGGTGGTGCAACTGCTGCCGCCGGGGAACATCCGGGTGCGCTTCTTCGTCCCCGAACCGGTGTTGGCCGGCATCCATTACGGGGAACGGATGGCGATCTCCTGCGACGGCTGCGGGGCTCCGCTGGTCGCGCGCGTGTCGTTCATCGCCCCGCAAGCGGAATATACGCCGCCGGTGATCTACAGCGAGCAGACCCGCGCAACCCTGGTCTACATGATCGAGGCGCGGCCGAAGCCCGCCGAGGCCCTGCGGCTCAAGCCGGGCGAGCCGGTCGAGGTGCGTCCGCTCGCCCCGCAGGCGCGGCGATGAGCGGGGCTGCGCCGGCGATCGATGTGCACGACCTCGTGAAAAGCTTCCGCGCGCGCAAGGTGATCGACGGGCTGACCCTGCGAGTGGAAACGGGCGAGGTCTGCGGCTTCCTCGGCGGCAACGGCAGCGGCAAGACCACCACCATCCGCCTGCTGTGCGGCCTGCTGCGCCCGGATGGCGGCGGCGGCACCTGCCTCGGCCTCGACCTGCTGACGCACGGGCCGGAAATCCGGTTGCAGGTCGGCTACATGACGCAGCAGTTCAGTTTCTACGGCGATCTGACGGTGGCGGAGAACCTGGAGTTCGTTGCGCGGCTGTATGCGCTGCCGGACCGGCGGACGGTGATCGCGACGGCGCTCGACCGCATGGGCCTGACCGATCGCGCCGGGCAACTCGCCGGCGAGCTTTCGGGCGGGTGGAAGCAGCGCATGGCGCTCGCGGCCTGCATCCTGCATCAGCCGCGCCTGCTGCTGCTGGACGAGCCCACCGCCGGCGTCGATGCGCGCGCGCGCCGGCAGTTCTGGGACATGATCCACGAACTCGCCGCCGACGGGATGACCGTGCTGGTCTCCACCCACTACATGGACGAGGCGGAACGATGCAGCCGCGTCGTCTATCTTGCCGGCGGACGGCTGGTCGTGCAGGGCACCGCGGCCGAAGTGGTCGCCCAGGCGCATCTGGTGACGTTCGAGGCGATCGGCCCGGGGATCGAACGCGCGGTGCGGCGGCTGCGCGACCAGCCGGGGGTGGAAACGGCGGCGGTGTTCGGCCAGGCGCTGCGGATCGCCGGGCTCGATCGTGCCGCGCTGGAGGCTGCGATCGACCGTCTCGGCGATCCGGCACTGTCCTGGCAGGAAGCGGAGCCGCGGCTCGACGATGTGTTCATCCATATGCTGAACACGCAGGAGGCCGCCGAATGAGTGGCTTCTCCTGGGGCCGGCTGGTTGCCATGCTGCAGAAGGAATGGTTGCAGATGCGGCGGGATCCGACCACGATCCGGCTGACGATCATGCTGCCGCTGATCCAGCTGTTCCTGTTCGGCTATGCGATCAACGCCAACCCGCGGCACCTGCCGACCGCGGTCCTCTCCGCCGATCATTCGATCTACGAGCGCACCTTGATCACCGCGCTCGCCAACACGCGCTATTTCAATCTCCGTCCCTACCAGACGATGGCCGCCGCGGACGAAGCGCTGCGGCGCGGGAACGTGCTGTTCGTGCTGGATATCCCGCCCAACTTCGCACGTCGCATCAACCGCGGCGAAAAGCCGCAGATCCTGATGGACGCCGACGGGTCCGACCCGGTCGCGATCGGCAGTGCCACCGCGGCGTTGGTCGCGCTGAACGCGACGGTGCTGAACCGCGACCTGCCGCCCAACCTGCGGACCGCGACGCCGGCCCCGCCGTTCCAGATCGTGCTGCACGCCCGCTACAACCCCGAGCAGGTCACCGCGCTCAATATCGTTCCTGGCCTGATCGCGGTCATCCTCACCATCTCCACCCTGGTGCTGACCTCGGTCGCGATCACGCGCGAACGCGAAACCGGAACGATGGAAAACCTGCTGGCAATGCCGGTGCGCCCGATCGAAGTGACCCTGGGCAAGATCATTCCCTACGTGGGGCTGGCCTACGTGCAGGCGGCGCTGATCCTGCTCGTCTCGGTGGTCGTGTTCGGCGTGCCGGTGCGCGGGTCGGTGCTGCTGCTGCTCGGCTCGCTCGGGCTGTTCATCGCCTGCAATCTGGCGATGGGGTTGGCGTTCTCGACGATCGCCAGAACCCAGATGCAGGCCCAGCAGATGGCCCAGTTCGCCTTCCTGCCCAGCATGATGCTGTCGGGATTCCTTTACCCGTTCGCCGGCATGCCTATCTGGGCAAGAGTGATCGGCGAATGCCTGCCCATTACCCACGCGCTCCGAATCTGCCGCGGTATATTACTGAAAGGCAACGGACCGGCGGAAATCTGGCCCGACCTCTGGCCCATGGCCCTGTTCGCCATCGTCGTCGGCGCCATCGCGGTGCGGCTGTATCGGGAGACGCTGGACTGACCGCCGTGGGGCGCGTTCGTCAGCAAGCAAGGCCAGGGGGCGCTGCCCCCTGGACCCCCGCCAGGGAACTCGTCCCCTGGACCCCATACTGTTTGGGTTCCGTGCGGGTG
>JABBNW010000308.1 GCA_019352115.1 Pseudomonadota bacterium
TAGCAGGGCGACCTGCGCCGCCACGCTCTGCCCGTCCGTCGATACAAGTGCATAACCGTATTTCACGGAGCGCCCGTTGCCAATTCCTGCTCGATGACGATACGCAACGGCGGCAGATGATGGCTCAGCGTGTCCCATACGGCGCGCACCGCCACGTCCTCGTATTCGTGGCGATAGATGTTGCCTGCCGCCGCCATGTCCCGCCATGGGATTGACGGATGCCGCGCCTTCAACGCGTCCGGCAATCGCCGCGACGCCTCGGATATGATTTCAAGGCAACGGGTAACAGCGTAGGTCACGCAAAGGTCGTCGCGTAAAGCCTCTTAACTCATCCCCGCCGCGAATGTATGGGCGAGGATGATGTGATGGTGGATGTCGCCGAGCCAGCGACGCACTGCGCCGGGATCAAAAGGCATAGATCGCATCGGCGGTCGCGGCCGGCGCAACGTAGGGTTTCAGCGCCTCCCGGTCCACCACATCGACCGGCCCGTCGAACAGCGTCGCAATATACTCCTTGAGACCGGCGTAACCCCAGACCCCGATATGCGCGTCCGGATCGATCTCGATCAGGATGTCGGTATCGCTGTCGGGCCGCGCATCACCGCGCGCGCGGGAGCCGAACAGCGCGGCATGCGCCACGCCGCGCGCTTTCAGCGCCGCCTCGTTGTCCCGCAACCGGGTGATGATGTCCTGCTTGTCCATGACCCCACTCATAGCACAAAAGCGCGGCCGGATTGCCTGACCGGCCACCCCGGGCTCGCAACCCGAAACGCCAACCGCGCCCCGCACGCCCACAAGTGGCGCCCCCGCCCCGCCGCGCCTACCTTCCCCCCCCGATACCCCGACGACCCGGACGGAGCCCACGCCGATGCCTCGCACCACCCTCCCGCGCCTCCTCCCGCTCGCCCTCGCGGCCCCGCTCCTCCTGCACGCTCCCGCCGCCCGCGCCGCGCCCCCGCCGGTCGCGAACGCCCCGTACCTCCCCGGCTTCGACGCCGCCGTCGGCGCCCCGGCCGCCCCGCCTGCGCCCCCCGCCGCGCCAACCGAAGCCCCGGCCCCCGCCGCCCCAGGCGTCGCCGTCCCGCCGCCCACCGCGCTTACCGAATCCGCCTCCGCCTCCGACTACATGCAAGCCGCCGCCCAGGCCGTCGCCCAGCAGCAGGCGACCCCGGCGCTGGAAGCGCTCGGGCGGGCGGAAACGCGGCTCATCAGCCGCTCGGTGCCGATGGGCCAGACCAACGATCCGTCCGACAATCCGGCGGTAAAGCAGATCGAGGAAGCGCGCGCCGCCATCGAAGCCGGCGATTTCGCCACCGCGGCAACCGTGATCGCCCGCGCCGCGCCGCTCGTGCAGCAGGAGGACGCCGCGCCGATCCCCAATCCCCCGGTCGGCCTGCCCGGCCAACCCGCGCGCTAGGCACCCCCGGATGCGCGTCGCAATGGTCCTGCCGGTTGCCGACTGGCGTGCCTGCGGCCCTGAAGCGCGCGCGGCGGAAGACGACGGGTTCGACGTCGTTACCGCCAACGAACTGCGCCACGACCCGTTCGCGCCGCTCGCCTTCGCGGCGCTGGCGACGGAGCGGGTGCAGCTCGCGACCTCCGTGGCCATCGCCTTCCCGCGCAGCCCGATGATCGTGGCGGGCCAGGCGTGGGACCTGCAACGACATGCGCGCGGGCGGTTCGTGCTCGGCCTCGGCAGCCAGGTGAAGGCGCATAACGAGCGGCGGTTCAGCGTGCCCTGGATCGCGCCGGCGGCGCGCATGGGCGAGTATATCGCCGCCTTGCGGGCGATCTTCCGCACCTGGGAAACCGGGGAGACGCTCGACTATCGCGGCAAATACTACAGCTTCACGCTGATGACGCCGGAGTTCACGCCGCCCCCGCTCGGACTGCCGTCCCCGCCGGTGGGGCTCGCCGCGGTCGGACCGCTGATGCTGAAGACGGCGGCGCGGCAGGCCGACAGCGCGCGGCTGCATGGGTTCGCCACGCGGGCCTATCTGGAACAGGTGGTGCGCCCGCTGCTGGCCGCGGAGCTTGCTGCGGTGGGCAAGGATTTCGACCGGTTCGAGGTCACCGGCGGCGGCTTCGTCGCCACCGGCGCGGACCGGGCCGCGGTGGCGGCGGCGGCGGAGAAGATCCGCTACCGGGTGGCCTTCTACGGCTCCACGCCGGCCTATCGCGGCGTGTTCGACCTGCATGGGCTGGCCGATCTCGGCGTGCGGCTGAATGCCCTGTCGCGCGCGGGCAAATGGGCGGAGATGGCGGCGCTGATCTCCGACGACGTGCTCGACCTGTTTTGCGCCCGCGCGCCCTACGACGGGCTGGCCGAGGCGGTGCGGCGGCGGTTCGGCGGGCTGGTCGATACGATCGCGCTGGATTTCCCGCCCGACATGCCGCGTCCGCTCCGTCGCGAGGTGGTGGCCGCGGTGCAGGCGATCCCGCACCGGTTCGCGGGCTGACGGCGCCCGCGCGCTTGCGCCCGCCCAGGGTCCGCGCCACTTTCCGCGGGAAACCCGAGGGAGGAAGACCATGGTGAAAATCGCTGTGCTGGACGACTGGCAAGGCGTTGCGCGCCCCTCGGCCGACTGGTCGCCGCTGGAAGCGCGCGCGGAGGTCACGTTCTTCGCCGACGCTTTCGCGACCGAAGACGCCGCCGTCGCCGCGCTCGCCGATTTCGAGATCCTGCTGGCGATGCGCGAACGGACGCATTTCACCACCTCGTTGCTGAAGCGCCTGCCGAAGCTGAAGATGCTGGGCACGACCAGCGCGCGCACCCTGTCGCTCGACATGGCGACGGCGAGCGCGCGCGGCGTCGTGGTGTGCAATACCGGCAGCGGCCCGGGCTCGGCGGCGACGGCGGAGATCGCGCTGGCGCTGATGCTCTCCGCCTTCCGCGGGCTGCCGACCGGGGATGCCAATCTCCGCGCCGGGCGGTTCCAGCAGGGCGTGCCGGTGGGCACGGCGGCGGAGGGCAAGACGCTCGGCGTGATCGGGCTCGGCAAGATCGGCGCCCGGCTGGCGCGCTACGGCCGCGCGCTCGGGATGGAGGTGCTGGCCTGGAGCCAGAACCTGACCGCGGAGAAGGCCGCCGCCGAGGGCGCGACGCTCGTTGCCAAGGACGAGCTGCTGGCGCGGTCGGACGCCATCACGTTGCATCTGGTGCTGTCTGACCGCACGCGCGGGCTGATCGGCGCGGCGGAACTGGCGCGGATGAAACACGGGGCGGTGCTGGTGAACACCTCGCGCGGCCCGCTGGTCGACGAGGCGGCGCTGCTCGCGGCCCTGCGCGAGGGGCGGATCGTGGCCGGGCTGGATGTGTACGATATCGAACCGTTGCCGGCAGGCCATCCGCTGCGCAGCGCGCCGAACACGGTGCTGACCCCGCACCTCGGCTACGGGGTGCGCGAGGTGTGGTCGCAATTCTATCCGGAGCACGTGCAGAACGCGCTGGCGTTCCTGGACGGCAAGCCGATCCGGGTGATGAACGCCGAGGCGCTCGGGAAGTCCTGATCTCGCCCAGGAGACCGTCATGGACGATGCCACCGCGCCGCGCCAGGCGTTCTACGACGCCATCGCCCCGCATCACCTGGCGCCACTGTGGGAGAATCTGCACCATCTGGTCACTCGTGCGCCGGCCACCCCGACCGTGCCGGCGCACTGGGACTACGATGGCGTGGTGCGCCCCTACCTGATGCAGGCGGGCGGGCTGATCACCGCCAAGGAAGCCGAACGGCGGGTGCTGATCCTGGAGAACCCGGGCCTGCCCGGCCAGGCCAGCATCACCCGCAGCCTGTTCGCCGGCCTGCAACTGATCCTGCCCGGGGAGGTCGCGCCGGCGCATCGCCACACCCAGTCGGCCTTGCGCTTCATCATCGAGGGCCACGGCGCCTACACCGCCGTGGAAGGCGAGCGCGCCCTGATGGAGCCGGGCGATTTCGTCATCACCCCGTCCTGGACCTGGCACGACCACGGCAACGATTCCGACGCGCCGATGGTCTGGCTGGACGGCCTGGATATCCCGATCGTGCGCCTGTTCGACGCGAGCTTCGCCGAGCCCGCCGCCGCCGACCGCCAGACGGAGGCGCGACCGGCGGGCGACAGCCTGGCCCGCTTCGGTCACAACATGGCCCCGGTGGACTGGCGGCCCACCGGCAAGGCCTCGCCGGTGTTCAGCTACCCCTACGCCCGCTCCCGCGAGGCGCTGGCGGCGATCGCCCGCAACGGGGCGCCGGATGCCTGCCACGGCCACAAGCTGCGCTACGTGAACCCGGCCACCGGCGGCGCGCCGATGCCGACGATCGGCGCGTGCCTGCAACTGCTGCCCGCAGGCTTCGCGACCGCGCCGTATCGCGGCACGGACGGCACGGTGTTCTCGGTGGTGGAAGGGGAGGGGGAGACGATCGTCGGCGACACCACGATCCGCTGGAAGCCGCGCGACCTGTTCGTGGTGCCGGCCTGGCACCGCCGCACGCATCGGGCGACGTCGGAGGCGGTGCTGTTCAGCTTCTCCGACCGCCCGGTGCAGGAAGCGCTGGGCCTGTGGCGGGAGGAGCGGGCCTGAGAGTTTGTGAAAGAATGCCCATCAGGCGCCAAAATTTCCCAAAAAGGCGAGCATTTTCAACGGGCGTTCTTTCACAAGTTCGATTG
>JABBNW010000309.1 GCA_019352115.1 Pseudomonadota bacterium
CCCCCCAACCCCCTCCCGCAAGGGGAGGGGGAGAAGGCTTCGGGGGTCAGGCGTCGAGGTAGCGGCGGAGGAATGCCCGCACGGTCGGCCCCAGATCGGGATGTTTCAGCGCGAACGCGATCTGCGCTTCCAGATACCCGGCCTTGTCGCCGCAATCGAACCGCCGGCCCTCGTAGCGCAGGCCGTGGAAGGGCTGGCGGCCGATCAGCCGGGCCATGCCGTCGGTGAGCTGCACTTCCCCGCCGGCGCCGCGGTCCATCCGGGCCAGCTCCTCGATCACCTCCGGCATCAGCACGTAGCGGCCGATGACGGACAGGGTGGACGGCGCCAGATGCGGCGGCGGCTTTTCCACCAGGCCCAGCACCTCCACCATCCGCCCGTCGTCGGCGCCGGTTTTCAGGATGCCGTAGCGGTGGGTGTGCTCGCGGGCGACCTCGGTCACCGCCACCACGTTGCCGCCGGTCTCCCGATAGGCTTCGGCGAGCTGGGTCAGGCAGGGCGTGTCGGACAGCACGAGGTCGTCGGGCAGCAGGATCGCGAACGGGTCGTCGCCCACGAAGGCGCGCGCGCACCAGATGGCGTGGCCGAGGCCGAGCGGCACCTGCTGGCGCACCGTCACCATCGAGCCGGGTTCGACCTGGGTGCCCTCCAGCAAGGCCAGCGCTTCCTGCTTGTCGCGGTCGCGCAAGGTCGCTTCCAGTTCGAACGCGATATCGAAATGCTCGACCAGCGCGGTCTTGCCGCGGCCGGTGACCATGCAGAACTGCTCAATGCCGGCGGCGCGGGCTTCCTCGACCGCGTACTGGATCAGCGGCTTGTCGACCACCGGGAGCATTTCCTTCGCCACCGCCTTGGTCGCGGGAAGGAAACGGGTGCCGAGGCCGGCCACCGGGAATACGGCTTTGCGCAGTGGCTTCATCGCGGTGCTCCCGATTCAGGTCGACCGGCGCGGGGGGCGCCGGCCGGCGGCAAAGACATACATCATCTTGGGTGGCGGTAAACGCGCGGCATCCCCGGACGGCGGTCAACGCAACGTCATCCCGCGCTTAGAACTGTTTCTCCCAGACGCCGGATCGCGGTGCCGGCCAGGGGAGGGCGGTCGGTTGCCCCCCGAAACGGGTGCGCGAGACGAGCGAAAAACAATCGAACCTTTGTGAAAGCGGCTCGTCTTGTCCGCCGCGCGTGCCGGCGAGCAGGCGTGCCGGCACGAAGTCTCAGCGCCGGCGCGTGCCGCCCAGCAGCGTATCGCGCGCCTGGTTCAGCCGGGCGGCAATCCAGTCGGAGCCGCCGACGTCCGGATGGGCGGTCCGCATCAGGCGGCGGTGTGCGGCGCGGATGGCGGCGGTGCTGGCGCCCGGGGCGAGGCCCAGGACCTGATAGGCCTCGTCGCGGCTCATGCTGCCGGCGCCTGGCGGCGGGCTGCTTGCGCCCGGCGGCGGGGCGGTCCGCGGGCCGAAGCGCAGCTCGGGGTGGGCGGCGCGCCAGCGTTCCCAGATCAGCGGCCCGAACAGCACGCCGGCGCCGATGGCGATCCCCTCGCGCCCGGTCAGCACCAGCAGCAGCATCAGGCTGAGCCCGCCGAGGGCGGCGAGCCAGGCGAGGAAGGATTTGATGGTGGCGACGTTGGCGCGCTCGAACGCGCGCAGCCCGCCCAGGAAGGCCACCAGCACCGCCCCGCCGAAGATCAGCCACAGCATGTCCGGTCAGCTTCCCAGGACGCGAGCCCGGCCGGTCATCGGCCGCCGAAGCTGGGCTTGCGCTTCTCCTTGAACGCCGCGACGCCTTCCCGATGGTCCGCCGTCGCGTGCAGCTGCGGCTGGATCAGGCTCTCGTAGTCGAGGAATTCGTCGAGCCCCGGCCCCATCGCGCGATCGAACATCCGCTTGGCAAGGCCGAGGGCGAAGGTCGGTCCGGCGGCGTAGTCGGCGGCGAGTTCCTGCGCCTTGTCGAGCAGGCCGTCGACGGGCACCACGAATTCCACCAGGCCGAGGGCCAGCGCCTCCTCCGCCGCCACGATGCGGCCGGAGAACGCCAGTTCCTTGCCGCGCGCCGGCCCCACCCGGCGAGCGAGGAACCAGGCGGCACCGCCGTCCGGGGCCAGGCCGACCCGGCGGAAGGTGGCGCCGAAGCGGGCGTCCTCGGCCGCGACGATCACGTCGCAGGCGAGCGCGTAGCTCCAGCCCACGCCCACCGCGACGCCGCGCACCGCGGCGATCAACGGCTTCTCGATGCCGTGCAGCAGGCGCACGACGGTGTGGCTGCCGCGCTGCATCCGCTGGCGGTCGGCCCGCGGCGAGCGGTCCTCGCCCATGCCGCCGACATCGGCGCCGGAGCAGAAATGCCCCCCCGCCCCGGTCAGGATGGCGGCGCGGATCGTGTCGTCGTCGCGGATGCGGACCAGGTGGTCGGCCAGCTCGGCGCGCATGTCCATCGTCAGCGCGTTCATCCGCTCGGGCCGGTTGAGCACGACCCGCGCCACCGCTCCGTCCACGATCAGGTCAACCGCCATGCTGCTCCCCCGTTGCGTTGCTTCGCTATCAAGCGCGGTTGACGGGGCGGGGACAAGCGGCCAGCGTCGGCCCGTTCAGGACGCGGGAGAAGGCGGATGGCACGGCCGTTCGAAGGCATCCGGGTGATCGACATCACGCATGTGCTGGCGGGGCCTTTCGCGGCCTACCAGCTGGGCGTGCTCGGCGCGGACGTGATCAAGGTGGAAAACCCCGCCGATCCGGACCAGAGCCGCGGGTCGGGCACCGATCCGGCGTTGAACCGGGCGCAGATGGGGACCGGGTTCCTGACCCAGGGATCGAACAAGCGCGCGATCACGGTCGACATGAAGACGCGTGCCGGGCAGGAGATCATCCGCAAGCTGGCGGCGACGGCGGATGTGTTCGTGGAGAACTACCGTCCCGGCGCGCTGGCGGCGCTGGGGCTGGGGTACGAGGCGCTGGCCGCGCGCAATCCGCGGCTGATCTATGCGTCGTTTTCCGCCTTCGGCCAGGACGGGCCGCGCGGCCGGCAGACGGCGTACGACCATGTGATCCAGGCGACGTCGGGGATCATGGCGATGACCGGGACGGAGACGGCGCATCCGGTGAAGCTCGGCGCCCCCGCGATCGATTACGCGACCGGGACGATGGGCGCCTTCGCGCTGGCCGCGGCGCTGTTCCAGCGGGAGAAGACCGGCCAGGGCCAGCGCATCGACATGGCGATGCTGGATGTCGCGATGATCCTGATGGCGTCGCACGTGACGGGCTTCCTGCGCAACGGCAAACATCCGAAGCCGCACGGCAACAAGCAGCCGCATGCGACCAACTCGGCGTACCAGACGAAGGACGGTCTGGTGATGCTGGGGGCGTCCAACCTGCGCCAGCAGAAGCGGCTGTGGACGGTGCTGGAACGCCCGGAGATGGCCAAGCGGACCAACGACGAACGCGATGCCGACCATGCGCGCGAGGAAGCCGCCTTGAACGAGATCATGGCGACCCGCACCGCGGCCGAGTGGGAAGAGTACCTCCAGGCCCGCCATGTCCCCGCCGCAAGGGTGCGGCGGATGGAGGAGGCGCTGGCGGACCCGCAGCTGGCCTCGCGCGGGGTGCTCCATCGTCACGCCGGGGCGGCCGGGGTGGACGGCGGTTTTTCGGTGCCGCTGGCGGCGTTCAAGTTCGCCCATGACGGGCCGCGGATCGACACCCCGCCGCCGGCGCTCGGCGAGCATACGGAAGAAATCCTGCGCGAGCTCGACTATGACCCCGACGCGATCGCCGCGTTGCGGGCGGAAGGAGTGGTCTGAGATGGAACTGGGTCGGTTGGGCGTCTGGTATCCGGTGGACCGGCTGGACGCGGCAGGGCTGCGCGCCTTCGTCGCGACCGTGGAGGGGCACGGCTACGACGCGCTGTGGTACCCGGAATCGCGCGGCTATGAATCGCTCGCGGTCGCCGGGTTCATGCTGGGATGCAGCGGGCGGCTGAAGTTGGGGTCGTCGATCGCCAGCATCTATGCGCGCGATGCGTTCACCGCCGGGCGCGGCCTGGTGACCTTGCGGGAGATGTACGGGGATCGTTTCATCCTCGGGCTCGGCGTGAGCCATGTGCCGATGGTGGAAGGCGTGCGCGGGCATACCTACGCCAAGCCGGTGCCGGCGATGCGCGCCTATCTGGACGGGATCGAGAAGGCGCTGGGATCGCCGACGGCGGACGCGCCGATCGCGCTCGCGGCACTCGGCCCGCTGATGCTGAAACTGGCCGGCGCGCGCACCCGCGGCGCGCTGCCCTACAACGTGACGCCGACGCACACGGCCGAGGCGGCCAAGGCGCTCGGGTCGGGCAAGTGGCTGGCGGTGGAGCAGAAGGTCTGCCTGGAGACCGATCCGGCGAAGGCGCGCGCGCTGGGGCGCAAGGAGCTGGAACGCTACATGCGGTTGGACAACTACCGCAACAACTGGCTGCGCATCGGCTTCACCGAGGCGGAGCTGGCGAACGGCGGCTCCGACGCGTTCATCGACGCGATGGTGCTGTGGGGCGATGCGGCAACGATCCAGCACGGGCTGCGCGCGCATTTCGACGCCGGCGCGACGCATGTGTGCCTCCAGCCGGTGCATGCGGAGGGCGATTTCGCCGCGCGCGACCGGATG
>JABBNW010000310.1 GCA_019352115.1 Pseudomonadota bacterium
GCCGGCCCCCCGTCGCCGGGATCGGGCCGGTGTTCGGGATGGGGCATGACGCGCAGCGGAGCCGGCACCGCCGAACGACCCCGCGCCGGCTGCATCGATGCGCCATCGGCGGCAGACGAAAGAGGGCAAGGCACGCTCCGCGCTGTGCACGCAGGCCCCGGAGCTGGCGTTCGGGATCATCAAGTCGGTGCTCGGGTTCCCCCAGTTCCTGCGGTTCGGCCTCGACAAGGTGGGCGGCGCATGGAGCCTCGTGATCTTGGCGAGGAACAGGAAGCGGATGTTCGCCCTGGCTGAGGCGAACCGAGTGACCCCAACCCGCCAAGAGACTGACGTACGGCCAGCCTCGGACCCTTCCCGTCATGGGCGGCCCCTGAGCCCGCCATCCGCGCACCGAGGATCGGGGGTAGGTGGCCGGCTCAGGGCCGGCCTCGACGGGAGGCGCGGGGCCGGGAAGCAAGGGCCAGGGTCGAACGCGAAGCGGGCTGACCTAACCCTGGGGGATGTAGGCGCCGGGGGAAATTTGGCGGGGATTATTGATTCGATATCGTAACGATCTGGGCGTGCGTCGACCGCACCGGCCCAGCCCCGAATTTGCTTCCCACCCAACACCGTCGGCCCCGCGCACCCGCACCGAAGCGACGGCCTGGCGCGCCCACCGGTTGCGCGCCAGGCCGCACAGCGCGGCGATGTCAGGCAGGGAGACACGCGGCATCCGCGCGCCGGCGTGGCCGGCCGCGGCCAGTGCGGCGTCCGCGCACCCGTCGGGCACCAGGATTGTCGGCGAGGGTCGCGACCGCGTGGCGGGCAGCCGCCCGCGTGATCCATCCCGAGCATCCGGTCCGGCGGGGGCGGCATCGGCGGCCAGCGGGGCGGCCAGCGCAGGGTCCTGAGCGTCCCCCGCCGGTTCGCACTTCGCCTGCTGAAGTCCCGCCTGTTCAAGCTCCGCCAGTGCCCGCAAGGCGTTCCGCTCGCGTATCTCGGCGAGGCGCTCGGCCAGCCAGGCGAGGAAGGCGGTAAGCTTGTCGATGAAGGGGGCGGGGATCATGTCTGCGAACATATATAGAACATTTGCCTGGGGCGAGGCAAGAGATTTCTGCGACTGGTCGCAATTCTCCCGCCGCCCCCCGCGCGCAGCATCAGGCTCGCTCCATGAGGGGGAGGATGCTGCACTGCGGCGCCTGTCCAGCCGCCTTGCATCGGGCCGCAACGGCCGCACCCGGCTGTTGGTTGGCGACGCAGGCTCGGCGATCGCGATTGTCCTCGCCTTCGTCTTCTCTGATGCCGACCCGACAGGAGACTGACGTAGTGCCAGCTTCGACCCCTTCCCGGCAGGGCCGGCCACGACGGGAGGCTCGGGGCGGCATGCAAGGGCGAGAGTCAAAACCCGCGCGGACTGGTGCAAGCGCCAATTCCGCTATCCGCTCACGCGGCGAAGGCCGCAATGCGGACGCCCACGACCGCCCCACCCAACATCGGCAAAATAACTCCGACGGGCCCTAAGCTCGACTCTCCGCATTTCTGGCGGCAAGGCACCAATCTCAACGCCGCGGTTTGGCGATCCGGCGGGGATTTCTGTTCCGTGGCGGGCTTGCCGGGGTAGCGATGACTCCCGCGGTATCCTGGTCACGACGCTCCGCATGTCAGACCGGACACGCAATGCCCCCGGTTGGCGCGGGCCGGTGGCATCCGTCGCACGAATCGTTCTGCTTGCGGCATCGCAAGGATTCCACCACGGAGGAAGGGCGGAGGGCCACGGAGGGCCACGGGAGTCGCAGCGGTTGGGTTGCTCGTGGCTCTACCCCGTGGCTCTCGGTCAGGCCCCACGCGAAGACCAACCGCTCCGACTCCAGTGGCCCTCCGTGGCCCTCCGTTCTTCCTCCGTGTTGAAAAAAACTTTGCTCTGATGGCGAAGTCTGTTGACTACTGAGGGCGTCGGGTCGGGCGACCAGGTGCCGGGTTCGGATTTCGCGGTGCGTGCCGATGCCAGTAAGCAAGGGATTTCAACCGCAGATGTACGCAGATGCACGCGGATGCCGCGTGCCATTTCCGCAATCCCAGCCAACCTCGCAGGACGGAGCGGGCTTCAGGCTCGCCGTTCCGCTCGGTCCATCTGCGTGCATCTGCGCGCATCTGCGGTTGAATAATTCGGTTCTTCGCTGTTTGGAGTGGGTAGGTGGGTCCGCCCGGTCCGCCCGCCAGTCCGGGGCAGGGTGCCCGACCTGATCGAGCCTGGCGCCGTGCTCGCCGCCGTCAAGGACGCTGCGCGCCGCGCAAGGGCGCGGTGGCCCGCGAAGGGGCGGGCCATCCTTGACCGCGGCTCCGCTCGGCGCCTTGGGGAGTTCAGGCCGGGACGGAGAAACGGCTCCCGGCCGAACCGAGAAACGCCGCAGAAGGGGGTGGGATGGGAGCGCCCTACCCACACCAAACAGCGAAGAGGCAATAATTCTTCTGTGCGGGATCTCGCCAACAGACTACGCAACAAAAACGAAAAACCTGCTGGATCGCGGCGGCACAAGCCCCGCCGTCATGGCGCCGTTCGGACCGGCCGCCGGGTCGCGGACGCCCCCTCGACGCCGCGAAAAAGCGGACAGTCGAGCTAAGTCAGGTGGAAGGCGTTGTCGCTGCCACGGTCGATCAGCCGCGGCAGCGGGCCAGCGTGCAGCGGATACCACCAGATATCGTTGTGCGTCCCGACGACCTCGATCCGAGCGCCGGGTTCCAGCCCCAGGGTGACATCGTTATGGTTTCCGGTCACGACGACCCGCCGGCAGTGCCCGGAAAGTCGGGTGGAGGTATGGCTGCCGTCCAACTGGATCGGCAACACCCCGCAGGTGCCCTGCACGGTGGTTGCGTCGCCCGTATAGACCATCCATCCGTTGCGCATCGCCGGCGTCGCGGCCATCTCGAACGAGCATCCCGTTACGCCTGCCGTCAACGCGGCGAGCAGCAGCCATGACCCGGCGGATCGCATCCCTCGGTCTCCCTGCGGCGAGGTGATGCGGTCCGGGGTCCGCTGGCGCCGGTTGCCCCCTCGCCTGGGCTGCCGGGTCGGAGGGGCGCCGTGGTGCCGGGTGAGGGATTCGAACCCCCGACCTTCGGTTTACAAAACCGCTGCACTACCACTGTGCTAACCCGGCTGACCGCGACCTTCTTCTCGCAGTCTAACGTTTTTCCCGGGGCGGCGTCGAGCGCGATCGCACGCGATCCCCCGCGATTCCTGGGGAAGGGCGCCACCTCGCTGCCAGGCGCAGAAGTCTCACCGCCGATCGGCTCCCCCGGTGGCCACGACCCGCCGCAATGGGCGGATGGCGCGGCGGCGGGGGCGGGGCCAGTCTAGGCGCATGACCCAGGCCCTGTCCCGTTCCGATCTTTCTCCTCCCCCGCCGACCGCCACGGACCCCGACGATGTCCGCTGGGACGCGGTCTGCACCCGCGCCGGCGGCGATTTCTTCTACGCCGTGACAACCATGGGCGTGTTCTGCCGTCCCGGCTGCCCATCGCCGCGGCCGCTGCGCCGCAATGTGCGGTTCTTCCCCACCGCCGCCGCCGCAATCGCCGGCGGCTTCCGCGCCTGCAAGCGCTGCGACCCGCTCGGCATCCGCGCGCAATTGGCCGCGGACGTGGTGCGCGACGCCTGTGCGGCGATCGCGGCGGCTGAGTCCATTCCCTCGCTGGAAGCGCTGGCCCGGCGCGCCGGGTATTCACGCTTCCACTTCCTGCGCATGTTCCGCGATCACACCGGCCTCACCCCGCGCGCCTATGCCGAGGGGTTGCGGGCCGGCCGGCTTGGCGCAGCCCTGGGCGCGGGCGAGCGGGTGGCGGACGCGGTCGCAGGCGCCGGCTACGGATCGGAAAGCCGGGTCTATGAGAACCCGGGCGCGCTGCTCGGCATGACCCCCGGCGCGGCCCGGCGCGGCGGCGCCGGCGAGACCATCCGCATCGGCTTCGCCGCCTGCGCCTTCGGTCGGCTGCTGGTCGGTGTCACGGCGCGCGGCGTCTGCTTCATCGGTTTCGGCGAGCCCGATGCGGCGCTGGAGTCCGACCTGCGCCGCCGCTTCCCGCGTGCGAGCCTGGTGCGCGACGATGCCGGCCTGGTTGAGATCTTGGCCGCGGTGCAGGCGGCGATCGCCGAGCCGACGGCAGCGGCGACCCTGCCGCTCGATCTGCGCGGTACGGCATTCCAACTGCGGGTCTGGCAGGCGCTGCGGCGCATCCCGGCCGGGGAGACCCGCAGCTACGGCGCGCTTGCGGCGATGGTCGGCCAGCCGGGGGCGGCGCGCGCGGTGGGGCGGGCCTGCGGGCTGAACCCGCTGGCGCCCATCGTGCCCTGCCATCGCGCGGTGGCGGCGGACGGGGCGCTGACCGGATACCGCTGGGGCGTGCCGCGCAAGGCCGCGCTGCTCGCGCGCGAGCGGGGCAGGGGGCCCGGCGAGGTCGGGACCTAGTGTCCTGCCCCTGAAATGCCTTTCCATTTCAGGGACCGGCAGGCCACTGAAAACAAAGAGCTAGTGTCCCGACGCATGATGACGATATTTGCGAGTCGGGACACTAGCCGGTCAGCTCAACGCGGGGCCCGGGATTTCCGACAGCCGGCCGGTCCCGGGGGT
>JABBNW010000311.1 GCA_019352115.1 Pseudomonadota bacterium
GGTTGGTGTCAGGTGGCGCGCACGAAGGTTCCGTCCGCGCTGAGCATTGCCAGGATTCCGGTCCGGATATCGAAATGCGCCCCATGCAGGCGGAGCCGGCCGTCGGCCACCCGCTCCGCGATCGACGGGAAGGTCAGCAGGTTTTCGCAGGACAGGCGCACGGTGGCGTACTCGCAGGCGAGTTGTGGATCGGCCGGGTTACAGGCCAGGACACGCTTGCAGGCCGGCTCCGCCAGTCGGATCCAGGGGCCGACGAACGTGTCCAGGCCGTCGGGGACGCCTTCGATCAGGGCGCGCACGCCGCCGCAGAGCCCGTGCCCCATCACGATCAGATCGCGCACGCCAAGCCCGAGCACGCCGAATTCCACCGCCGCGCTGGTGCCGTGGTAGGCGCCGTCCGGCTGGTACGGGGGTACCAGGTTGGCGACGTTGCGGACCACGAAAATCTCGCCCGGGGCGGTGTCGAAGATCATGGCGGGATCGACCCGGCTGTCGGCGCAGGCGATGACCATGGCGCGCGGCTGCTGGCCGTGGTCGGCGAGACGCTCCAGCATCTGCCGGCGGTGCGGCCAGGTTTCGGCGCGGAAGCGGCGGTAGCCGGCGATCAGGGCGTCCATGCGGTCATACTCTTGGGGGCAGGCCCCGACGGCGGGTGGGGAAGCGGGGATCGCGTCCGCGACGGGGGGAACGCAGCTGATCCGACCCGCCCGTCGTTGCTTGCACGCCGGTGCGCGGACCTGCGGTGCCACGCAATCGGCGGCTTCATTCGGAATTGGCGCGCCCGGAGAGACTCGAACTCCCAGCCCCCAGATTCGTAGTCTGGTGCTCTATCCAATTGAGCTACGGGCGCCGCCGGAGCGGCCCGTGTAGTCGAACCGGCCCGCGGGGGCAAGCCCCGCAGACACCGATCCCGTTCAGGCAGCCATGCGATCAAGTTCGGCCAGCAAGGCCGCGCCCATCGCCTCGGTGCCGACCGGCGTCGTGCCGGGTGCGGCGATGTCGCCGGTGCGCAGGCCGGAGGCGAGCACGCGCGTGACCGCGGTTTCGATCAGCGTCGCGTCCTCCTCCATGTCGAAGGACGTGCGCAGCAGCATGGCGAAACTCAGCATCTGCGCCAGCGGATTGGCGATCCCCTTGCCGGCGATATCCGGCGCGCTGCCGTGGATCGGCTCATAAAGCGCATGCCGCTTGCCGGACGGCTGCACCGCGCCGAGCGTGGCGGACGGCAGCATCCCGAGGCTGCCGGTCAGCATCGAGGCCAGGTCGGACAGCAGGTCGCCGAAGATGTTGGACGTGACGATCACGTCGAACTGGCGCGGATTGCGCACGAGCTGCATGGCGCAGTTGTCGGCGTACATGTGCGCTACGGCCACATCGGGGTATTCGCGCGCGGCGAGCGCGGTGACGGTCTGGCGCCAGAACAGGCCGGACTGCATCACGTTGGCTTTCTCGACGCTGGTCACCCGGTTGCCGCGCTTGCGCGCCAGCTCGAAGCCGACGCGCGCCACGCGTTCGATCTCGGCGGTGGTATAGGATTCCGTATCGAAGCCGCGCTTGGACCCGTCGGCCAGGGTCTCGATCCCGCGCGGGGTGCCGAAATAGACGCCGCCGGTGCTTTCGCGCACGATCATCAGATCGAGCCCGCGCACCACCTCCGGCTTCAAGGTGGACGCATCGACCAGCGGGTCGAGCACGATCGCCGGGCGCAGATTGGCGAACAGGTCCAGCTCCTTGCGCAACCGCAGGATCGCGATCTCCGGGCGCAGATCGAAGCCGAGCTTGTCCCATTGCGGCCCGCCGACCGACCCGAACAGGATCGCGTCCGCATCCTTCGCCGCCTGCATGGTGGCATCCGTGATCGGCGTGCCGTGCGCCTCGAGCGCGGCGCCGCCGACCAGGTCTTCGCTGATATCGAACGAGACCATGCGGCGGCGATCCATCCATTCGATCACCCGGCGGGTTTCGCGCATCACTTCGGGGCCGATCCCGTCGCCAGGCAGGACCAGCAGTTTCTTGTTGGCGGCCATTGTTGTCGGGTCCTTCTCAGGCGGCGGTGATGGCGGGCGACCACGGCTGCTCGGCCCGGCGCTTCGCCTCATAGGTGTCGATCGACTTCGCGTGCTGCAGGGTCTGGCCGATGTCGTCCAGGCCGTTCAGCAGCAGGTGCTTGCGGAACGGGTCGATATCAAAGTGGATCTCCTCGCCGTTCGGCCGGACCACCACCTGGCGTTGCAGATCGACGGTGAGCCGTGCGTTGCCGCCAAGCTTCGCATCTTCGATCAGCGCGTCGCACACGGCGCGCGGCAGGCAGATCGGCAGGATGCCGTTCTTGAAGCTGTTGGTGTGGAAGATGTCGGCGAAATCGGGCGCGATGACGCAACGGATGCCGAAATCGAGCAGCGCCCAGGGCGCATGCTCGCGCGACGAGCCGCAGCCGAAATTCTCGTGCGTGATCAGGATCTGCGCGTGGCGGTACGGTTCCTGGTTCAGCACGAACTCCGGCCGTTCGGCGCCCGTCGCATCGTAGCGCAGGGTGTCGAACAAATGGACGCCGAGGCCGGAACGCTTGATCGTCTTCAGGAACCGCGCCGGGATGACCTTATCGGTATCCACATTCGCCAGCGGCAACGGTGCCGCGACGGCGGTCAAGGTCGTGAACTTGTCCATTTTTTTACTCCCTTATTCTAGCGTACCGTCGCGCCAAGGCCAAGTATACGAAGTACATTTCCGCATCCTCAGCATAGTTACCATTCCGACCTCGCGCGTAATTATACAGGGTGAACGACGACGCGGATATCTCCCCCGCGTACTCGATCAATCTTTCCTCCATAACGCGTGCGTTCGTTAGCGATGTCGTTTTATATACTGGTACGAGATCGGTCCGTCCTGCCCTTCGATACTGATCCCGACGAACTTCTGGCTGTGCCGTGTATCCGATCTTGATGTGAGGCCACCGGCCAACGCGACCAAATGCGCCGACAACCCGTCGCAGCTGCTCTAGTGCATTTGGCACTGGCCCTCGACGACAATAGTCCCAACAGATGCAGTACTGCCCCACGACTCAAGCCCTAATTCATGACCACGTCGACTTCAACCCAGTTGCCGCACGTCGGCGATGCGGCCCATCACCGCGGCGGCCGCGGCCATGGCGGGCGAGACCAGATGCGTCCGCCCGCCCGGTCCCTGCCGCCCCTCGAAATTGCGGTTCGACGTGCTCGCGCAGCGCTGCCCCGCCGTGATCTTGTCCGGGTTCATCCCCAGACACATCGAGCAGCACGGATCGCGCCATTCGAACCCGGCCTCCAGCAGCACCCGGTCCAGCCCCTCCCGTTCCGCCGCCAGTTTCACCTGGCCCGACCCCGGCACCACCAGCGCGCGCACGCCGGCGGCGACCTTGCGGCCCTTGGCGACGGCGGCCGCGGCGCGAATGTCCTCGATCCGGCCGTTGGTGCAGGACCCGATGAACACCACGTCGATCGGCAGGTCTTCCATGCGCGTGCCCGGCGTCAGCGCCATGTAGTCCAGCATCCGCTGCATCTGCGCCCGCGCCGCCTCGTCGGCGACCAGGGACGGGTCGGGCACCACGCCCGTGACCGGCACCACCGCGCCCGGCGTCGTGCCCCAGGTCACCATCGGTGCGATCTCACGCGCGTCCAGCACCACGGTGGTGTCGTAGGCGGCACCCGGATCGGTGGGCAAGGTGCGCCAATACGCCATCGCCTGCTCGAACGCCGCGCCCTTGGGTGCGTATTCGCGGCCCTGCACATAGGCGAACGTCGTCTCGTCCGGTGCCACCAGACCGGCGCGCGCGCCGGCCTCGATCGACATGTTGGAAATCGTCATGCGCCCGGCCATGTCCAGCGCGCGCACCGCCTCCCCGGCATATTCAATCACATGGCCGTTGCCGCCGGCGGTGGTGATCTTGCCGATGATCGCCAGCACCATGTCCTTCGCGCTGGCGCCGAAGCCCAACGTGTGGTCCACCCGCACCAGCATGTTCTTCGCCGGACGCTGCAACAGCGTCTGCGTCGCCAGCACGTGCTCCACCTCCGACGTGCCGATGCCGAACGCCAGCGCGCCCAGCGCGCCGTGGGTGGAGGTGTGGCTGTCGCCGCAGACAATCGTAGTGCCGGGCAGGGAAATCCCCAGCTCCGGGCCGATGATGTGCACGATCCCCTGGCGCACATCCAGGATCGGAATGTACGGCACGCCGAACGCGACGACGTTCTTCTCCAGGGTCTGCACCTGGATGCGGCTGTCCTCTTCCTGGATGGTATCCGCGGTGCGCGGGCCGGTGGTCGGGATGTTGTGGTCGGCCACCGCAATGGTCAGGTCCGGCCGACGCACCGGCCGACCCGCCAGCCGCAATCCCTCGAACGCCTGCGGACTGGTCACCTCATGCACGAGATGGCGATCGATATAGAGCACGCACGTCCCATCGGGCAGCCGCTCCACCACATGGCTGTCCCAGATCTTATCGAACAAAGTGCGTGGCTTGTTGCCAGACATTGACGTTGCCTCCTCAGGAAGAAATCAGACAGTCAAGCAAGGCCAGGGGCGCTGCCCCTGGACCCCGCCAGGGAACTCGTCCCCTGGACCCCAT
>JABBNW010000312.1 GCA_019352115.1 Pseudomonadota bacterium
CGGATCACCGTGGCGCAGATCGCTGCCCGGGCGCGGCCATAGCGGCCGTAGATCCACTGGATCACCTCCTCCCGGCGTTCGTGTTCGAAATCCACGTCGATGTCCGGCGGCTCCTTGCGCTCGGCCGAGACGAAGCGTTCGAACAGCAGACCCGCGCGCACGGGGTCGATGCTGGTGATGCCGAGCACGTAGCAGACGGCGGAATTCGCCGCCGAGCCGCGCCCCTGGCAGAGAATGCCCCTGGAACGCGCGTAGCGGACGATGCTGTTCACGGTCAGGAAATACGGCGCGTAATCAAGCTCGGCGATCAGCCGCAGCTCATGCCGCAATTGCCGGTCCACGTCCTCCGGCAGCCCTTCCGGGTAGCGGTGCGCCCCATTCTCCCTGACCAGCCTCTCCAGGGTCTGCTGCGGGGAGAGCGCCGGGTCCTCCACCTCATCCGGATACTGGTAGCGGAGATCCGCGAGGGAAAACCGGCACTGCGCGACGATCTCCATCGTACGGGCGACCGCCTCGGGATGACGTGCGAAGAGCCGCGCCATCTCCTCGGGCGATTTCAGGTGGCGGTCGATCGTGCGTTCCCGCCGGAAGCCCGCCTGTTCGATCGTGCAACCTGCGCGGATGCAGGTGACGACATCCTGCAGGATGCGGCGCTCGGGGACGTGATAGAGCACGTCCCCGGTTGCGACCGTCGGAACCCGCGCGGCCTGCGCCATGTCGGCCAGCTCGCGCAGCCGGACCGCATCGCCCGGGCGGCGGCGCAGCGTCAGCGCGAGATAGGCCCGCCCGGGAAAATCTGCCCGCAACCGTGCAAGGCTGGCGGCGAGCGCGGCATCCGGGGCATCCGGAACGAGGAGGGCGATCAGGCCGTCGCCATGAGCCGCGAGGTCCGGCCAGGCGAGATCGCAGGCCCCCTTTCCCGCGCGCCCCTTGCCGAGCGTCAGCAGACGGCAGAGCCGCGCGTAGGCCGCACGATCGGTCGGATAGACCAGCACCGGCAGGCTGTCGCGAAGGTCGATCCGGCAGCCCACCACGAGACGGATGCCGGCTTCCGCGGCGCGTTGATGTGCGCGCGCCATGCCGGCGAGCGTGTTGCGGTCGGTGACGCCGATGGCCTGCAAGCCAAGATGCGTCGCCTGCGCGACCAGTTCCTCGACATGCGAGGCGCCGCGCAGGAAGCTGTAATTGGTCGTGACCTGCAGCTCCGCGTAGCCCGTCACGGCCCGGTCGGCTCCCGACCTTGCCTTTCCGTATGCGGGGTCGTGCTCGGGGCCGCGGCATCCGGGCGCTTCATCAGCACGAAGCCACAACGTTCCAGGTGCCGCACAAGGCGCTCGGCCGTGATCTTCGCCATCAGCTCGTCGGCGTGATGGACGCGCTTCCGGCCGTCGTAGCGCAGCGCGTACGACAGAGATTCGCCGATCTCGTCAGCGGTGGCGGGGCGCAGGCCGGGAAGGGCATTCATGCATCACCTGTCGAATCGGTATCAGAAGAATCCATGCAGGAACCAGCGCAGGTCGCCGGTCTCCGGATCCACGGCATCGCCGCTGCGATAGAGCCAGAACCGCCGGCCCGCGTCGTCCTCGACCTGCCAGTAGTCGCGCGTGGCGCGTCGCTCGCCGTCCAGCCTCCACCATTCGCCGGCGATGCGCTCCGGACCGTCCGTGCGTCGGATGCGGTGGCGTCTCCGTCGCCAGATGAAGAACGCGGGCGGATGGTCGGGCAGCATCGCCAGGGCCTCGACCGGCTGCGGCGGTTTCAGCAGCCGGGTCGGCCGCGGTAGCGTCGGCGGCCAGGTGGCATCCGCCGCCGGGCTCAGTGGTCCGATGCGGCGGACGCTGCGCTCGGGCACGTCGCTCTCGACCGGGGCAACGCGATAGACACGCCGGTCGCCAAGCCGATTGATGAGCCGATCGACCAGGACCGACAGGTCGGTCTCGGTCTTCTGGCCGATGAGGAACCCGCCACGCGGCTGCGTGAAGCTCAGCGGTTCGACGAGCGGCACGGCCAGGCGCATGGCCTCGATGCCGAGGCCGGGATCGACCCGCTCGAGCTGTTCGTCGAGCAGCCGGGCGAGGTGTTGCGGCGTACGGCTCGGTCGGGCCGTGCCGATGCGAATCGCCTGCAGGGTCCGATCGACGCGCTCGAAGACCAGATCGAGCTGTCGTGCCCCTTCCTCGCGCCGTTCCAGCTCCGCGCAGACCGCATGGGTCAGGCGGCCAACGACAGCGGTGAGCGCCTCCGGGGTCAGCAGGGGCTCGGGAAAGGTCATCCGGCTGCTCACGGTCTCCGACGGCGAGACGGGCTCGATCGGCTCGAAGAGACGGCCGAAGGCCTGATCGAGGCGGCGCATCAACACCGGACCGAACCGCAGCGCGAGCGGGGGGCGGGGGGCGGCCGTGAGCTGGTCGATGCGTTCGAACCCCAGCCGCGCCAGACCGGCGATTACCTCCTCGGGCAAGCGGAGCGCGGCGATCGGCAGATGACGAAGGGCATCCGCCGCGCCGGACGGCGCCACCACGGTGATGGGCCGCTCCGCATACCGTGCGACCGCCCAGGCGGTGCCCGGCGTGTCGGCGATCGCGGCCCGGGCCGTGACACCGCCACGGGCGAGCCGCGCGACGAGGTCTGCCAGCAGCGCGGCCTCCCCGCCGAACAGATGCGCGACCCCCGCAGCCTCGATCCAGATCCCGTCCGGCCGGTCCGGCGCCGTCAGGGGCGCATACCGCAGGCACCAGGCTGCCAGATCATCCAGCGCCCGCGCATCCCCCTTCGGCTCCGCCGCCGCAATGGGCAGGCCTGGAACCATGGCCTGCGCCTGCGCGACGGCCATTCCGGGATACAGGCCCAGGGAGCGCGCCACCCGATCCGCGGCGGCCACGACCTGGCGGCGACCATCGTGCGTGGCGGTGATCAGCGGCTTATCCGCCGGCACGGCGGCGTTCCCATGCCGCCGGAGCCGATCGGTCGCGAGCGTCGGCAGCCAGACCGAGATGACCCGTCGCATCGCTTGCCTCCACAATCCAGGATGCCGGTTCGCCGCCGCGGCACCGCGTCAGTTCGAGATGCCAGCGGGAGCGGCCGAGGCCGGGGGTTTCCGGGGAACTCGCCAAAGGTGGAGCCGAGGGCAGCGCGCTCACCCGCCAGCGCGTTGCCGCGGCCGTCGGCTCCTTGAGCTGCGCGTCGTCATGGCTGCGGCTGCGCCGGAGCGCGAAGCAGGTCACGCCCGACCGTTCCGCCGCCAGCTGCAGCCGGCGCGACGCAGTCAGCGTCAGGGGGCCCGACAGCTCGCCGACGACCCCGGCCAGCCCGTCATGGCGCAGGCACTCCTCCATGCTCAGAAGCACGGCCGCCGGCTTGCCCGCTTCCGCGTAGATGACCCGATCCGGGTGCAGCCCGGCGGCCGCGAGCGCGGGCGCGAAGAGATCCGGCCTTTCGAGCACCCACAGCACCGGGCCGGGAAGCCGGGCCAGCACCCCGGCGACCAGCAGCGCGGCGGCGGCACCGTGCTCGATGTCCGGCCCGCCGCCGGCGACCTCATGCAAGGCACCCAGGGTCAGGCCAGCAGCCGGAAGCCGGGCATCGATCTCCGGAATCCCGAACGGAAGGGCGGCATCGCTGCCTTTTCCCGGCCGCCCGACATGGGCGATCCGGGCCTTCAGGTCGGCTAGGACGATGGCGGTTGCGCTGCCCGGTTCCATGGTGGCCCTCGCGTGCGGGATTTGCACAGGGCCTGGAACATATAGCGAACTTCTCCGGCGAGTCGAATCGCGTCAGAGGCCAAACGGCAAAGCCAAGCGGACTCAAGCCGTTGTGACGGTTTAGAAAACCAGAGTCTGAGCCACACGCCCGAGCGCTCCGGCCGATTCCCGCCCGGGCGGAAACGATCGACCCTTAGACCGCGAGGCCTCCCTCGTCGCTCTTCGCACCCCTGGCGACGATCACAAGGCCATCGTCCGGCAGCGGTCGCTGCAGTCCGAGCGCGTCCTGGACGGGCGCGGTCATCCAGAGATCGATCTCCTGCCGGGTCGTGAGAATGACGGGCATCGCCTTGGGATGGTAGGCGCCGACGAGCCTGTTCGGCTCGGTCGTGAGGAACGCAAAGATGTCGTTGGTCGTCTCGCCCTCCCTCACCTTCCGCACCGACGTCCAGCGCGTCCAGATGCCGGCGAAGAAGGCCAGCGGGCGCGTCTCCTTGAGCGCGAACCAGATCGGCGGACGCGTTCCGTCCGGCAGGAGTTCGGTCTCGGAAAAACTGGTGAACGGCACGACGCAGCGGCTCTCGACCCCAAGCCAGCGTCGCCAGTGCGGGGACGCGACATTGCGTACGTTCGTGATGCCCGGATCGGACTTCTTGCCCTTCAGCGCAAAGGCCGGTGCGGGCATTCCCCACCGGGCCATCGTCAGCTCGCGGCCTTCAGGGTGGTTGCGGACGATCGGGGCAGCATAGTCGGGAAATATGCCGGGAAAGGGAGGAAGGTTGCCCGTCCGGTCGTTCATGACACCTGCCAATTCCCGGATCGCCTGCTG
>JABBNW010000313.1 GCA_019352115.1 Pseudomonadota bacterium
TGGGAGCCGTATGCGGGAATCCCGCCCGTACGGTTCTGTGCGGGGGGCGCGCAGTAATGCGCGTCCCTACCGCGATAAGAAAGCAGACTAGCACAGGTCCGGCAACCTGGCCTTCTGCGACGAACACGCAAGGAAACCGGCTAGCTCACGAAGGTCCAGCGTCAGGCCACGACTCGTCTCCGTGATCTCCTCTTCCTCGGTGATCTCTGTGTTAAAATCCCAACGATCCCGCAGCCTGCCTGCCCGGAAGACGCACCCAGGCCCCGCTCCCGCGGCCCTACGTCCGACCCCACCACAGGCCGCCGTGCCTCAGCGCCCTCCCGCCAGCATCTGCCCGCTGATCCGGCGCCGTGCGCACGATACGAAGGATCGTCACTGTGTCCGCCCCGGCGTCCTGGCGGGCTGACACGCAGGCCCGCAGTTTGTGTTCCCTTGCGCCGGTCCGCATGGCAACGGCCCGGATCGCGCGGCGCGGGTTGGGCGGTTCGGTCAAGCTCATGATCGCCGGGATGGCCTGCTGGATCGATGGGGTTTTTCCCCGCGTCACGAAGCGTGAACAGCCATCGATCCTGTGAACGCGTGCGGGTTGAAGAGGCATCGGTTCCGCGCGATTGCGGCGGCCGTCACCCCAAGTCGCTCCCCGCCGGCCCCAACGCCGCCACGATCCCGAACTCCCCCGGCAGGCTCCCCTTCGGGAAGAGCCGCGTGACATGGCCCATCTTGCGTCCCGGCCGTGCCTGCGCCTTGCCGTACAGATGCGGGATCAACCCCGGAGTCGCCACGACCGCCGGCCAGAGCGCCAGCCCCTCCGGCCCCACCAGGTTGCGCATCACCGCATCCGCGTGACGCACCGCCGGCGGCAGCGGCAGCCCGGCCACCGCGCGGATATGCAGCTCGAACTGGCTCGCCGGACACGCATCGATCGTCCAGTGGCCGGAATTATGCGGGCGCGGCGCGATCTCGTTCGCGAGAAGCTTCCCGGTGCGACCTAGGAACAACTCCACCGCCAGCACGCCCACCAGATCGAGCGCTTGCGCGATCCGCATCGCGATCGCGCAGGCCTCGGCCGCGGTCGCCTCGGCCACCCGCGCCGGCGCGAGAGTCAGGTCGAGAATCCCGTCGCGATGCCGGTTCTCCACCGGATCGAAACACGCCATTGCGCCGTCCGCCCCGCGCGCCACCACCGCACTGATCTCGCAGGCGAAATCGACGAACCCTTCCAGCACCAGCGGCTTCGGCGCCAGCGCGGCGAAGGCCGGCGCGAGATCGGCCTCGGTGCGCAGCCGCGCCTGGCCTTTGCCGTCATAGCCGTAGCGTGTGGTCTTCAGCACCGCCGGCAGGCCGATCTGCCGCGCGGCCTCGTGTAGCGCGTCCAGGCTGTCGACCGCCGCCCAGGGCGCGGTCGCCACGCCGGCCGCGTTCAGGAACCGCTTCTCCGCCACCCGGTCCTGGCTTATCCGCAGCACGTGCGGCGACGGGCGCACCGGCTTCAGGCCGGCGAGCAGGTCGAGCCCCTCGGCGCTCACGTTCTCGAACTCGAAGCTGATCACATCGACCGCGGCGGCGAAGGCCCGCAGGCTGGCCGGATCGGCGTAGTCGCTGAGCGTGACCCCGGCCGAGACCTGGGCCGCCGGGCTGTCTGCCTCCCGGGTCAGGATGTGGCAGCGGTAGCCCAGGCGCGCAGCAGCGAGGGCCGACATCCGCCCGAGTTGGCCGCCGCCGACCAGGCCGATGATCGCGTTGGGCGGCAGCGGGAAGGGCAGGCGGGCGGGTGAAGCGCCGCCCGGCTGGCTCATGCCGATTCTCCGGCCGCGCTGCCGCCGTCGTCGCCCTCGGCCGGCGCGTCCGGCACCGCCGCGGTCTGCACCGACCGCCAGGCGTCGAGCCGCGCAGCGAGCGCCGGAGCGGTCCCGGCCAGGATCGCAGTGGCGAACAAAGCGGCATTCACCGCCCCGGCGCGGCCGATCGCCACGGTGCCGACGGGGATGCCCCCCGGCATCTGGACGATCGACAGCAGGCTATCGAGGCCCTTGAGCGCCGCCGATTCGATCGGCACGCCGAGCACCGGCACCGCGGTCCAGGCCGCGCACATCCCTGGAAGGTGGGCCGCCCCGCCGGCGCCGGCGATGATCACCCGCAGCCCGCGGTCCCGCGCCTCCATCGCGTAGGTCCGCAGCCGGTCCGGCGTGCGATGGGCGGAGACCACCCGGGTCTCGTAGGCGACCCCGAGCCGGTCCAGGATTTGCGCGGTGTGGCACAGGGTCGGCCAGTCGGACCGGCTGCCCATGATGATCCCGACCAGCGGCGCGGCCTGTGCGACGGTGCGGTCGGCGCTCTCTGCCGCCGCGGCCGGCTCCGCCCCGGCGGGGGCTCCGGCGGGGGAGGGGGGCGTCGCGACTTGCGCGGCGGGGGAGGAGTTAGTGTCCGCGTTGGCGGACCGGGTTCTACGGGTCATCAGGCAATATCGTCCGGAATCAGGCGGCTTTCCAGCCAGGCGACCTCGTCCTTCAGCAACAGCTTGCGCTTTTTCAGGCGCTGGAGCTGAAGCTGGTCGATCGGGCCGTGCTCGGCCAGCCGCGCGATCACGGTGTCGAGGTCGCGGTGCTCACTGCGAAGCTCATGCAGTTTGCGCATGAGCGAATCCCGGTCGGTCAGCATGGGCGCCCTATAGCACGGCCGCGCGCGCTGCGCAGCCGGTCGCGAAGCAGGGCACAAAGGGCGTGCGCGCCCGGGTTGCGGCGGGCAAGCGGAACGTCCATGTCATTTGGGTGACGGTTTCTCCGGGCGCGGCCGCGGCCGGTCCGGCGGCCGCCACCCTGCATGATGCCAGAGGAGAGCTCATGAGCCTGGACACCCATCTCGACCAGCTTCGGGACCGCCACGCGGCGCTCGAAGCGCGCATCGCCGAGGAGGACCACCGACCACGTCCCGATAGCGCCGCGCTCACCAAGCTCAAGCTCGAGAAGCTGCATCTGAAGGAGGAAATGGAACGATTGCGCGCCCAGGCGGGCTGACCCGCCGGATCCTGGCGCGGTCCCGGCCGTCACCGCGGTCAAAGCTGGTCTCCGATCATGGTGCCGAGGCCCGGGGCGAATGCTCCGGGCCGCGGGCTTGCGCAGCGTGCCCGCAGGCCGTGGTGGATGCGCGGACGGGTGGGCACGGCACGGCTCCGAGGGTTCGGACCCGCTGTGCGCGGCCTCGCGGCTGCGGATCTTGGGTGCCGCCCCCACGCCGATGCCCGTTGCCGGTGGCGCCATAGGCCGCGCAGGCCCCCGCATCCCGGCACGAAGGCCGACATCGGGCATGCAGCGAGTAAAACAGCCGCTCGGCTGGTCGGGTCGGCTCTATTCTCTCCCTCCCGCAAGGGACGGGCAGAATAGAGGCCGGCAGGCCGTTTTCATCCCCGGACGCATTATCGGGGACCGATGCGGGGTGTTCCGCGTCAGGCCGCTTCGTCCGCCTCCGGCATCGGCGGCGGCGGAACGGCCTTGCCCTCGCGCTCCAGCCGCTCGTTCGCGAGCGCAATCGCGGCGTTCAGATCGGTCTGGGTGCACAGCCCCAGGATCACCGGATCGCGCGGCTTGATGTTGGCGCTGTTCCAGTGGCTGCGCTCGCGCACCTTCTGGATCGTTTCCTTGGTCGTGCCGAGCAGCTTCGCAACCTGCGGCTCCGTGAGCTGCGGATAGCTCCGCAGCAGGAAAGCGATCGCGTCCGGGCGATCGTTGCGCTTGGCTACCGGGGTGTAGCGCGCGCCGCGGCCGCGCTTGGGCACCGGCATGGTGGAGGGCAGCATCTTCAGCCGCGCCTCCGGATCGGCTTCGCAGCGGCGGATCTCCTCCGCGCTGACCTGGCCGTTCGCAACCGGGTCGTAGCCGACAATCCCGGCGGCAACCTCGCCATCGGCGATCGCCTGCACCTCAAGCGGGTGCATGCCGCACAGGTCGGCAATCTGGGTAAACGTCAATGCGGTCTTTTCGATCAGCCACACGGCAGTGGCCTTCGGCATCAGCGGCAGGGCCATGGTGTTTCCCTTCAGGCCCGCGTCGCAGCGCCAGAGCATCGCTCCAGTCTACCCGCGCGGGTTGGAACGCGCCGCGATCGCGGGCAAAAACGAGATATGACGGTCGGGTCGGGGCGGGTCAAGGGCGCCCGGACCCGGACGGAAGCAAAAGAGGAACACCGACATGGCGCTCGAAGAAGAAGCGGAACCGCGGCAACCGGCACGCCTCCAGCCGATGGTGCTGGACATGATGGGAGTCGCCGAACTGCGCAGCTACATCGCCGCCCTGCAAGCCGAAATCGAACGGGTGGACAAAGAAATCACCCGCAAGGAAACCCACCGCAACGCTGCCGACGCCTTCTTCCGTCAACCCTGAGCAGGACGCTCCGCGGGTCGTGCCGACTGCGGGGATAGCGGTCGGTAAGGAAAGACAAGGCCAGGGGCGCTGCCCCTGGACCCCGCCAAGGGCATCGCCCTTGGGACCCTTCCGATAGCTTCCGTGCGTGTGGGGGGTGTGTCGGGTCCGGGT
>JABBNW010000314.1 GCA_019352115.1 Pseudomonadota bacterium
ACCTCAGGGGCTGAGCCACCCCGAAGGCCGGCGTCCGCCGCTCCCGTCAGCAATCGGCTGACCAGCAAGGGAGCAAGCCATGACCATCATCCGCCGCACCGACTGCACGGTCCTCAACACCGCGATGACCGAGGCCGGCTACGACATCATCGCCATCGAGACCTACCGCTGGCCCGACGGCGTGACCGAGACCGAGATCCTCTGGGGCCGGGACGAACCGCCGATCACCGAGGACGAGGTGCCCTTCTGAACGCCACCCACCAGGCCGGTCCCGCACGGGTCCGGCCTTTCGGCCGTGGCCCGCGGCCGGTGCGTCAGGACAAACGCCGCCGCGGCGCCACCTTCCGGGCCGCGTTCGGCTCCGCCGCCGTTTCCGAGGTCGGGGCGAGGAGCGCGGCGGGATCAATCTTCAGCGCCTGGGCCACAAACCCGAGTGTGCTCAGGGTGACATTCTGCTGGCCGCGCTCCATGCTGGAGACATGCGCGCGGTCGACGCCCATGCGCTCGGCCACTTCCTCCTGGCTGAGGCCGGCCGCCAGGCGGCATCGCCGCAGATTCGTGCCGAAGCGCCGTCGGATGTCCATCCGGAGGATGGAGCGCAGTCGCGTATCGCGGCGCTACGCACTATAATACGCGGATCTTCGGACCTATATCCGCAATGGTTCAACCTCTGCCGAATGGGCCCGAATTCGCATACACTGGCGTGCCAAAATTGGCTGCTGGGAGTCCAAAAACATGCTCAGGCCGCGCCTCGACGCGCCGATCGCCGATGAGCCGCCTAACTCGGATCAGCTCACCGACTACGACGAGGTTCATGTCATCCACTACGTGATCCTGCTGGACGCCGAGCGCGACCGCGTGGCGTGGGAGGACGTCGCCCGCGAGGCGCTGCTGATCGATCCGGACCGGGAACCCGCGCGCGCGCGGCGGGCGTACGAGACGCATCTCGCCCGGGCCAGATGGATGGCGAACTCCGGCTGGCAGCAGATGCTGCGGGCAGGCGGCGTGAACGACCTTCGGCGTCACGCACCGGATTGAGCCGGCGCGCGCGACACCCCGGGAAGGTGTGGGTCACGCCTCCGTGACCCGCGAAGGTTGTGTGACAGGGTTGCCATTTCGCGCGCGCGAACGAATCGTTCCGTCTCGGCGCGTCGATACCGGTGTCGCGTCGGAGGAGCGAGATGCGGCCCTTCACGCGCGCACACCTCGCCGCCCGGTATCGCTACCTGGAGACCCTGTCGCCGGACGGCCTGGTCTGGGAGTTGCAGCGGCGCAGCGACGCCTATCGCGCCGACTACGCGGCTGCGGCCGATGCCGAACACAATCCACCGCCAGAGACGCCGCCTGCGCTCGCTGAGCGCTGGCGGCTGCGATTTCCTCGAGAACCCTGACGTTACCGGCGACGTCGCAATGCTGTTCTGGACCGCGGACGCCACGGCCCGGATCGTGCGCGCACAGGTGGTCGACACCGCCGTGGGAAGCACGCCGCTGGTCCGGTTCGAGCCGGAGCGATGGGGCGCACCCTACCGCGGCCGGCCGACGCCGGACGGCTACCACCTCATCGTCGCGCCGAACCCCGGCATCCGGCACCACCTACTGCTGCCCGGCCCCGACCCGCCGGCGCGAGGCGCCTTCCTGACGCCGGTCATCCCCTGGGATGCCTGGCACCCCGAGCGGCTGGAAGCTGCGCGTGCCTTCTGGCAGTTCGCCGCCCGTCCACGTGCATCGCCGGCGCCGCGCAGCCCTGCGCCCCGGCCGCACCCGCGCGGGCTGAAGATCGCCTACATGGCCTGGGCGCTCGATCTCGCCGCGGCTGGGGTGAGCGAGCGCGACATCCATCGCGCTGTGATCGGCGAGCCGCCCGCCGCCTGGGAAGACAGCGGCGCCCGCCGCCGCATCCGCACACTCCTCGCCACCGCGCGACGCTGGCGCGACGGCGCCGCCTTCCAGCTCCTGCGACCACCGCGTCGCTTGCTGGCGGGATAGTCGACGCCCCGGCTGACACCGTGATGACCACACAAGCGTTCCCTGTCCCCCTGGCCGATTCCGGCACTCCCCCGGAATCGGCCATCCCCGGGACGTCGCCGCCCGCCGATCCCCGGCCGCGCGATCCGGAGGACGCGATCGTGCAACCCGAACCCACACCCACACTCGCAGCCCGCTATCTGCGCACGCCCGAGGCGGCCAAATTCCTCGGCCTCTCCGGCCGAACGCTGGAAAAGCACCGCACCTTCGGCACCGGCCCGGCCTATCGCAAGCTCGGCGGGCGCGTCATCTATCGGCTCGAAGACCTCCAGGCCTGGGCGGAGGCCGGTGCTCGCAGCTCAACCTCCGATCCCGGCCTCGGCATCACCACGGCGCGCGGTCCCGGGCGTCCGCCGCGGTTCGCCCGGCAATGAGCACCGCGCCATTGCCGGCCACGCTCGAACACGCGCGCCCCCGCGCCCCGATCGATCTGATGACCTGGCCCTGGTTCAGCCTGGCCAAGACCCCGCGGGCGACGCCCATCTACCACCAGAGCCGACGCCACTCGCTGCTGGTCGCGCCGGTCCCCGGCGCCACCGCGATCGCCACCATCTGGGACGCCGACATCCTGTTCTGGGCCACCGCGCAACTGATCCAGGCGCAGGACGAGCGGCTGCACACCACGGCCACCCTGATCGCCCCGGCGCGGCGGATCCTGCGCTTCCTGCAACGCGAGACCGGGCGCAGCCAATACGCCCGCCTCGCCGCGGCCCTCGACCGGCTGGCCGCGACCGAGGTGGCGACCACGATCGGCGCCGCGGATGGCAGCGCCGCCACGTTCCGCTGGATCGAAGCCTGGCGCACGACCCCGGATGGGATCGTCATCAGCGTCCCGGTCTGGCTGCTGGACGCGATCAGCCGGCGGCGGGTGCTGGCGATCACGCCGGGGTATTTCGCGCTGACCGGCGGGATCGAGCGCTGGCTCTGGCTGTTCGCCCGGGCGCACGCGGCCCAGTTATCCACAGGCTGGTGGGTCTCGCTCGACCAGCTGCGCGATCGTTCCGGGACCGCAGCACGGCACTCCGACTTCATCGCGGCGCTGCGTAGCCTGTCGCGCTCGGGCGTGTTGCTGGCGTATCGCATCGAACCGGCTTGGCACCGGGGGCAGGAGGGGGTGCGGTTCAGCAGATCACCGGCCGTCATCCACAGTGCCGCGATAGTGCCTGGGGATAAGCCGGGTTTTCATCCACAGTTACGGGAGCGCATCTGTGAGTGAGCACGGCCCATCACCCGCACCCCCACCGCCGAATGGACGCAAATCCACTGCCTTTCACCGGACGGGCATACTGATTTCGTGTGTTGAATCAATGGGTTATTCGACGTTCGCGGTGCCCTACTTAAGTATCTGGTACAGATACTGGATTCTTCTTGTACCAGTAGTCACCGCTCCCCGCCGAACCTACGCCGGAACCCGACGCTTTGGACAGCGGGAACATCGTCGTCTCCCATCGGAGTATTGTTGCGTCAGGCAATCAAAGAAAGGCGCATTGAGAGAGGGACGGTTCCACGGTTCGTGCGTCCCTCCCACCCTCGCGAAGGGCGCGGAACGGATGTCGGGAGCACCACACCGGGATGGCTTGGGAGGCGAGCGGTGATCGCGCAGCAGCCTCTGACCCGCGTCAGGCTGGTGTTCTATCGGGATCGGGTCGAACACTGGCTGCGCTTCGGCCCTGATGTCGGTGAGCGCATTCTCGATCGGCGCCGGCGCCTGATCTTCTTCGTCCCCGGCGCGGTCTTCGCCTTCGTCCGCTGGCGGGCGAACGACTTCGGGACCGTCCTGTCGCGCATGGATATCCTGCGCGCCTGCGGGGCGGGCGAACCCTGCGCGACGGTGCCAGGCGTGCATCCAGGTGGCGAGATCCTGCTGCGCCTCTCGGGTTGGGATCGGGTCCAGCGCTTGCTGGAGGTGATCGACGCGGTCGAGCAGGCCGGCGTCGAGGCGGCCGATGTCGCGCCGACCTACTGGCGGCATGTCCACAACCGCCTGCTCTGCGGCGAGCAGCCGCGGCCCTATGACCCCGATCAGCATCGCGCCTGGCTGCTGCGCCGCCGGATGATGGCGTCATGAAGCGGGATCGGCGGAACCGGCACGCCGTGCTGCTCGCCATGCTCGCGGGCCTGCTCCTGCTCGCCGCATCCGCGGTGCAGGCACGGCCGCTGGTGGTCTGGAACGCCACCGCCAGCACGCCGGTCGGCCTGTGGCACGTACTGCCGGCCGCAAGCCGGAAGCACCTCCGCGTCGGCGATTACGTGCTGTTCTGGCCCGACCGGCGGAGCGCCAGGCTGTTCGCCCGGCGCGGCTATCTGCCGCGCGGCGTGCCGCTGCTGAAGCGTGTTGCCGCCGTCGCCGGACAGACCGTCTGCGAGCGCGACCGCGAGGTTTCGATCGATGACCGTGCCATCGCCCGCGCCCTGCCGGTGGACGGGCGCGGACGCAGACTGGCCGCATGGAGCGGTTGCGGCAGGCTCCCGAACGGCGAGATTTTCGTGCTGA
>JABBNW010000315.1 GCA_019352115.1 Pseudomonadota bacterium
CACGATGCGGTCGTGGCGGAATGGTAGACGCGCAAGCTTGAGGTGCTTGTGGGGGAAACCCCGTGGAAGTTCGAGTCTTCTCGACCGCATGATCCCGATATCCTTGCCACCCGCGGCCGCTCCGGAAGGCGGCCCGGATCGCACCGCGCTTCCCGCTCCGGCGTAATCCACGTCCGGCACGCTCAGCCCTGGCCAACCACCGCGGCTCGCCGAACCATCCGTGGCCCCAGCACGCCCGCCAGCATCCCCGCCGTCGCCAGCGTCACGCCGGCAACGCCGAGGCCGCCGAGCCGTTCCCCCAGCACCACCCACGCCAGCACCGACGCCAACCCCGGCACCAAGGCCGCCACCAGGGTCGGCGGCCCGGACCCGAGCGCATTCACCGCTCGCGAATAGAGGAACATCGCCAGGACCGCCGTCACCGGCCCCTGCACGACCGCCTGGTAGATCTCGGCCCCCAGCGGCGCGCGAGCAAGATGCGACGGCAGCACCCAGATCCAGAACGGCAGATAGAGTGGCAGCCCCCACACCGACAGGGTCAGCATCGCGTCCAGTGCCCCGATCGCCCAGCGCCGCAGCAGCAGGGTGAACGCCGCAAGACAGCAGACCGCCACCAGGAAGCACAGATCGCCGCCCCACGCGGCACCGCCCGCCAGTCCCGACTGCGCCGCGGTCAGCAGGATCCCCGCCGCGATCACCGGCAAAGCTGCCAGCTGCGCGCCCGGCACCCGCATCCCGAACAACGCCGCGCCGAGGAGGGCTGTCGCGATCGGCAGCGCGCCGAACAGGATCACCGCTCCCTGCGCCACCGGCGCCAGGCTGAACCCGACATAGGCGCCGAGCGGGAAGCCGAACGCCGACAACGCCACCAGCACCGCGGCCCGGAACGGCGGCAACCGGGGCAGGCCACGCCGCCACAGCAGCGGCAGCACACCCGCCAGCGCGCCCACATAGCGCAGCCCCGCCACGTCCCACGGCGTCAGCGCCTGGCGCACCGAAAGCCGTCCGGAAATCTGGAACGCCAGCCAGATCAGCAGCACGAACCCGGCGCAGAGCCACCCGATCCGTCGCTCGCGGGCAACCGCAGCCGCCGCGCCAGGTGGGGAGGATACCATGCCAGGAAGGCAACCACAGACCGCCTCCCGGGCCAATCGCCCCGCGCGCATGGCGGCCCCGTGCGCGGCCGAGGCGGCGGACCGGCGGGTCCGGAGGAACGCGGCGCGGCACGGGCGTGGAACCGGCTTGAATCCAGCGCGCCGCCCTGCCAGAAGGCGACGCATGGCATCCGATCCCCGTCCCCTCACCGAGGGCCAGCGCAGCTACGAAGCCCGCCGCGCCGCCAAAGCCGGCGTCAGCCTCGACAAATGGCTGGAGAACAAGACGCGCACGCAAGAAGCCGCCGCGCGCGCCGAGCGCAAGGCCGCGGAAGCCTCCCAGCGCAGCACGCGCAAGCCCGGGTTCTTCGCCCGGCTGATCGAGCGCGCGCACAAGCCGCTATAATCTCCCGAGCCGCTGTCGTTCCGCGGGGCCGCGATAGCCCCCCCAGGCCTCTCGCGATCACCCAAGCCGCTCGCGAGCGCCCTGGCGATAGCCCCCCCAGGCCTCTCGCGATCACCCAAGCCGCTCGCGAGCGCCCTGCCCCCTCGAGATCACCCGGCCATTCCGGGCCCAGCACCCGCCCCCCGTCCCGGGGCGCCACCTGCGGCCGACCCGCCGCGATGAGGGCGGCGCCATGACCCCCCCGGCCCCACCCGCCGCGCCGCGCCGCCCGTTCGCCGCCCATGCCGACTGGAGCACCGCGCCGGCCAAGCGCTGGATCGCCACCGCGGAGCCAGCCGCGGACGGCTGGCGCCTGGCCGCCCCTGCCCCGGTCGGCGACGTCGCTACCCTGCTCGACCGGTTGCGGGTCGCGGCGGCGGGGGCGCCCGTGGCGCTCGGGGTGGATTTCCCGCTCGGCCTGCCGCGGGCCTTCGCCGCCGCCCGGCCGGAGGCGGATTTCCCCGCCTTCCTCGCCGCGGTGGCGGAACGCCCGGACTTCTTCTCGGTCTGCGCCGAGCTGGCGGAGGTGGGACCGGAGCGGCCGTTCTACCCCATGCGCGGGCGGCGCGGCATGACCCGCGCCGCGCACGCTGCCGCGCTCGGCCTCCCGGGGCCGGAGGCACTGTCGCGCGCCTGCGATCGGGCCACCGCCCGCCGGCCCGCGGGCGCGCCGCTGTTCTGGACCCTGGGCGCCAACCAGACCGGCAAGGCCGCCATCGCCGCCTGGCGCGGGATGCTGCTGCCGGCGCTGGCCGCGGCAGCGACCGGCACGGCGGCGGCGAGCGGCGGGGCACCCGCGCCGCGGCTCTGGCCCTTCGCCGGGCCGTTCCGCAGCCTGCTCGCCCCTGGCGCGGTCGCGATCGCCGAAACCTACCCGGCCGAGGCCCTGCGCCAGCTCGGCCTCCGCCTGACCGGCAGCAAGCGCCGCCAAGCCGACCGGGCCGCACTCGCCGGGCCGCTCCACGCGGCGATCGAGGCGCTCGGCGCGCAAGCGGAGCCGGGGCTGGACGCGGCGATCGGCACCGGCTTCGGGGGCGATCCGGCCGGCGAAGACCGTTTCGACTGCCTCCTCGGCGTGCTCTCGGTGCTGGCGGTGCTGACCGGCGCGCGACCCGACACGGCGCCCGCGGACCCTTGGATCCAGCGCTGGGAAGGCTGGGTTCTGGGCCAGACCGACCTACCGGCGCGCCCATGGCCGGCCCAGGTGTGAGCGAGGACGACAACGCCGCCGCGGCGCGCTGCCTTCGCGTCCGATCGCGCGCTTCGCGTTTGCCTCGCGCCCACCCCGCGGGCCGACGGCCGCTGCAGCCCTTCCGCCCGCCGCCAGCCTGCAACCGACGCCGCGCTCAGCGCGATGCGTTTCGATTGGCTGACACATCCCGTACACGGTATATTCATTCCGGATTTACTATGGTGCCTTTTCCGCACCGTCCGGCCGCGCCTTCTCTCGCTGCAACTTGATCCTTGCCCGCATAGCAATCGCCAGGACGGCCCCCGAGGTACGCTGCCCGACATCGATCGGAACGCAACACCCGGCAAGGAAACGCATCATGAGCAGCTTCAACACCCCCACCAGTCCGGCCTTTTCTCCGCCGACGCCCGATCTGTCGCGCGATGAAACCGCGACCCTGATCGCCGCCAGCAAGGTCAACGGCACGAGCGTCTATAACCCGCGCGGGGACAGCCTCGGTTCGATCTACGACGTCATGCTCGACAAGGGCACCGGCAAGGTCGCCTTCGCGATCATGTCGTTCGGCGGCTTCCTCGGCCTCGGCGAGAGCTACCACCCGCTGCCCTGGAGCCTCCTGCGCTACGACCCGCGCCAGGGCGGCTACATCGTCAATCTCGACCGCGACCGGCTCGAAGGGGCGCCCTCCTACGCCGCCGGCAGCGCACCCGACTGGTCCAATCGCGCCTACGGGCAGGGGATCGACGCCTACTACGGCGTCAGCTCGTAACACCGCGCCATCGGTAGCCGCAGGAGGGGCGAACACAGCGCCCGCGACCACGCCAGGCCCGGGGCGGGACCTTCCCGCCCCGGTTTGCGTGCTGGGCCAATCCCGGGCAGGGTTCCGCCCGCGCCGACCGGCGCCCGCGCCCGCCCGCACCGGAGAGCCCATATGGCAGATACATTCGAAACCATCCTCGCCGAGACACGCGGCGCGGTCGGGCTTATCCGGCTCAACCGCCCGGCAGCGCTGAATGCGCTGTGCGACCAGTTGATGACGGAGCTGGGCACGCAATTGCTCGCATTCGATGCCGATCCCGCGATCGGCGCCATCGTGCTCACGGGCAGCGAGAAGGCCTTCGCCGCCGGCGCCGACATCAAGGAAATGCGCGACCGCACCCATCCGCAGGCCCTGCTGGAAGACTTCATCGGCGCGCGGTGGGAAACGGTGACGAAGGTGAAGAAACCCGTGATCGCCGCGGTGGCCGGCTTCGCGCTCGGCGGCGGCTGCGAGCTCGCGATGATGTGCGATATCATCCTCGCCGCCGACACCGCGAAGTTCGGCCAGCCGGAGATCAACCTCGGCATCATCCCCGGCGCCGGCGGCACCCAGCGCCTGACTCGCGCAGTGGGCAAGGCGAAAGCGATGGAAATGGTGCTGACAGGACGGATGATGGATGCCGCGGAGGCCGAGCGCGCCAATCTCGTGGCGCGGGTCGTACCGGCGGCCGATCTGCTGGACGAGGCGATGAAGCTAGCCACGAAAATCGCCGCGCTGTCGCCCGTTGCGGTGGCGCTCGCCAAGCAAGCGGTCAACCGGGCGTTCGAGACGACGCTCGCCGAAGGGGTGCGGGCCGAGCGCACCCTGTTTCTGCCGCTGTTCGGCACGCCAGACCAGAAGGAAGGCATGGCTGCCTTCGTGGAAAAGCGTAAGCCGGCCTTCGCGCCTCGCTGAGCCGACAGGCGAAGCTGCATCGACGAACGCACGCTCCGGTAGCATTCTACCGTCCCGAGACCCCG
>JABBNW010000316.1:0-3478 GCA_019352115.1 Pseudomonadota bacterium
ACCTTCCACGCATGCTGGAAATACCCCAGCTCCCCGTTCGGCTGCGCGTAATCCCGCAAGCTCGACCCGCCCGCCGCGATCGCCTCCGTCAACGTCGCCCGGATCGCCGCCACCAACCGCTCCGCCCGCACCCCCGGCACCGTCGCCGCCACCCGGAACGGGCTGATCCCCGCCCGGAACAACGCCTCGCACACATATATATTGCCGAGCCCCGCCACCACGCCCTGGTCCATCAGCGCCGCCTTGATCGACGTCCGCTTCCCCGCCAGCGCCGCCGACAGGCCCAAAGCCGAGAACCCGTCTTCCAGCGGCTCCGGCCCCAGCGCCACCAGCAGCCGGTGCCCATCCTCCGCCGCCGTCGCCACCAGGTCGATGAACCCGAACCGGCGCGGATCGACCAGACCCACCCGCCAGCCGTCGTCGGTTTCCACCACGAAATGCTCGTGCAGCGTGACCGCGTTGGCCCCCGCGCGCGCGATCACGATCCGCCCGGACATGCCCAGATGCAGCAGCAGGCTGTCCCCGCCGGCAAGCCGCATCAGGATGTATTTCCCCCGCCGGCGGAACCCCAGAACCTCCGCGCCCGTCAGCCGCCGTTCCAGCCCCGGCGGCAGCGGCCAGCGCAGGTCGGCCCGATGCACCGCCACCCGCACCAGCCGCCGGCCGGTCAGCCGGGCGGCCATGCCGCGCATCACTGTTTCAACTTCGGGAAGTTCGGGCACGCGCGGACCCTGACCGGTTTCCGGGGGCAATGCGGCAGCGTATAGGGTGGCAGGAATGAGCGCCAATCCCTCCCCGGACACCGATTTCGGCTTCCGCCGCGTTCCCGCCGCCGCCAAGGCCGGGCTGGTGCGCCAGGTCTTCGCGACCGTGGCGCCGCGCTACGACCTGATGAACGACCTGATGTCGCTCGGCGTGCACCGGGTGTGGAAGCGCATCCTGCTCACTGCGCTCGACCCGCGGCCGGCCCGCACCCTGCTCGATCTCGCCGGCGGCACCGGCGATATCAGCTTCGGCTGGCGGCGGATGGGCGGCGGGCCGGTGGTGCTGTCGGACATCAACCCGGCGATGCTGGCGGTGGCGCGCGACCGGGCGACGGACCGGGGCCTGGTGGCGGGCGTCGACATCCTGGTCGCCGACGCCGAGCACCTGCCGCTGCCCGACCGCAGCTTCGACCGCGTCGCGATCGCCTTCGGCCTGCGCAACTGCACCGACAAGGACGCCGTGCTGGCCGAGGCGCACCGCGTGCTCCGCCCCGGCGGGCGCTTCTTCTGCCTGGAGTTCTCGCGCCTGCAAGTGGCCGCCTTCGCCCCGGTCTACGACGCCTGGTCGTTCAAGGTACTGCCGGCGCTCGGCGCGCGCGTGGCCGGCGATGCGGACTCGTACCAATACCTGGCCGAAAGCATCCGCACCTTCCCCAGCCAGGACCGCCTGGCGGGCATGCTGCGCGCGGCCGGATTCGCGCGGGTGGAGGTGCGCAACCTCTCCGGCGGCATCGCGGCCATTCATTCCGGATGGCGGCTGTGACCCCGTCCGTCGCACCTCTTCTCCCCTCCCCTTGCGGGAGGGGTTGGGGGAGGGGTACGCGCCCCTCCGACCTGCCGAGCGGCGGCTACCCCTCCCCCAACCCCTCCCACAAGGGGAGGGGGGAAGAAGGCCCGCGCTCATGAACCTCCTCGGCAAGCGAATCCTGCTGATCGTCTCGGGCGGCATCGCCGCCTACAAGGCGCTGGAACTCGTCCGGCTGCTGCGCGGCGCCGGCTGCGGCGTCACCTGCGTGCTCAGCCGCGCGGCCGGGCATTTCGTCACCCCGCTGTCGTTGCAGGCACTGAGCGAATCCAGGGTCTACACCGATCTTTTTTCGCTCACCGACGAAAGCGAGATGGGCCACATCCAGCTCTCCCGCGCCGCTGACCTGCTGGTGGTCGCGCCGGCCAGCGCCGACCTGCTGGCGCGCATGGCGACGGGACTGGCGGACGATCTCGCCGCCACCGTGCTGCTCGCAACCGACAAGCCGGTGCTGGTGGCGCCGGCGATGAACGTGCGCATGTGGCAACATCCCGCCACGGTTGCGAACATGGCGACCCTCGCCGCGCGCGGGGTGCAGGTGGTCGGCCCCGACGAAGGCGCGATGGCCTGCAACGAATTCGGCCCCGGCCGGCTGGCCGAGCCGCCCGCCATCCTCGCCGCCATCACCGCCCTGCTGGCGCCCGCGCCCGGTCCGTTGGCCGGCAAGCACGCGCTGGTCACCAGCGGGCCGACGCACGAGCCGATCGACCCGGTGCGCTACATCGCCAACCGCAGCAGCGGACGGCAAGGAAACGCGATCGCCGCCGCGCTCGCCGCCCTGGGCGCGCGGGTCACTCTCGTCCGCGGCCCGGTCACCGTGCCCGACCCCGCCGGCGTCACCGTCGTGCGGGTCGAAACCGCACAGCAGATGCTGGACGCCTGCCTGGACGCCCTGCCCGCCGATATCGCCGTATGCGCCGCCGCGGTCGCGGACTGGCGGGTGGCGAGCGCCGCGTCCGGCAAGATCAAGAAATCCCCCGGCGCGCCGCCTCCTATGCTCGACCTGGTGCCCAACCCCGACATCCTCGCGCTGCTCTCCGCCCCGCGTCCCGACCGGCCGCGGCTGGTGGTGGGGTTTGCCGCGGAAACCGACGCGCTGGACGAAAACGCCGCCGCCAAGCGGCTGCGCAAGGGGTGCGACTGGATCGTCGCCAACGACGTGTCGCCCGCAACCGGCATCATGGGCGGGGAGGACAACACCGTGCACCTGGTCACCGCCGCCGGCATCGAGGACTGGCCGCGCCTGCCCAAGACCGAGGTCGCCCAGCGCCTCGCCGCCCGCATCGCCGCGACACTCGCATGACCGTTCCCATTTCCGTTCGCCGCCTGCCGCACGGCGCGGACCTGCCGCTGCCCGCCTACGCCACCGACGGCGCGGCCGGGATGGACCTGCTGGCCGCCGTCACCGACCCGGTCACCCTCGCCCCCGGCGCCCGCGTCCTGATCCCGACCGGCCTCGCGGTCGCCCTGCCGCCGGGATACGAGCTGCAGATCCGCCCGCGCTCCGGCCTCGCGCTCCGCCACGGCATCGTGCTGGCGAACAGCCCCGGCACGATCGACGAAGACTACCGCGGCGAAATCCAGGTGATCGTCATGAACGCGGGCGACGCCGCCTTCACCGTCACCCGGGGCACCCGGATTGCCCAGGCCGTGCTTGCGCCCGTCAGCCGCGCCGCTTGGCACGAGGTTTCCTCCCTGGACACCACCGCGCGCGGTGCGGGCGGGTTCGGCAGCACGGGGGGGCTGGGATGAGGAAGCAAGCAAGGCCAGGGGGCGTTGCCCCCTGGACCCCCACCAAGGGCATCGCCCTTGGAACCCTTCACTTGGTTCGGAGCGGTTGGGGGGTGTCGCGGGCCGTCTGGGCGGCGTGGGCGGTGGGCGGGGACAGGGCGCAATTGCGCCCTGTCCC
>JABBNW010000316.1:3488-4504 GCA_019352115.1 Pseudomonadota bacterium
CCCCCCAACCGCTCCGAACCCACCGAGGGGTCCAGGGGACGACTGTCCCCTGGTGGGGGTCCAGGGGGCAACGCCCCCTGGCCTTGCTTGCTACCCTTAACCCCGAATGTCCCGTCCCACGGCACCCGGCCTCATAGCCACCAGGCGGCTGCCCAATCTGTGGGATCTCGCGGCCATCGTGGTCGTATTCGGGGCGTTGATCGGCGTCGCGCATGTGGCGGCGGGGACGTTCCTGCCGATTGCGGCGCCGCGGGCGCTGGCGGTCAGTCTCGATCCGGCGCGGTTGCCCTATTATGCCGTGCGCACGACGTTGCGCATGTTCGCCGCCCTGGCGGCATCCCTGATGTTCACCTTCACCTATGCCACCGCAGCGGCGAAAAGCCGGCGCGCGGCGCTGGTGCTGATCCCGCTGCTCGACATCCTGCAATCGGTGCCGATCCTCGGCTTCCTGACCTTCACCGTCGTCTTCTTCATGAACCTGTTCCCCGGCCAGGTCATGGGGCTGGAACTGGCGGCGGTCTTCGCGATCTTCACCAGCCAGGCCTGGAACATGGCCTTCAGCCTGTACCAGTCGTTGCGCACCCTGCCGGGTGATCTGGAGGAAGCCGCGCGCAGCTTCCGCCTCACCGGCTGGCAGAAATTCTGGCGGCTGGAGGTTCCTTTCGCGATCCCGGGCCTCGTGTGGAACACCATGATGTCGATGTCCGGCGGGTGGTTCTTCGTGGTGGCGTCGGAGGCGATCACCGTCGGCAACCACAGTTGGCAGCTTCCCGGCATCGGCTCCTACGTCGCGCTTGCGCTGGAGCGGCGCGACATTGCCGCGGTGGGCTGGGCGATCTTGGCGATGCTCGTGGTCATTCTGCTCTACGACCAGATCCTGTTCCGTCCCCTGGTCGCCTGGTCGGACCGATTCCGGTTCGAAACCACGGCGTCGGCGGCGACCCCCGATCCGTGGCTGCTGCGCCTGTTCCGCCGCACGGAGGTGCTGCGGCGCCTGGGCGATGCGGTGGGTGTGG
>JABBNW010000317.1:0-1937 GCA_019352115.1 Pseudomonadota bacterium
GCCTCGGGCATGTCCGTGTAGAAGGGCAAGCCAAGCGTCGCCGCCGCCAAGCTTTCGGTGCGGGGCAGCGAAGCACGGGGCAGCGCCTCGGTCGCCCGGTGCCGGTGCGCGCCGTCGCTCCACCAGGCACGGCTTTCAATACCGGCTTCGGTTAGGCTTTCGGTTACCGCTTCGGCGCTGCCTGCGGGCAATCCGACGACGCAGGTATTGGCGACCCATCGATCGCCGAAGCCCGGCTGCATCTGCACCAGATTGCTGCTCGCGAAGCCCGCCTGATAGGCCGCTGCACGCACCACCAGCGCCGCGCGCGTCGTCTCCCACCTATCGAGCGAGGCGAGCGCGACGGCGGCCGAATATTCGCTCATTTTTGCGTTGAATCCGGGCAGCTGCGCGTTGCGCGATCCGTAGAAGCCGAAGGCACTGTAGGTCTGCACCCGACGGATCAGCGCGGTGTCGTGGGACATCACGTAGCCGCCTTCACCGGCGCCGAGTGCCTTGGTCGCGTGCAGGCTGACGACGGTCGGCACAGTGCCCGGCGTTGCCGCGTCAAAGCCGGCGGCGGCATCGATGACCACGGCCATGCCCGTGCGGGCACGGAACGCGTCCCAGCCGGCGGGATCGATCGGCTGGCCGAAGGGCGCCACCGGCATCACCGCGCCGACCGGCCCGGGAAGGCCAGGGAGTGCCTCCTCCACCAATTCCGGGTGCAGTGCCCAATCCGCCGCGACATCGAGGAAGAATGGTGTTAGTCGGGCAGACAGCGCGGCGAGCGGGGAGGCGATGAACGTCCAGGCCGGCATCAGACAGAGCGATCCCGCCGGGGCGCCCTGCGCCGCCATCGCTGCGGTCAGGCCGAGCGTGGCATTCGTCACCGTCACCAACCCCGTCGTCGGAAGGCCGTGCCGTGCAGCGAGCCGCGCCTCCAGTTCCCTCACCAGGGGCCCGAAGTTGCTATACATCCGGCTGGCGTCAATCCGTTCGATGTAGGGCGCCAGCGCCGCGAGCGGCGGCAGGCCCGGACGCAGGAGGGGAATCCGCATGGTCATGGGCTCGACATGAGCGTCAGAGGAGACTGCATCAGCGAGGCCAATAGCAGCGGGCCCGCCGAGGCGCCAGTGCGCGGCCTGCATGTGGCGATCATGCAGCCATACTTCGTGCCCTACGCCGGCTATTTCCGGCTCTTCGCCGCGACCGATCTGTTCGTGCTGTACGATTGCGTGCAGTTTCCGCGCCGCGGCTGGCTGCACCGCAATCAGCTGCGCGACACGCGGGGCGAGTCGCAATGGCTGACCTTGCCGCTCCGCAAGGCGCCGCAAGACGTACTAATTCACGACCTCCGCTTCCGCGACACGGCGGCGGCGGACATGGACGGCCAGTTCCCTCGCTTCCCGGCCCTGGCCTTGGCTGCCGCGCTGCCGCTGATGCAGCAGTTCCGCGACCTGTCTGGCACGCCGCTCGACCACATCGAGCGGCTTCTACGCTACGCCGCCGAACAGCTCGGCCTTCCGTGGCGCGTCCTGCGGTCAAGTAGCCTTGGGGTGGACCCGGCGCTGCGCGGCCAGGACCGCATCCTGGCCATCGCCGGGCGGCTCGGGGCGGCCTGCTACGTCAACGCGCCGGGCGGACGGGCGCTGTACGACACGGCGAGCTTCAACGCGGCGGGCATCGCGCTGCGCTTCCTGGAGCCTCACCTAGGCTCGTACGCCTCGATCGCCGAACGGCTGGCGACCGAGCCGCCGGCGGCAATCGCGGCCGAGATCGTTGCGGGATCGCGCCTGGTGGCCTGACGGTCACGTCGACTTCAAACAACGATCCGGTTCTGGAGTTCCCACGCGGCTGTAAGGATCAACCAGTTCCTGAGCGGGTGCGAACCGCGTCTGACGACGGCGGTGCGGCGCGCTAGCGACAAACCCACCCCGCCCCCGCACTACCCCCCC
>JABBNW010000317.1:1947-4496 GCA_019352115.1 Pseudomonadota bacterium
GGCGCGAGGCCCGAAGACGACGATGCGGGCATGGAGGTTCCTCCCAACAGGATCGCGGCCGGTCAGCGCGCCGGTCAGCGCGACGGATCCAGATAAAGCCGGCTGTCCAGATACCGCCGCAGCCAGTAGCGGCATAGCACGCCGATCGTCGCCGCCGCCGGCACCGCGAGCATCACGCCGAGGAAGCCGAATGCCGCGCCGCCGGCGAACAGCGCGAAGATCACCCACACCGCCGGCAGTTCCACCCGGTCGCCAAGGAAGCGCGGGTAGATCAGGTAGTTCTCCAGGATCTGCCCCACCACCAGCACCGCCCCGATCCGGATCACCCCGGCCCAGGTCGGAAACTGCGCCAGGGCGAGCCCGATCGCCGCCACCCCACCGGTGATCGACCCGACATACGGAATGAACGACAGCACGCCCGCCGACATGCCCACGATCAGCCCGAGGTCGAGCCCCGCCAGGGTCAGCGCCGCCGCGTAATACAAACCGAGGATCACGCAGCACAGCGCCTGCCCGCGCACCCAGGCCGACAGGATGCGATCGATCTCGCGCGCCTGCGCGCGGATCGTGGTGCGCGACCGCAGCGGCAACCACCCGTCCACCATCGTCACCATGCGCGGCCAGTCGCGCAGCAGGTAGAACGCCACCACCGGCGTCACCACCACCAGGGTCAGCACGTTGAACAGCGCGAAGCCGCCGGTGATCAGCCCCGTCACGGTGGATGCCACGAACGACAGCATCGTCCCCGCCTGGCTGCTGACGAGGTCGCGCAGTTTGGAATTCACCGCCTCGGGCCCCAGGCGCCGCTGCATCTCCGTCACCAGGTGGCTGGCCCACACCTGCACGTCCTGCGCGTATTGCGGCACCCGCCCGATCAGCAGCCCCACCTGCGACAGGATCAGCGGATACAGCAGCAGCGCGAACAGCAGCACGCAGGCGAGCAGCGCGAGCACCATCACCAGCGCCGCCACGCCGCGCGGCAGCCCGAGCCGGGTCAGCCGCGTGGCCGGCGGATCGAGCGCATAGGCGATCACCGCCGCCGTCACGAACGGCGCCAGCACCCCGGCGAACAGCCGCAGCACCAGCCAGCCCAGCACGACCAGCCCGATCGCGAGCAGGATGCGCTGGCTGCGCGTGCCCGGCGGCGGTCGCAGGGAAAGTCCGGATGGCGGCCCGCCAAGCGACTCGGCGGGCGGGGCGGGAGAGAACGGGGCGGCAGGCCCGGGTGTCGCCCGCGCGTCCCATCCGCCCTCGCCCGTGCCCGGGGCGCCGGCGAACCAGGCACCGGGGGGAGACGGGCCAGAAGAAGATGAGCCGGACGCCAGGGGATCCGAGGGCCCAAAGGCGGGGCTGCCGCCCGGCCCGCCGGGCGCGGTGCCCTGGAACGCCCCCGACGGCGGCGGCACCGTTCCGCCCCCGAACGTCCCGCCCGCAGCACTGCCGCGCGAGATCGCGCCCAGCAGCCGGATCCCCGCGGAGCTCACCGGTGGCGTTCCGGTCCCGCGCCGTTTGTTGCGCCCGCCCGGCCGATCCGGAGGCAGCAGCGGATCGGTCATGGCCGCCGCACCGCGCGCCACACGTAGGCCCCGCCGGATGCGAGCGTGCTCGCGCCCACCGCCCAGGTGAGCAGCGCCAGGCCGTCCGTCACCACCGGCCCCCGAGCACCGAACCAAGCCACGAACAATGTCAGCGCCACCAGCCCGATCTGCAGCATCGTGTTTGCCTTCGATACGAACAACGGCCGGATCGCCACCGCGCGGCCGAGCAACCCCAGCACGATCACCCCGCCCACGATCACGAGGTCGCGGAAGACGACCAGGATCGCCAGCCAAACCGGCACCTCGCCGACCGCCGCGAGGGTGACATACATGGTGACGAGCAGCGCCTTGTCCGCCACCGGATCGAGCAGCGCGCCCAGCGCGTTCGACCCGCCCATCCGCCGCGCCAGCCAGCCGTCGACCGCGTCCGAGACGCCGGCGGCGAGGAACAGGACGAAGGCGCTCCCCGGCCGATGGTCGATCACCAGCCACACCGCCAGCGGCACGGCGCACAGCCGCCCGAAGGTGATGAGGTTGGGCAGGGTGAGCAGCGCGTCGGACGTCGCCGGCCCGATCCCGGGTGACCCGTCAGGCATGTCGGCGCCCCCCGGGTGGGCCGCGGCGCCGTTGCGCCCACTGGTGCGCCGGCCGTTGCGCCTTGGGCCCGGCTATGGTTGTTTCCCGCGGGGTCGCGCCCGCCCCGGGTGCGCCTGCTGTGGGCGTGCGCATCTTCTGTCTGCGCCCGCCGGGCACATCCGCTGCCCCGGGTGCCGTCCTGCCTGTACTCGCCACCTGCATCTCCCCGGCATACGCCGGTACGCCGCGCGGAGGGCATAAGATCGCGTGCCCGCCCTCGTCTGCCAGCCCTAGCCGATCGAGACCCCGCATGACCAGTGGCGATCCGCCTCGCACCCCCCGCTCCCCGCGCGACCATGCGCCGCGCCGTCCGGGCGACCGTACGCCGCGCCCTGCGGGCGACCATACGCCGCGCCCTCCGGGCAACGACACGCC
>JABBNW010000318.1 GCA_019352115.1 Pseudomonadota bacterium
GATTGTCGAGGTAGCTCGCGTGCTGCGGCCCGGCCGTCTGCAACGGCGCCACGCCTTGCAGCATGCGCCCGTCCGCGCCGCCGCCTGGAGTTATGTCCCCCTGCGCGATGTCCCCTTGCGCGGCGGCGGCGACGGCGGCCAGGCCGTGCGGCCCGGCCTGGCCGAAGAAGCGCGGGTCGCCGGCGCGATCCGGAACCTCCATGCTCCGGCTCAGTGGTGCACCGGCTTGTGCGCAGGCGCGGGTTTGTGCCCGAGCGCGGGCGCGGCCGGGGCGTGTTCCACCAGCGGGGCGACGCCGGCCGGCGGGATCGCGACCGAGGGCAGCGCCTTGTTCAGCACATCCAGCACTTCCTGCGTGATGTCGAACTCCGGCACGTTCACCGCCACCGCCTGGCGCTGCAGCACGAGGTTCATGCCGCGGGAGGCGGCCACCTTCTGCACCACCTCCTGCAGGGTGCGCTGGATCTGCGCCAGGGCGAACTGGCCCTGTTCCTGGATGATGCGGTTGCGCTCGGCGAACTCGCGCCGCGAGGTCGCGATGCGGTCCTGCAGCGTCTTCTCCCGCGCGTGGATCTGCGCCGGCGTGAGCTTCGCCCGGTCGATCGCGAGTTGCTGGCCGAGGTTGCGCAGCGCGACCTGTTCCTTCTGCGCGTCCTCGTTCAACTGCTGGCGGCGCACGGCGAGCGTCTTGTCGGCCTGCTCATAGGCGGTGGACTGGCGCATCACGTCGGGCACCGACAGCACGCCCACGACGGTTGCCGGCGGCATCAGCCCGCGCGGTACGTCCGGCACGGCGGGCGCAGGCGGCAGCTTCAGCTCCATCGGCGCCGCAGGCTGGCCGGTTGGCGCCGGCGCCGGTGCGGCGACCGGGTGCGGTGCCGGGCGCGGGGCCGTTTCCTGGTGCGGGATGAACCACTGCTTGTTGGCCTGCTGCGCCAGGGCCGGCGCAAGCAGGGTCGCGGAGAGCGCAAGGCCGAGACCGGCCGTGGCAATACGTCGAGTATGGAGCACTAGAACCTCGTTCCAAATCCAAAGCGGAAAAGCTGCGTCTGGTCGCCGGGTTGCTTGATCACGAACGGCGTCAGATCGATGTTGATCAGGCCGAACCCGGAGCGCCACGAAATGCCGAAGCCGACGCCGACCCGCGGTGCGGAGGAGGCGTTGATCGCCGGACAGACCCCGCCCGGCTGGGTCGGGCACCTGTTCGACTCGAAATTGCCCTCGGTCAAGGCACCGACATCGGCGAACACATGGCCGGACAGCCCGAGGTCGGGCGAGACCGGCAGCGGGAAGTTGAGCTGGTTCGATTCCGTCCAGATGAAGCGCCCGCCGAGCGAATCCCCGGTGGTTGCGTCATGCGGCCCGGCGCCGCCGGTCTGGAAGCCGCGCAGGTTGTCCCCGCCGAGGAAGAACCTGTCGATGATCTGCTCCTGGTGGCCGAGCGGGAACAACTTCCCCACGCTGGCGCGCAGCCGGATGAACCAGTCGTTGCCGAGCAAGCGATCGAGAGGGACGTAGTAGGCCCCGTCCAGTCGGGTACGCAGGTACTTGGCGTTGCCGCCGAAGCCGGCGAGGTCGGTCGACAGCGCCAGGATGTAGCCGCTGGTCGGGGCGATCGGGCTGTTGCGATAGTCGAGCGTCAGCACCTGGCCGACCTGCGACAGCAGGGTGTAGCCCGCCTCGTCGTAGATGTACGGGCTCGAACCGGAGACGATGTTGTTCACCGTCCGGCCGACCAGTTCGTAGCTCCAGACCTGCTGGAGATGGGTGGTGAAGTTGTAGCCGGCGCGCGCCGAGAATCCGACCCGGCTTTCGTCGTACGGCGCGGTGCCGAGGTTCGAGTAGTTCAGCAGGAACACGTCCCCGCCGAGCAGCAGGTTGCGGTTCTCGAAATAGGGGTCGGTGACGGAGAGGTCGATCGAGCTCTGCTTCTGCGCCAGGGTGCCGTTGATCCCGGCGTCGACGCCGCTGCCGATGATGTTGTTCTCGCTGACGCCGACATCGGCCAGCGCGCCCACGTCGGTGGAGTAGCCGCCACCCAGGCTGAGCGAGCCGGTCGCCTTCTCGGTGACCCGGGTCGTCACCAGCGCCTGGTCGGGCGAGGAGCCCGGCGCGGCGGTGACAGAGACGTTTCCGAAGTAGTTGAGGTTCTTCAGCCGCTGCTCGGTGTGTCGGAGCGAGCCGGCGTTGAACGCATCGCCCTCGGCCAGGTGGAACTGCCGGCGGATCACGCTGTCGCGGGTGCGCGTGTTGCCGACGATGTCGATGCGCTCGATGAACACCCGCGGGCCACGGCCCGCGTCGAGGTCGATCGCGATCGTGTGGTTCTTCTCGTCGCGCTTAACCCGCGGCGTCACCTGCACGAAGGCGAAGCCGTGGCTGCGGACGTAGTCCTCCATCCGGTCGGCGCTGCGCTGCACGGCTTCGGCATCGAACCAGTCGCCCTTCTCGAACTGCAACTCCCGGGCGAGTTCCGCCGGCGTGATCCCCTTCAGGGTGCAGTGGATGGCGATCGAGCTGACCCGGTAGCGCGGTCCCTCGTGCACCACGAAGGTCAGGAAGAAGGCCTTGCGATCCGGCGCCAGCTCCGCGGTCGCCGAGACCACGCGGAACGCGGCGTAGCCGTGCCTGAGGTAGAACCGCCGCAGCAGCTCCTTGTCGAGATTGAGCCGCTGCGGGCTGTACTGATCGGCGGTGGACAGGAACGCCCACCAGCGTTCCTCGCGCGAGTTGATCACTTCCGACAGACGGCCTTGGCCGTAGGCGTGGTTGCCGGTGAAGGTGATGCGGCTGATGAGGGTGGAGGGGCCGTCGTTGATCTCGAAGACGACGTTCACCCGGTTTTCCGGCAGGCGGATGATCTCGGGGGTGACCGTCGCGTCGTAATGGCCCTTCTGCGCGTAGGCATCCAGGATGCGCTTGCGGTCCGCCTCCGCCGCGGCGCGGGTAAACACCGCGCGCGGGCGCAACTGCACCACCTTGTCGAGCTCGCTGTCCGTAAGTGCGTGGTTGCCCTCGAACGCCACCGTGTTCACCAGCGGATATTCGCTCACGTGCACGACAAGGTCGTCGCCGGCACGGGTCAGGCTCACGTTCTGGAACAGACCGGTGGCGTAGAGGGTCTTCAGGCTCTGGTCGAGCAGGGAGGCGCTGAACGGGTCGCCCGGGCGGACCAGCATGTAGGAGAGGATGGTTCCGGTCTCGATCCGCTTGTTGCCGACCACCTGGATGGCGCGGATCGTCCCGCCCGGTTGCAGCGCGGCGCCGGCCGGCGCCGCCCGCGGCGCTGCGAGGGCGGCCGCGGCGAAGGGCGCCGCCACGGCGGCGACGAGCAGGCACGGCAACAAGCAGGCAAGGGCCAGCAGGGCGGCGCGAAAGCGGGTCAAGCAGCAAGCCTCCGGTCTTTGGCCAGGCCCCCGGGTACGCGCCGCATGGTTCTCCGGCGGGTCGGGCAAGGCGGGCAGACAATAGCGGCGCCGGACGGGCGGCGCCAGTCGGGGCCTGCGATGGCGGCGGGCGGCCCGGCGGCGCTCAGGGACGCAGCCCGAATCGGGCCGGGCCTTGGGTGCGCAGCGGGGCGGCCAGGGCTGCGAAGTCGCACAAGAGCCGGCGGGTGTCGCGCGGGTCGATGAGTTCTTCGACCCAGAAGGACTCGGCGGAGCGGAACGGGGACCGCAGCGCCTCCAGCCGCGCCTCGATCTCGGCCCGTTTCGCCGCCGGGTCGGCGCTGGCGTCGATCTCCGCCCGGTAGGCCGCCTCTACCCCGCCTTCCAGCGGCAGGGAGCCCCAGCTTGCCGACGGCCAGGCGTAGCGCAGCGCGAGCCGCCCGCCCGGCTGATGGCCGAGCCCGCCGACGCCGAACGCGTTGCGCACGATCACGCTGCACCAGGGCACCGAGGTCTGGCAGATCGCCGCAATCGCGCGCACCCCCCAGCGGATCACCGCCGCGCGCTCCGCCGCCAGCCCCACCTGGAAGCCCGGGCAATCGACCAGATGCACGACGGGGAGGTGGAACGTCTCGGCCAGATCGACGAAGCGGATGATCTTCTGGCAGGCATCCGCGGTCCAGGCGCCGCCATGATACAGCGGGTCGCCCGCCAGCACGGCCACCGGCCAGCCGTCCAGGCGCGCGAACCCGGTGATGATCGAGCGGCCGAACCGGCTGCCCAGTTCGAAGAAGCTGTCCGTGTCCACCACGCAGGCGATGATCCGGCGCATGTGGTAGGCGCGCTTGCGCGCGCGCGGCACGGCGGCGAGCAGCGTCTCGTCGCGCCGGGCGGGATCGTCCCAGTTGCGCACCCGCGGCGGCAGCTCGTGGATCGAGCCCGGCAGGTAGGACAGGAAACGGCGGGCGGCGGCGAAGGCGTCGTCTTCGGTGGCGACCGCGTCGTCCACTGCCCCGCTCGCGGTCTGGATTTCCCACCCGCCAAGCTCCTGCTTGCTGCGCGTCTCGCCGAGTCGTTCCACGACCGGCGGGCCGGCGACGAAGAC
>JABBNW010000319.1 GCA_019352115.1 Pseudomonadota bacterium
GGGGCGTGAAGTCGCGGATCGGTCCGATGCTCGGGTTCAAGCGGTTCAAGACCGCCGCGATCACCATCGCCGGGATCGAACTGCTGCGACGGATCCGCAAGGGGCAGTTCAACATCGGTCGACTGCGTCTTCGGGGTCGACGTGCGCCTGCTGTCTGGGATGCAGTCCTAGCAGCCCGATAAAGCGACGACATCGCACACCTCGCAACCACGACCTTTGGCTCGTTACGATATTTGCACCAGAGCCGGCTCCATCATGCCCCTGAATTCGTCGCTTTGTCGCCGGGAAGAAGCTCGCCCAGGAGCCGATTGGGAAATCGCCGCCTTTGCACGATCGCATAAAAGGTCTCCGTGACTTCCGGTATCCTGCAGTGCTCGACCAGAACGCCCGTTTCTAGCTCATCGCGCACGACGATCGGCGGCACGAGGGTGACGCCCTCGCGTTCGCGTGCGAGCAACCGCAGCATCGCCATGTCGTCGACCTCCGCGAGAACGATGGGCCTGATCCCCGCAAGCTCCAGCACCCGGTCGAAGGCAACCCTGATGTCGCTATCCAAACTCGGCAGGAGAACGGGCTCGGTCCGAAGATCATCGGGAAACCTGAACTGCCGTTTGTCGGACCTTGGATGGCCGACGAGACTGACCGGCTGCTCATTCAGCAGGTGATTGCGCAAGGTGGAACGCACATCGCGCGGAGGGGCGCTGTTGGCGATGACGACGTCGATCGCGTGAGCGTCGAGCTGAGCCAGCAGGTCCCGCATGTTGCCAGAGCGAACGATCAGCTCCACGTCGGAACGCCCCACGAGCGGACGAAGGAATTCGAGTTGGAAATTCCGCGAGAGCGTCGTCAGGGCACCGACCCTCAGAACCTGACGGCTGGCGAGCGGACGCCCGCGCAGCGTGCTCATCAGCTCGTCGCCGGCTTTGAAGACCGTATCGGCATAGTCGAGCGCGATCTGGCCAGCCTCGGTCAGAACGAGCTTTTTGCCCACGCGCTCGAACAGCTTGTGGCCCATCTGATGCTCGAGTTTTTGGATCTGCACCGACAACGCCGACTGGGACAGGTTCATCTGCTCGGCCGCGCGGGTCAGGCTTCCCTCGTGCGCGACGGCCCAGAAATAGTGCAGGTGGTTGTAGTTCAGATTCTTCATACCGTTCTATTATACCGAACGGTATGCGAGAAACAATGAATTTTCTTAGCGCCAAGGGATCGAGTACGAGCCTCCTCGAAGCGACATCCGCGTCGAGGGGGACATGCCGTGCCAATCCATTTCTCGCCTTTGCTAGCACCTGCTCTGCTGTTGGTCAGCGCGTGCGTAGGCTTCTCGAACACCGGTCGCAGACCCCTGTTTGCGCCCGTCATTTCCGAAGCGGCCGCACTTCTGGCGCTGCTCGCGGCCTCGGTTTCAGTCGCCCTTCTGATCCTGACTGGACCCGGAGTCAGTCCCGTAATCGGTCTTCATGGGGTCGGATTGTCCGTGCGCCTGGACGCCGTCAGCGCGACGATGATGCTTCTGGTCACCTTCGTCGGGTGGGTCGTCGTCCGCTACGCCCGAACCTATCTGGACGGCGAGGCCCGGCAAGGCGCCTTCACGGGCTGGCTCTGCCTGACGCTCGCCGCGGTGCTGTTGCTCGTCGCCGCCGGCAATCTGATCCAGCTCGTTCTCGCCTGGATCGCCACCAGCCTGTTCCTGCACCGGCTTCTTCTATTCTACCCCGAGCGGGTGGCCGCGCAGCGTGCGGCCCGGAAGGCGTTTGTGACAGCGCGCATGGGAGACGTCGCGCTGATCGCCGCAGCCGTGGCGCTCGCCGCGGCCTATGGCTCGGGTAACATCGGTTCGATCCTGAGGGCCGCTCGCGCAGGGGAAGGCGGAAATCTTGCCGTCGTCGCGGCTGGGCTGCTGGCGTTCGCCGCGATGTTGAAGTCCGCCCAGTTTCCGACCCATGGCTGGCTGACCGAGGTCATGGAGACACCCACGCCGGTATCGGCGCTCCTCCATGCGGGCGTGATCAACGCCGGCGGGTTTCTGTTGATCCGCTTCGCCGACGTCATGCTGCTGGCCCCAGGCGTGCTCGCGATACTCGTCATGGTCGGTGGTTTGACGGCGCTGTTCGGCAGCCTCGTGATGCTGACCCAGCCGGCCGTGAAAACTTCGCTCGCCTGGTCGACCGTGGCGCAGATGGGCTTCATGATCTTCGAATGCGGGTTGGCGCTCTTCCCGTTGGCGCTGCTGCACATCGTTGCGCACTCGCTTTACAAGGCCCATTCCTTCCTCGCGTCCGGCGGCGCCGTGGAGCGGGTGACCGCGATCCGCAGGCCAGGCCCGGTCGCCATTCCGGACGCCGGCGCCGTCGGGCGCGCCTTCATCACCGCGCTCGCCATTTATGTGCTTGTGGGGCTCGGCTTCGGCCTGGCGCACAAGTCGCCCCAGGCGATCGCGCTGGGAGCCATCCTGATCTTCGGCGTCGCCTACATGCTGGCGCAGGGGTTCGCCGACGCGGCGCCCAGGGCGCTCACCCGGCGCGCGGCCGTTTACGCGGTTGCCACCTCGGTCGGCTACTTCGCTCTGCAGACGACGGCGACCTCCCTTACAGCAGGCACACTGCCGGGTACGCCTTCGCCGGGGCCACTGCAGTGGGCGCTTATCGCGCTGGCCGTCATCAGCTTCGGTCTGGTCGCCGTCGTGCAGGCCGTGTTCCCGCTCTGGGCCAATCACCCCGCCGCCGTCGGCCTGCGCGTGCACCTCTCCAACGGCTTCTACGCCAACGCGGTCTTTGACCGGGTCGTCGGCGGCTGGTCCGCGCGAGGCGCACCGTTACCGGTCAGAGTTTTCGAGGAGCATTGAAAATGTCGCATCTGATCGCCTCAACGCCGGCCCCTCTTATTGTTGTCGAGACCACGGCGGATCGCGCGGGTCGGGCCGTCCCTCCGGTCTGGCCTCTGGCGTCGAGCGTCGCGGTCAATCCCTTCCTGGGTCAGACAGGCGAGAGCCTCGCAACAGCGGGCGCGCGCCTTGCGCGCGTCGCGGGCGCTGCGGTGACCATGCCACGGGACTGGTATCGCGAGAGTATCTCCTCCGGCGCGATCTCCGATGAGGACCTGCTCGCGGCCTGGTCGAACGCGCCGTCTCATCTGCGGCCGAGCGACCTGAGAGCGCTGAAGGCCGCCGCCGCTTCCGACGCGCCGAAGCCGATCGCCCTGCCGACGATCGCGGACCTAGCTGCCGAGATCTCCGGTATTGACTGGCCGGGTCTGATCGCCGAGCGGTTCGGCGCCTGGGCGGCTGGATACTTCGATGAAGGCCAAGCGCTCTGGGCCGCGCCGCGCGGCAGGAGCGCCTACGCGGCCTGGCGGGCGGTAACCACGCACGACCTGACGCCCGAGATCGCGGGACTGTCCGGGTTCACGCTCCACGTCTCAGAGGCCCCCGAGAGCGCCATCACCGCTATCGCCCGCATCGCCGATCGGCTTGCCGTCGGGGAAGAGGCCATGGAGACCTACTTCCACCAGATGCTCATGACATTGGGCGGCTGGGCGCAGTATGCGCGCTACAAGCTCTGGCAGGCAGAACTCGCCGGCGGATCGGACCGGACGATCACGGACTTCATCGCGATCCGGTTGATTTGGGAAGAGGCCTTATTCCTCCGCTACGGCGCTGAGATCGCCGACAGGTGGGCGAGCGTCCGTGCAGGCCATGCCGCGCCGGTCGAGGCGACCGCCGATCTCATGACCGACGTCATCCTGCAGGAGGCAGCGGAGCGTTCCGCGCAGCGGGCGCTGGCGTCCACGCTCGCAGAGGGCTCCACCTGGGCGCTTCATGATCGGCCCCTGCTTCAGGCCGCCTTCTGCATCGACGTCCGCTCGGAAGTGTTCCGCCGCGCGCTCGAAAGCGTGAATCCTCGCATCCAGACGCTCGGCTTCGCCGGCTTCTTCGGTCTCACTACGGCGCACCGTCGATTCGCCTCGGACGTCGAGGAGTTGCGGCTTCCCGTCCTGCTCATCCCGGCTCTCCGCTCTTGCTCCGGCGGGCCAGACCTTGCCGCAACTGATTTGTCAGCTCGGGTGAAGGCGCGGGCGAAACGAGCCTGGGGCCGGTTCAAGCTCGCAGCGGTTTCGTCCTTCGCCTTCGTCGAGGCGACGGGTCCGATCTATGCCGGCAAGCTCGTGAACGACGCGCTGGGGCTCCATCGAGCATCTGACCCGAACGACCCCGCGCCACAGCTCAACCCGACGCTCGATCTCGCGTCCCGGACCAAGGCCGCCGAGACGGTGCTCAGGGCCATGTCTTTGACGTTGGGCTTCGCGAGGCTGGTCGTGCTGGCCGGGCATGGGGCCAATGTCGTCAACAATCCGCACGCCAGCGCGCTGCATTGGCCAGAACTAACGAACGGCCCATTTCTGTAGCATAAGCGGACAAACCATGAACT
>JABBNW010000037.1 GCA_019352115.1 Pseudomonadota bacterium
GCCGGCCATCTACCCCCGGATCGTCCGTGCGCAGATGGCCGGCTCAGGGCCGGCCATGACGGGAGGCGCCGGGCCAACACGCAAGGGCGAGAGTCAAAACCCGAACGGGTTGGTACTACACCAACCGCATCTGCCGCACCGCCGCCGCAATGAACCCGGCGAACAGCGGGTGCGGGGCGAACGGCTTCGATTTCAGTTCCGGATGGTACTGCACGCCCACGAACCACGGATGGCTCGGCAGTTCCACGATCTCCGGCAGCACCCCGTCGGGCGACATGCCGGAGAAGCGCAGGCCGGTCGCTTCCAGCACGTCGCGGTAGTGCACGTTCACCTCGTAGCGGTGGCGGTGGCGATCCTCGATCACCGCCGCGCCGCCGTATATCTCGCGCACCAGGCTGCCCTCGGCGAGCACCGCCGGAAAGGCGCCGAGCCGCATCGTCCCGCCCAGGTCCCCGCCTTCGCGCCGGCGCTCGATCTCGTTGCCGCGCGCCCATTCGGTCAGCAGGCCCACGACCGGCGTCGCGCACGGCCCGAACTCGGTGGAGGACGCATCCGCCAGGCCCGCCAGGTTCCGCGCCGCCTCGATCACCGCCATCTGCATGCCGAAGCAGATGCCGAAGAATGGCACGTTGCGTTCGCGGGCGAAGCGCACCGCCGCGATCTTGCCCGGCGTGCCGCGTTCGCCGAAGCCGCCGGGGACCAGGATGCCGTGCACATCCTCCAGGCGCTGGACCGTGCCCGGCTGCTCGAACACCTCGCTGTCCATCCAGACCAGTTGCACGCGCACCCGGTTGGCGATGCCGCCGTGCACCAGCGCCTCGGCGAGCGATTTGTAGCTGTCGAGCAGGTTCGTGTATTTGCCGACCACGGCGATGCGTACCTCGCCCTCCGGCGCGCGCACGATCTCGACGATGCGTTCCCAACGCGACAGGTCGGGGGCGTGGTCGTGCGGCAAGGCGAAGTGGCGCAGCACTTCGCGGTCCATGCCTTCCGCGTGGTAGCGCAGCGGCACGGCGTAGATCGTGTCCACATCCAGCGCCGCGATCACCGCTTCCGGGCGGACGTTGCAGAACAGCGCGATCTTGCGCCGCTCGGCCTCCGGGATCGGGCGGTCGCAGCGGCACAGCAGCATCTGCGGCTGGATGCCGACGTTCAGCAGCTCCTTCACCGAATGCTGGGTCGGCTTCGTCTTCAGCTCCCCGGCCGAGGGGATGTAGGGCACCAGGGTCAGGTGCACGAACATCGACCGCTCCGGCCCAAGCTCGTTGCTGAGCTGACGGATCGCTTCCAGGAACGGCAGGCTTTCGATATCGCCGACGGTGCCGCCGATCTCCACCAGGACGAAATCGAACGCCTCGGTGCCGGCGACGATGACGTCCTTGATGGCGTCGGTGATGTGCGGGATCACCTGCACGGTGGCGCCGAGGTAGTCGCCGCGGCGTTCGCGCGCGATCACGTCGGCATAGATGCGCCCGGTGGTGGCGTTGTCGGCGCGGGCGGCGGCGACGCCGGTGAAGCGCTCGTAATGGCCGAGGTCGAGGTCGGTCTCCGCGCCGTCGTCGGTAACGAAAACTTCCCCGTGCTGGTAGGGGCTCATGGTCCCCGGATCGACGTTCAGATAGGGGTCGAGCTTGCGCAGCCGCACCGTGTAGCCGCGGGCCTGGAGCAGCGCGCCGAGCGCCGCCGAGGCGATACCCTTGCCAAGGGAGGACACCACGCCGCCGGTGATGAACACGAACCGGGTCATGGACGGCCGTTGTAGAAACCCGACTCGGGCGGGCGCAAGCCCCGTCTTGCCGGGTCGGAGATGATGATACGGCGGCCGGCGCCATGGCCGCGGCCGTCCCGCCGGTTGCGGCCGGCTGCGACGTCGTCGCTGCGGGTCATGGCTACCTCAGGTCGCGAGGGCGGGGGCGGGCGCGGGGCCCGTGCCGGTCATGTGGCGCAATGCGGCCATGTCGCGGCGATCAGTGCGGAACCGCGGGGGCGGACGAGGTCGGCCCGCCTGTCCCCGCTGCGCCGGGAGTCGCCGCGGACGAGCCTGCCCCAGACGGGGCTGGCCCAGACGGGGCTGGCGCAGACGGGGCTGGCGCAGACGTGGCCGGCGATGACGTGGCCGGCGCAGACGGGACTGGCGCAGAGGACGTTGGCGCAGACGGGGCCGCCGCAGACGGGGCAGGGCCGCCAGGACCGTTCGCGGCGCCGCCCGACGGAGCGTTCCCCGCTGGCGCCGGCCCCGTTGGCGCCGGAGCGGACTCGGTGGGACTCGTCGGCACCGACGCCGCGCTACCGGCGCCGGCCGGCGCGCCGGGGGCCGGCATCACATGCGCCGGCGCGGCCGGCGGCCCGGACAGGATCCCGGACCCCGACGTGGACGCACCGCGGTTGAGCAGCGCCATCCCCAGCGACAGCCCCAGGAACGCCGCCGCCAGGATCGCGGTGGCGCGGGTCAGCAGGTTGGCCGTGCCGCGGCCGGACATGAAGGCGCCCATGCCCTGGGAACTGCCGATGCCGAGGCCGCCGCCCTCGCTGCGCTGGATCAGCACGACGCCGATCAGCGCGATCGCGACGAAAACCTGGATCACCATCAGAATCGCCATCATGGGGCGGACCATCCTCGCACGCGGGAAGGCCGGGGCGAGCGGCGCCCGTCCCGGCTTCAGTGCGCAGGCTCTTACCCCCGCGCCGCCGCTCCGGCAATCGCCAGAAAATCGGCCGCCGTCAGGCTTGCGCCGCCGATCAGCGCCCCGCCGACTTCCGGCAGCGCCAGCAGGGCGCCGGCGTTGGCGGGTTTCACCGACCCGCCATACAGGATACGGACCTGCGCCCCCGCGTCGCCGAACTGGCGCACGAGTTCGGCGCGGATGAAGGCGTGCATGTCGGCGACCTCGTCCTCGGTCGGGGTCTTGCCGGTGCCGATCGCCCACACCGGCTCGTAGGCCAGCACGCCGCCAGGCCCATCGGCGAAGCCTTGCGGCAGGCTGCCGGAAAGCTGCCAGCCCACTGCCTCCGCCTCGCCCCCGCCGGCGCGCTGGTCCGCGGTCTCGCCCACGCAGACGATCGGGGTGAGGCCGGCGGCGACGGCGGCCACGGTCTTCTCGCGCACGAGTTCGGAGGTCTCGCCGTGGTTCAGCCGGCGCTCCGAATGGCCGAGGATCACCCAGCTTGCCCCGGCATCGCGCAGCATTGGCGCGGAGACGTCGCCGGTATGCGCGCCCTGCTTGTCCTGGTGGCAGTCCTGGCCGCCGACGGCGACGGCACTCCCGGCCAGCGCCTCGGCGACGGCGGCAAGGACGGTGAAGGGCGGGCAGACCAGCAGCTCTGCCGCGCCCCCGGCGGCGCCCGTGCGTAGCGCCTGCGCGAGCGCCACGGCCTCGGCGCGCAGCATGTGCATCTTCCAGTTCCCGGCAATCAGCTGGGGCATCGGTGTCCTCCTTCGGCACGCCCGTCGGGCAAATCCGGTGGGGTATGCGCTTGTTTGCAGGATGGCAGCGGCCAGAATGGCCTGCGGCCGCGGCGGCGGGCAACCCGAGGCCGGGCGCGGCGATCTCTCCGGCCCCCCCGGTCGCCCGCTGGCAAAGGCCGCAGGGCGCCCGTATAGGAAGCCGCGCCGTCTCGTCCCCCCCTTTGGCCGGATCCGCCCATGCTTGCCGCCTTCCGCCGCGCCCTGGAAACCTGGCCCGTCCGGCTGTTGTTCGGGCTCATGGTGATCGCCTTCGTCGTCTGGGGCATCGGCGGCGTGGTCAGTCAGATCGGCACGTCCACCTGGGTCGCCAAGGTCGGCGGGCGCACGATCGCGCCAGCGCAGTTCAACGAGGTGTTCGAGCGCGACCTGGCGGTGGCCGAGGAACGCCTGCCGCAGGGCCAGAACGTCACCGCCGCGCTGCGCCGGAAGGTGGCGCAAGCCGCGCTCGATCAGGTGATCGCCCAGGCGTCGATCGACGGCGAAATCCGCCGCCTGCACATCGCCGTGCCGGATGCGGCGGTGCGCCAGACGGTGTTCGCCATGCCGGCCTTCCAGGGGCCGGGCGGGACCTTCGACCGGGCGAAGCTGAACGCCGTGCTGGCCAACAACGGGCTGAGCGAGGACCGCTTCCTCGGCATGATCAGCGGCCAGATCGCCCAGCAGCAGATGGTGGGCGCGCTTACGGCCGGGGTGGCGCCGCCGGCGCTGCTCGTGAACCGGCTGTTCGCGTTCAGCGCCGAGCGTCGGTCCGCGCTGGTGGCCCAGGTTCCGTTCGCCGCCGCGCCGCCGCCGCCGGCGCCGAGCGCGGCTGCGCTGCAACGCGCCTACGCCAATCACCCGTGGCTGTACCGGGTGCCGTCCTATCGCAAGATCAAGGCGGTGGTGCTGACCACCGCCGCGCTGGCGAAGACGATCACCGTGACGCCGGCAGAGCTGCAAACCTACTACGACCAGCACAAGGCGGATTTCGTCAGGCCCGAGCGGCGCAGCCTGCAGGTGCTGGTGATGCACGATCCGGCGCAGGCGGAAGCGCTGGCGAAGAAATGGCAGGGCGGCGCCGATTGGCCGGCGATGCAGGCGGCCGCGCGGGCCGCCGGCGGCACCGCGGTCGACCTGCCGAACACGACCGCGGACGGGCTGCCCGACCCGGCGCTCGCCAAGGCCGCCTTCGCCGCGACCCAAGGCACGGTGGTCGGGCCGGTCGCGACCGGGCTCGGCAGCGACGTGCTGAAAGTCACGCAGATCGTGCCGGGCAAGGCCCGGACCTTTGCCGCGGTGCGCGAGCAGGTCGCCGCCCGCGTGAAAGCCGATCGGGCCGCGAGCCGCATCTACGATGTCGCCAACCGGATCGACAACGTGCTGGGCACCGGCGCCGGCCTGTCGAAGCTGCCGAGCGATGTCGGGCTGGTCGGTCTGGAAGGCACCTTGGACAAGGCCGGCACCACGCCGGAGGGCAAGCCGGCGCCGATCCCCGGCCCGGCGGCGCTGCGCAAGGCGATCCTGCAGGAAGCCTTCGCCACCGCGCCCGGCCAGCCGCCGGCGCAGTTGACCGAGGTGCCGATCCCGGGCGGCGGCTCGGCCTACTATGCGCTCACGGTCGAGAAGGTGACGCCGGCAACCGAGAAACCCTTCGCCCAGGTGCAGGCCGCGGTTCTGGCGCACTGGACCGCGGCGCAGCGGCGCAAGGAAGCCGAGCGGATTGCCACCCGCGTGCTGGTTGCCGTGCAGGGCGGCCAGCCCTTCGCCACCGCCGCGGCGGCAGCCGGGCTCGGGGTGCATCCGACCGGGCTGATCGGCCGTGCCGGCCCGACCGACGGGTTGCCGGCCACATTGCAGCGGGTGCTGTTCACCCTGAAGCCCAACCAGCCGACGATGGTGCAGACGGCCGATGCGTTCCTGCTCGCCGTGCCGGACCAGATCGTCCGGCCCGACCCGAAGCAGGATCCGCAAGGCTACGACGCGCTGCGCAGCGTGCTGACCCGCTCGATCGCCGGCGACGTCGCGACCAGCTTCGCCGATGCGTTGCGCACCCGCGCGCATCCGCGGATCGACCGGTCCGAATTCGACAGTTTCGTCAACAGCGGCCAATAGAACGAGGTTCCCCGATGAACGCCCCGCTTGCCACCGGCTTTGCCGGGTTCCGCGCAGTTTATGACAGCGGACGCGGCAGCCTGGTGAGCTGGCGCGGCGTGGCGGACCTGGAAACGCCGGTGGCGGCGTTCCTGAAGCTCGCGCAAGGGCGGCCGAACGCGTTCCTGCTGGAAAGCGTGGAGGGCGGTGCCGCGCGCGGGCGCTATTCCGTGATCGGCATGGACCCCGACCTGGTCTGGCGCTGCCGCGACGGGCGGGCCGAGGTGAACCGCGATGCCGCCGCCGCGCCGCACGCCTTCGTGCCGGACGACCGCCCGGCGCTGGAAAGCCTGCGCGCGCTGATCGCCGAGACCCGCATGGACGTGCCGCCCGGCCTGCCGCCGATGGCCGGCGGCCTGGTCGGCTACCTCGGCTACGACATGGTGCGGCTGATGGAGCGGCTGCCGGCGAAGAATCCCGACCCGATCGGGGTGCCGGACGGGCTGCTGCTGCGCCCCACCCTGTTCGCGATCTTCGACAACGTGAACGACGAGCTGACCCTGGCCGCGCCGGTCTATCCGCGCGCCGGCGTCCCCCCCGAGGCGGCCTGGGCGGCGGCGCAGGCGCGGCTGGCCGAGGCGCGCGCCGCGCTGGAACGCCCGCTGCCGCGCCCGGCGCCGCCGGTCGCACTGCCGCCGCCGCCGGCCCCGGCGTCCACCATGACACCGGAGGCGTTCATGGCGGCGGCCGAGCGCGCGAAGGAGTACATCGCCGCCGGCGATGCGTTCCAGGTGGTGCTGAGCCAGCGCTTCTCCGCCCCGTTCGCGCTGCCGCCGTTCGCCTTGTATCGCGCGCTGCGCCGGATCAATCCGGCGCCGTTCCTGTTCTATCTGGAATTCGGCGGCTTCGCGATCGTGGGCTCCAGCCCGGAAATCCTGGTGCGGCTGCGCGACGGGGTGGTGACGTTGCGGCCGCTCGCCGGCACGCGGGGCCGCGGCGCGACCCATGAGGAGGACCAGGCGCTGGAGGCCGAGCTGCTGGCCGATCCGAAGGAACGGGCCGAGCATCTGATGCTGCTCGACCTCGGCCGCAACGACGTGGGCCGGGTGGCGGAGCTGGGGTCGGTGAAGGTGACCGAAAGCTTCGTCGTCGAGCGGTTCAGCCATGTGATGCACATCAGCTCCAACGTCGAAGGGCGGCTGGCGGCGGGGAGCGATGCGCTGGATGCGCTGATCGCAGGGTTTCCGGCCGGCACGTTGTCGGGCGCGCCGAAGGTCCGCGCGATGGAGATCATCGAGGAGCTGGAGAGCGTTCGCCGCGGCATCTACGCCGGCTGCATCGGCTATTTCGCTGCCAACGGGACGATGGATACCTGCATCGGGCTGCGCACCGCGCTGGTGAAGGACGGGGTGATGTACGTGCAGGCGGGGGCCGGGATCGTGGCGGATTCCGATCCTCGGTCGGAACAGGAGGAGTGCCGGCAGAAGGCGCGCGCGCTGTTCCGGGCGGCGGAGGAGGCGGTGCGGTTTGCGGCGGGCGAGGGGTAGGGGGGGGCGCCGTCGGTGCGGTGGCGGTATCAGCCGCATTGCCAAGTATGAGGGCCTCCTCGCTGTTTGGTGTGGATAGGCCGCCCTATCTGAGTCCTTCCTGGGGTGTGTCTCGGTTCAGCTGGGCGCCGTTTCTCCGTCCCGGCCTGAACCCTCCCAGGGCCACGTGCGGAGCCGCGGTCAAGGATGGCCCATCTCTTCGCGGGCCACCGCGCTATTCGCGCGGCGCATAGCGTCCTTGACGGCGGCGAGCACGGCGCCAGACTCGGGCAAGTTGGGCACCCTGCCCCGAGCTGCCGGACGGACCCGCTACCCACTCCAAACAGCGGAGAACCAAAAAAGACGATCTCGTCGAACGCAGCGCGGGCCGCCGTCATGCTTTCCAGGGCTCGCCCCTGCTATGAAAATCGAAATGGAGTTCCCCGCCGGCAGGCCATAGAGAAATTTTCATCCCCTGCAGCGCGTCGACGGCCGATGCGGGACGTCTCTCCCGAATCCAGGGCAGCGGTCGGTTCATCGCCAGGTTCGTTTCTCACCGCCTCCTTCACCCATTTCTCCGCGAGAAATGGCGCCATCTGTTGCCAACCGCATCGTTCTGTTGTTATCGTTGCTTCGCCTGGGTCCTGCCGCCGCGTTTCCGCTCTGCTTGGTTGTGCGGCTTGGATTCGGCCCTGTCATGACGGGACCGGGTTGGGGAGGGAGGAAGCGTTGATGGCACGCGCGCGCGGCACAACCGTTGGATACTCGATCTGGCATTTCTGCGCCGTCGTTCTCTTTTTGTTTCGGATCGAAGGGGCGATGACCGCCCGCGCCTTGGCGAACACGCTCCCTGCCCCGCCTGGCGACCGTGGATCGCAACCTGCGCCACCCCAGGCAACCCCCAAGACCTATCAGAACGTATTCGCCTACTGCCGAGCAGTACGGCATACCAGCGCCTATGCCGACGCGGACCCTCCCCCCGGTTATACTGGTCCGCAGGACCCGGCCGAGGTGCTTGCGGCGGTGCATGCAAATATCGCGAGTTGGCGATGCATGGGTGGACACGTCTATGCCTGCTACCCTGGAGCGGATGGATCCGCCTGCGCGCATGTGACCACCGTGGTCGCGCCCCCTGCGCCCTTTTGGCAGTTCTGCGAGCAGAATCCTGGCAGCCCCTTTGTGCCGATGTTCTTGCAGTCGGGTTGGGCTTCGGATTGGAAATGTCTGGGCACCACCCCGACCATCGACGTTTTGTTTTCTACTGACCGACGTGGCTATCTGGCAGCTTATTGGTACAAAGTACGTCCAACACAAGGAGCGCGATCCCCGTAACGATACCGTGGCTGGTCCGGAACGCACCGTGACGTTCTCGGGTCGATCTCGATCGGTGCCGCCGGGGAATTACGGCTTGAGGACAGGGACATGAATAGCTCACCTCGCAATCCGGCGGTCCCGCCGGAGCAGCGCGCCATCGACCTCGTGCTTCGCGTAGCGCGCATCGTAATGACGGCAGTCGCGGCCCTGAGCTTCGTCGGCGTCATCGGTGTGGCCGCCACGGTGCTGGCCTACCAGCTCAACGCGTCCGGCGGAGCGCCGCAGGTCACGATCCCGCCCCGCTATGTTGCCGCACCACCCTCCATCGACCAGGCGCAAATTGCTCGCGACATGACGCCGCCGAGACATGTCGCCTTCGTTGCCGACACCTCCCCAATCGACACGCACCTCGGAATCGGGGCGGTGCTCGGCCACTTGGTCGCTGACGCACCGGGCGGCATGCCGCCCTTCCCGTTCGCGTTCCGGATTACCGGCGGCTCCGGTGCGGCCTATGTGGACATGACCCCGCAAGGCGTCATTTCGACCCCCCGGCTGGCGCCCAGGATCGCTCGTGATCTGGGCGAAAAGTCGCGGCCAACCACGCTGCACTTCACGCTGAATGTGCTTGCGACCAGCCGCTTCGGTGTTGAGGCCCACCAAATGGTGACCGTCACGCTGCCCTATGCCGCGGCCACCGCGCCGCCGCCGGCGACAGCAGCCGCCCCAAAGCTGTTGGCGACGAAAGCGAAGGCAGCACCGCCACCGCTAACCCGGCTCCAGTCGATCGCGCGGACCTATGCCCTGGCCGTCGATCCCGATCTTACACCCGTTTATTTCAGCGCCTATGCGGCCGCGCACGCCCTACCACTCCGCTGCGGGGAGGCTGGCGATCCCGGGTTCCTGGACGGGTTCCAACGTGCGTTGGCACAGGCGCGGGCACGCCTGAACGGGACGACAGGCCCGGCGTTTTTGAACCTTGTCTGCCATTCCTGGCGCGTGTCGGAGCGGCGGCAGCAAGCACTTATCCAACAGTCCGCGCTTGCGCGTCAGCAGGCGTTCGCGCGTCAGAACGTGCTCGACGCGCAAGCGCAGCGGGAACAGGTCGAGGCGCGGATCAAGCGCAACGCGACCCTGATTGTGTTAGCTGCCGTGATGGGCGTGTTCCTGATGGTCGCCCTGCTGCTCGCCTTCCTCGCCATAGAGCGTCACACGCGCATGCTTGGCGCAATGGTTGAGAAACTCGCCGAGCGACCGTCCGGTGTGCTGCCGGTTACCTCGGCGTCGGGAGGTACGTCGTCATGAACCGCGTACCCGCGAGGTGGCTGCGTGCGGCCTTCGTGGCGACGATCCTGTCGGTCGGAGCCGGTTGGCTCGCCATGCCCGTCACGCCCGCGCGGGGACAGTTGCTTCCGCCCCTGCAAGGGTGCAATTTCGTCGGATTGTTCACTGGCCTCACCCCCAACGGGGTTCTAGACAAGTGGCACGCGTTCGCGGCGGCGGTCCAGAACTGCATCACCCTACGGGTGCGACTCACGATCATCCAACTGTCGGAACACTGCATTCCTCCCGACAATCCGCGTATCGCGCCCGTGGTTCAGTACTGCGAGCAGATGGTTCGGCAGCAGCAGGAGCAGCAGGCGGCCGCGGCCCGGGAACGCGCGGCGATCGTCGAGCGGGAGGAAGAACAGGCCAGGGCCGCGGCGGCCCTTCGGGCGGAGCGGCAGCGCCAGGCTGCTGCCGCTGCCGTCGCCGCCGCTGACGCCGCAAAGGCGGCCATCGCCAGAGAGCAGCAACTGGCGGCGGTGCGGCTCAGCGCGCTGACTCAGAAATTCGGCCCGGCGGCAGCGAAGGAAATTGTCGCCGGACAGATCACGACCGGCATGACCACAGAGGAGGTAAGTGACGCCAAAGGCGCACCACAAACCCGGAGCGTCGTTCCGCCGGATGACCAGTTGTGGGTCTATCCTGATGCGACGGTTGTATTCGTCGACGGAAGGGCGCGGAACATCAGCCAGAGGTCCCAGGGGCGCTGACCGTGTCCTTGCCGAAGTAGAATTACGCCAAGCGCGACACCCCCTGGTCGGCCGGCCTGCCCACGTCGCCGCGCACTTCCAGGAGGTGGAACTAACTGGGTTCACCGAGGACGTAGGCGGTGGGGCGCCCGCTCGCACGCAGCTGGCCTCCCTAACCCCTGCGGGCCAGCCGCACCAACTCCGCCCGCACCCCCTCCGGCCCCTCTACCGGCGCGCCCCACGTCACCCGCACGACAAGCTCCCCCACCGCCAGGTCGCACCCATCGACATCGACCGCCACCATCCGCCACGCCCCCGGGCTTCCGGCGATCCGCGCCAGCGCGTCCGGATGGTCCTGGTTGCAATGGTCCATGATCGCACCCGCCGCCGCCGCGACCGCCGCCACCGAAGCCGCATCGCACCGCAAATCCGCCGCCCGCAGCCGCGCCGCGCGCGCGAAGCCGCCGACGAACAGCCCGCCCTCCGGCCGGATGCGCCACAAATGGAAATCGGCGAAGCCGGCATACATCGCCGCGTAGGGATGCACCGCCATGTAGCGCGCCGTCAGCGCCGGGTCGTCCACGATACCGGCGAGCCCGGTCACCGTCACCCGCGGCGCCGTCTGCGGGTTAGTCTCCGCCGCCTCGCCCACCACCAGCAGCGCGCAGCGCGGCTCGGCGCGCAGATGGCGGGTGTGCGCCGCGAGGTCCGACAGCAACAGCAGCAGGGACAGGTCGGGCGCGGTCGCCGGCGTCACCAGGGACGCGAACGGCTGGCCATCGGTCGCGCTGGCAAGCGTCGCCGCCCGCGCCGCGCGCAGCAGCCGCCGTGCCGCCAGCGCCGGCGATGGTTCGGGGTGGTCCGCGGTCGGCTCTGCCGTCATACTGTCCCCCACATGCCGGGTCCCCCCGATCCCCCGGCTCGCGCCGCCCCACTTGAGCCGACACGGCCCCCCCAGCGGAACCCCCCGCCGATGAAACAGACCATCGCCCTCGTCGATGACGACCGCAATATCCTGACCTCCGTCGCCATGACCCTGGAGCAGGAAGGCTTCCAGGTCCGCACCTACACGGACGGCGAAAGCGCCCTGCAGGGCCTGACGTCCCGCCCCGCCGACCTCGCCGTGCTCGACATCAAGATGCCGCGGATGGACGGGATGGAGCTGCTGCAACGGCTGCGCGCGCGCAGCGCCATGCCGGTGATCTTCCTCACCTCCAAGGACGAGGAGGTGGACGAACTCATGGGCCTGCGCCTCGGCGCCGACGACTACATCCGCAAGCCGTTCAGCCAGCGCCTGCTGCTGGAACGCATCCGCGCCCTGCTGCGCCGCAACGAGGCCTCGCGCGCCGAGGGCTCCGGCGCCGCCCCCGGCGGGCATATGGTGCGCGGCGACCTGGCGCTCGACGAGACCAAGCACCAGTGCCTGTGGAAGGGCGAGGACATCCAGCTCACCGTCACCGAATTCCTGCTGGTGAAGGCGCTGGCCGCGCGGCCCGGCATGGTGAAAAGCCGCGACCAGCTCATCGATGCCGCCTATGGCGACAACATCTACGTGGACGACCGCACGATCGACAGCCACATCAAGCGGGTCCGCAAGAAGTTCCGCGCCTCCGACGATACGTTCGACCACATCGAGACGCTCTACGGCATCGGCTACCGCTACAAGGAGCATTGAGATCGCCGGCGGGGCGGCGACCACGCGCGACCTGCGCCCTCCCAGGCGACGGGGGCGGGCAGGTTGACCATGCGCATCGCCCCCGATACCGGCCCCGGCAAAGCCGGCGCCCCGGCGCCGATGTCGCGCCCGGACGCCAGGCGGGCGACGCCGCGGCCGCGCTGGGTCTCCCCGCTCATGCGCCGGGTGCTGCTCGTCAACGCGGTGCCGCTGGCGTTGCTGCTGGCGGCGCTGCTCTATCTCGACCAGTACCAGAACGGCTTGCTGGAAGGCGAGGTCCTGGCCCTGCGCGAGCAGGCGCGCGTGTATGCCGGCGCGCTGGCGCAAAGTGCGGTGCGGGTGGACGGCAAGCAGGTCATCCTGATCCCCGACCTGGCCCGCCCGCTGCTCTGGCGGCTGACGGAGCCCACCCCGGACGCCCAGGCCAAGCTCTACGGGCCGGACGGCACCGTGATTGCCGATTCCGCGCTGGGGGTGACCGGCACCGGCCAGGCCCGGCGCGAACACCTGCCGCCGGGGGCGCAGCGGGGCTGGGCGCTCGGCGCGATCGACTGGCTGTACGACAAGGCACAGGCCCTGCTGCCGCATCCCTCGCCCGGGGAGCTTGACCTCGAACGCGGCGGGGCCGGTGCCGAATGGCAGCCGAACGTGAAGACCGAGCTCAAGATCTCCTCCGACCATTCGCGCGAGATGCCGCCCTATATCCGCCGCACGGAGGACAACCGCCTGCTCGTCACCGTCGCCGAGCCGGTGCAGCGGGATCGCCAGACCGTCGGGATCATCCTGCTCACGCGGGAGGCGCGGGAAGTCGATGCCGCGCTGTTCGCGATCCGCATGTCGATCCTGGGGCTGTTCGGCCTGGCGCTGGTGCTGACGGTCCTGCTGTCGTGGTACCTCTCGCTCACCCTGACCCGCCCGATCCTGCGGCTGACCGCGGCGGCGGCGGAAATGCGCGAGGGCGAGGGCCGCACCGGCAGCGTGCCGCGATCCTTGCTGATGCGCCGCGACGAGATCGGCACGCTCGCCGTCGCACTGGCCGATTCCGCGGTGGCGCTGTGGCACCGGATGGATGCGATCGAACGCTTCGCCGCCGATGTCGCGCATGAGATCAAGAACCCGCTCTCGTCCATCCGCAGCGCCATCGAAACCCTGCGGCGGATCGAGGATCCGGCGCGGCGGCAACAATTGCTTGCGATCATGGCCGACGACGTGACCCGGCTCGACCGGCTGATCAGCGACGTGTCCGATGCGTCCCGGGTCGATGCCGAACTGTCGCGCAGCTTCACCGAACAGGTGGACCTCGCGGCGATGTTCCGCACCTTGAAGGACATGCACGACGCCACGCGCGCCGAGACCGATCCGCGCCTGGAACTCGACCTGCCGCCCGCGGGGCTGCTGGTGCGCGGGGTGGAGGACCGGCTGGTGCAGGTGTTCCGCAACCTGATCGGCAACGCGGAATCGTTCAGCCCGCCCGGTGCGACGATCACGGTCCGCGGGACGGTGGCCGACGGCATGGCGGAGATCACGGTGGAAGACGAAGGACCGGGGATCCCGGACGGCAAACTCGACCAGATCTTCGACCGCTTCTACTCCGAACGCCCGAGCGCGGAGCGGTTCGGCCAGCATTCGGGCCTCGGGCTCGCCATCAGCCGGCAGATCGTCGATGCCCTGCACGGACGGATCAGCGCGGAGAACCGTCGCGACGCCGGCGGCGCGGTGCTGGGCGCGCGGTTCGTGGTGCGGCTGCCGGCGGGGTAGCGGCAGACCCCGCTGGCTTCTTCCTTACGCGACCGGCGCCGCGTCCACGATCGCGAACCCGACGCTCACCGTGCCGTTCCATTCCTCCAGCCGCAATTGTCCCGCCAGGTGGACCGGCATGCCGTTGCGCCCGAGCAGCCAGTCGGCCAGCGCACCGTCGCGGGCGCGGAACAGCATCGCCTTCAGGCGTGGGCCGCCGCCTTCGCCTTCGATGAAGCTGCGGATGGTCATGCCTTCGCGGCCGACCCGATCGGCGCGGAGCACGCGGGCGCGCTGCAGCACGAACACCGGTTCTTCGTTACCGGCGCCGAACGGGGCCAGGCGGCCGACCTGCGCGGCCAGGTCCGCGGTGGCGCCGGGCACGGTGAGCGCGCCTTCCACCAGCAGGTCGGCCGCGGCGGGCAGGTCTGCCGCCTGTGCCAGGCGTTCGTCGAGGAAGGCGTGGAACGCCGCGAGGCCGGTTGCGGGGAGCGAAAATCCCGCGGCCATGGGGTGGCCGCCGCCGGTGGCGAGCAGTCCCGCCTGGCGGGCCGCGATCACGGCGGCGCCGAGGTCGATCCCCGGGACCGAGCGGCCGGAGCCTTTCGCGGTCCCCTCCGTTATGCCGGCGACGCAGGCGGGGCGGTTGAACCGTTCCTTGATGCGCCCGGCGACGATGCCGACCACGCCGGGGTGCCAGCCGGCACCGCTCACGACCAGCACCGCGCGGCCGGCTTCGGCCTGGGTTTCGGCATCGCGGAACGCGGCGTCCAGCATCGCGGCTTCGACGTCCTGGCGCTGACGGTTGACCGCGTCGAGACGTTCGGCGAGCGCAGCGGCTTCGGTCGGGTCGGGGCAGAGCAGCAGGCGGAGGCCGAGATCGGCCTCGGCGATGCGGCCGGCGGCGTTGATGCGCGGGCCGAGGCCGAAGCCGCAGGTCATGGCGGAGAGCCGCCCCTGTTTCTGCGTGATCGCCAGCAATGCGGCGATGCCCGGGCGTTCCCGCCGCGCCATGACGCGCAGCCCTTGCGCCACGAGCGCGCGGTTCACGCCGATCAGCGGCATCACGTCGCAGACCGTTGCCAAGGCAACGAGATCGAGCAGGCCGAGCAGGTCGGGCTCGGCGCGGGCGGCGAAGAAGCCGCGCCGGCGCAGGCAGCGCACGGTCGCGACGGCGGCGAGGAACGCGACCGCGGTGGCGCAGAGCAGCGACTGGCCGGAGCTGTCGTCGAGCCGGTTGGGATTGACGGTGGCGAGGATCGGCGGCGGCGGGCCTTCGGCCTTGTGGTGGTCGAGCACGATCGCGTCGGCGCGGCCTTCCAGCGTCGCCAGTGCGTCCGCCGCGGCGGTGCCGCAATCGACGCAGACGACCAGGCTGGCGCCGCGCAGCGCGAGGTCGCGCAGGGCGGGGGCGTTGGGGCCGTAGCCCTCCGTCATGCGGTCGGGCACGTGGGTATGCACGGTGCAGCCGAGGGCGCGCAGCAGGGTGGTCATCAGTGCGGCGCTGCACGCGCCGTCCACGTCGTAGTCGCCGAACACACCGACGGTTTCGCCGCGTTGGGCGGCGGCGGCGAGGCGTTCGGCGGCGATGTCCATGTCGACCAGGCGCGACGGGTCCGGCAGCAGGGCGCGCAGGGTGGGTTCCAGGAAATCCGTGGCGGCCTCGACACCGATGCCGCGGGCGGCGAGCAGGCGGCCGACGATTTCCGGCACGCCGGCGCGCTGGGCGATGCCGAGGCCGATCCGGTCCTCCGCCGCGCGCCAGATCCAGCGGCGGCCGGTCAGGCTGCGGGCGATGTCCGCGCTCGGTTGGGTCATGGGGCGGGCTTCGCCTGCCATGAAGCCGCCTGTTTCGGGGGATCCGCGATCCTTCTCCCTCTCCACCCGCGCTTGCGGGGGGAGAGGGCGGGGTGAGGGGGGCGTGCGCCCCCGATTTGCATTTTGTGCCGCGTGCCCCCCTCTCCCCCGCAAGCGCGGGGGAGAGGGGGAAGGGCGGTGCCGACATTTTCATCCCCGATGGCGCATTGGCGGCCAATGCCGGGCGTCTCTCCCGCGCGCGCGGGAGAGGTGAAGTCGGGCGCACGTTGCGTTCGCACGTCGGTCTTCATGGGGCGCGGGGCCGCGCCGCGCTCAGGACCCGACCCAGGTCTTGGTGCTGAAATTATGGTGCCCCTCGACGAAGCGGACGGTGCCCGATTTGCTGCGCATGACGATCGAATGCGTGATCGCCCCGCTGCCGAACCGGCGCACCCCGCGCAGCATGGCGCCCGGTGTCACGCCGGTGGCGGCGAACATCACGTTGCCCTTGGCCATTTCGATCACGGTGTATTTATGGTTCGGGTCCGTGACACCCATGCCGCGCGCACGTTCGATTTGCGCATCGTCCTCGTACAGCAGGCGCCCCTGCATCTGCCCGCCGATGCAGCGCAGCGCGGCGGCGGACAGCACGCCCTCCGGCGCGCCGCCCGAGCCCATGTAGATATCCACGTAGCTGTCCGGCATGGCGGTGGCGATCACCCCGGCCACGTCGCCGTCGCTGATCAGCATGATGCGCGCGCCGGCCTCGCGCGTTTTCGCGATCAGCTCCTGATGCCGGTCGCGATCGAGGATGCAGGCGACGATATCGGACACGTCGCGCTTCTTGGCGCGCGCCAGGTTGCGCAGGTTCTCGGCGACCGGTGCGTCGAGATCGACCACGCCTTCGGGCAGGCCGCCGCCGACGGCGATCTTGTCCATGTAGATGTCGGGCGCGTGCAGGAAGCCGCCGCGTTCCGCGAGCGCGACGGTGGCGATGGCGTTCGGCCCGCCCTTCGCCGTGAGCGTGGTGCCTTCCAGCGGATCGACGGCGATGTCCATGGCGGGGCCGCCGACGCCCACCTTCTCGCCGATGAACAGCATCGGGGCTTCGTCCATCTCGCCCTCGCCGATCACGACGGTGCCCGAGATTGCCACCGTGTCGAAGGCGCGGCGCATGGCTTCTACTGCGGCGCCGTCGGCCTCGTTCTTCTTGCCGCGGCCGATCCAGGCGGAGGCGGAGAGCGCGGCGGCTTCCGTCACCCGGACCAGTTCCAGCGCGAGGTTGCGGTCGGTGACCAGGCCCGGCTCTTGGCCGGCGGCGGGGTGGTTGTGGCGTGCGTCCATGGGAAACCTTCGCGCTTGGCTTTTCAGAGAAAGAGTAGCACAGCCGGCGTGGGTGAGGGGAGCCTGGTCCAGTTCCCCTCCACTAAATTCCGCGGTTTCCAGGTAATTGTTTGTCGAGCCACGATCGTATCGGCCAAGCGGCGGCCTGCAACAAGTCGGCGCACCCCAGAGCCGGTCGGTCAGCCTGACACAGGCATATCGGCGCCTCGGGGTACCCGAGCCAGCAGCAGGGCTACGTTGCGGTCGGTGACCAAGCCCGGCTGGGGGCCGGCGGCGGGGCGTGTGTCCTTGGGGCCTCCGGACGGTGACGAGTCCCGAGAACGCCGCCATGCCGCGGGGCGCCCTGGGGATGATCGGCGCTGGGGCGAACGGCATCGCCGCAGGGATAATCGCCGCAGGGATACCGGTCAGGCATGCCGCGGGGCTGCCGTCAGGTCCGGCCGAGAATGGCGGCGAGGTCGCGATATCCGCTGAGCACGCGAACGATTCCGATTGTCGCCTCGAGCGGCCGGTAGATGACCAGATAGACGCCCACGGGCCAGAAGCGCACACCCGCGGTTCGGGCGATGAGATCATCCCGCACGTGTCCCAGACCCGGCCGCCTCGCCAGTCGGTCGAACGCCGCGAACAGCCGGTCCCGCAGCCGCAACGCCGCATCGACATTATCCGCGGCAACGTAGTCGGTGATGTCGAGGATGTCCCGCCGCGCCTCCGGCGACAGGCGGTAACCGGTCACGTCCGGCGCCGGCGTTCCAATCGCTCGGTCACTTCGGTCAGCACCTGCTCGCCGGGGATGGCTTCGCCCCGGTCAAGCTGGTCGATCCCGACCTGGATCTCGCCACGCAGCCGATCGAGCCGCCGTTCGCGCAGGGCCTCGGTCTCGAACAGCAGGCGGAGGCTTTCCCGCACCACCTCGCTCGCACTGGTGTAAAGGCCGGACTCGACCTTCTCGACGATCCGCCGTTCCAGTTCAGGGGTGAGCGACACGTCCATGGCGTGCATCCTGTTGCGGCCGTCTGATCGCGAACCATAGCAAAGACCGCTATCCCTGTCACCGCTGTCCGGCCGCGCGGATCGCGGGGGGACCGCCCCGGCGCGCGTGCTCGATCAGGTGGCGCCGGTCCCTCCATGTCCGGCAGCGCGGGACGGGCGGCGCGCCCGCGAGCGCACGCTTGACCGCCGCGCCGCGCTCGGCCAACACTACTCGCTTCCCCCGGACCCGGCACGGAGCCTCCGCGCCCGGGCGATCCGGCGGGAGTGAATGAGGGGTCCCCCCCGCGATGATCTCCGCCCTGATGCCGAACTACGCCCGTGCCGACCTCGCTTTCGAGCGGGGCGAAGGCGCCTGGCTGTGGACGGCCGACGGGCGACGATTCCTCGATTTCGGCTCCGGCATCGCCACCGCCTCGCTCGGCCACGGCAACAAGCACCTGGCCGAGGCGATCGGCGAACAGGCCGGGAAGGTGATGCACGTCTCCAACCTGTACCGCATCCCGGGCGCCGAGCGCCTGGCGCAGCGGCTGGTCGATGCGTCCTTCGCCGACAGCGTCTTCTTCTGCAACTCGGGCGCGGAAGCGAACGAGGGCATGATCAAGATGATCCGCAAGACCCAGGCGGAAGCCGGCAAGCCGGAACGGTTCCGGATCATCTGCTTCGAGGGCGCATTCCACGGCCGCACCCTGGCGACCCTGGCCGCCACCGGCAACGCCAAATACCTCGCCGGGTTTGGTCCGGTGGTGGAAGGGTTCGACCACGTCCCGTTCAACAACATGAACGCGGTGCGCAATGCGATCGGCCCCGGCACCGGCGGCATCATCGTCGAACCGATCCAGGGCGAGGGCGGCGTGCGCCCGGCCGACATGCAGTTCCTGCGCGACCTGCGCGCCGTCTGCGACGAATACGGCCTCGTGTTCGGCATGGACGAAGTGCAGTCCGGCATGGGCCGCACCGGCAAGCTGTTCGCGCATGAATGGGCGGGCATCGAGCCGGACGTGATGTCGCTCGCCAAGGGCATCGCCGGCGGCTTCCCCCTGGGCGCCGTGCTGGCGAAGGAGTTCGTGGCGAAGAACATGGTGCCCGGCACGCACGGCAGCACCTTCGGCGGCAATCCGCTCGCCTGCGCCGCCGGCAACGCCGTGCTGGACGTGATCCTGGCGCCGGGATTCCTGGAGGACGTCGATCGCAAGAGCCGCCGCCTGCGCAGCGCGCTCGACAAGATCGCGCGCGACTATCCCGCAGTGTTCGAGGACGCGCGCGGGATGGGCCTGCTGCTCGGGATGAAATGCGTGCTGCCGGCGGGCGAGGTGCAGGCCGCATGCGTCGCCGAAGGGCTGCTCGCGATCACCGCCGGGGACAACGTGCTGCGTCTGGCGCCGCCGCTGGTAATCACCGACGCCGACGTGGATGCCGCGATCGCGATGCTGGATCGCGCGGCGCGGCGCTGCCTGCCCTCGGCGGCCAAGGCAGCGGCGAAATGAGCGCGGCGCTGCGACGCACCGCGCAGACGGAGGATCGGTCGGGGGCGCACGCCCCCGCCGGTCCGCGGCACTTCCTCGATCTGCACGATTTCGATACCGCGACGTTGCGGCGGATGCTCGAACTCGCCGCCGGGTTCAAGCGGGCGCGCGATCCGGGTCCGGGCGGGCCGCTGCCGGGGCCGGGCTCGCGCCCGCTGGCCGGGCGCACCCTGGCGCTGATCTTCGAGAAACCCTCCACCCGCACCCGCGTTTCGTTCGAAGTCGGCATGCGCCAACTGGGCGGGGACGTGATCGTGCTCAGCGCGCGCGACATGCAGTCGGGGCGCGGCGAAAGCCCGGCCGATACCGCGCGGGTGCTGTCGCGCTACGTCGATGCGATCATGCTGCGCACCGACCAGGTGTCGAAGCTGCACGAACTCGCCAGCTTCGCGACGGTGCCGGTGATCAACGGGCTGACCGACACGTCCCACCCGTGCCAGTTGATGGCCGACGTGCTGACGTTCGAGGAACACCGTGGCCCGATCGCCGGGCAGGTGGTGGCCTGGTGCGGCGACGGCAACAACGTCGCGCGCAGCTGGATCGAGGCAGCGGTGCGCTTCGGCTTCACCCTGCGGCTTGCCACGCCGGACGCGTTGCGCCCGCCGGCGGAGCTGCTGGACTGGGCGCGCGCGCAAGGCGGGCAGATCGAGCTGACCGACGATCCGGCGGTCGCGGTCGCCGGCGCGCGCTGCGTGGTGACCGACGCCTGGGTCAGCATGTCGGACGACCCGAACGAAAGCCGCCATAACCTGCTGGCGCCGTACCAGGTGAACGAAGCGCTGATGGCCAAGGCCGCGCCGGACGCGATCTTCATGCACTGCCTGCCGGCCCACCGCGGCGAGGAAGTCACCGCCAGCGTGATCGACGGACCGCAATCGGTGGTGTTCGACGAGGCGGAGAACCGGCTGCACGCGCAGAAGGGCGTGCTCGCCTGGGCTTTGGGCGCGACGGGGTAGGGGCCGCGGCGCGGGCGCGATCGCGCCCGCGCCATCTCGCGCACTTCACGGGTCGATGCGCGCTTCCGCGCTGCCGCGCACCACTTCCTTGCTGTCCTGGTTGGTGGTGGCGACATCGAGCGCGACCACGCCGTTCTCGATCGCGGTGACGGTTGCGGTGGCAACGAGCGTGTCGCCGGGCCAGACCTGGTTGGTGAAGCGGACGCCGAATTTCGTTAGGCGGCCGTCGCCGACGTAGTTCGTCAGCATCTTGCCGGTCAGGCCCATGGTCAGCATGCCGTGCGCGAACACGCTCGGGTAGCCGGCGGCCTTGGTGGTGTACATCTCGTCGGTGTGGATCGGATTGTAGTCGCCGGACGCGCCCGCGTATTGCACGATCTGCGTGCGGGTCAGGTTCTCCACCACGGTTTCGCTGTGGCTGTCGCCGACTTTCAGATGACTGGCACTGAGGGCCATGGGTGTTTCCTTCAACCCTGATCGACGGGGCGTTCGGTGGTCACGCCGACGCCGCGCGCCGTCAGGACCAGTTCGCCGGACTGGTCGCGGTATTCGGCGATCCGTTCGCGGAATGTGAGCTTGCCGGCGCGCTTGCTTTCCTTCTCCCAGGTCCGGCCTTGTTTCATCTCTACCGTCAGCACATCGCCGGGGCGCAGCGGGCGGTGGTATTCGAAATGCTGCTCGGCGTGCAGGCCGCCGGCGGAGGGCGCCTTGTCCAAGCCCGACGGGGTCTTGCCGGAGCCGAACCAGGCCTGGCCGGGTTTCGGGCGCAGGTGGTAGTCGGGGTCGAACTGGGCGACGGCCTGGCCGAAGGTGGGGGGGGCGATGATGCCGCCGGCCTCGGTCTTCGAGGCGGCTTGCGCATCGTGATAGACCGGGTTGGTATCGCCCACGGCGCGCGCAAACATCATGATGTGCGAGGCTTCGACGGGGAAGGTGATCGTGCCCAACGCTGTCCTCCGGGTCCGGTTCTTGGTGCGGGCGAGCCTATCAGGCCGCGGCGGCGGGGAACAGGTGCACGCCGGCGGGGCGGCGGGATGGCGGTAGGACGCCGGCTGCGCTTGCCGCCGGCGGTGACGGAGTGGGCGCCGCCGCTTGTGGCCTCGGGGCCGGGCGGGCCGCTCGCGTTCCGACCGGCGCCGGGGTGGCTGCCGGCGGGGCGGCGGGTCTATGCGATCGGCGACGTGCACGGCTGCGCGGCGGCGCTGGGGGTGCTGCTGGGGGCGATCCGGGCGGACCTGACGGCGCGGCCGGTGGGGCGGGCGAGCATCGTGCTGCTCGGGGATTATATCGATTACGGGCCGGACAGCGCCGGGGTGATCGACCGGCTTGCGGCCCCGCTACCAGGGGCCGAGGTGGTGGCGCTGCGGGGCGATCACGAACAGATGCTGCTCGATGCGCTCGCGGGCGACGCGCCGGCGGCGACGGATTGGCTGGCCGCGGGGGGCGGGGCGAGCCTGGCAAGCTGGGGCATTCCGCCCGGGACGCCGCGTGCGGCCTGGCCGGCGCTGGTGCCGGCGGCGCATCGTGCGTTCCTGGAGCAGCTGGCGCTGTCGTACCGCGCCGGCTCGTATCTGTTCGTGCATGCGGGGCTGCGCCCGGGCGTCGCGCTGGCGCGGCAGCGGCGGGACGACGTGCTGGGGATCCGCGCGCCGTTCCTGTCCGAGCCGGCGGCGTTCGGCGTGGTGGTCGTGCATGGCCACAGCGTGGCAGCCGCGCCCTTCATCGGCGCCGCGCGGATCGGGCTGGATACCGGCGCCGGCCTGGGGGGTGCATTGTCCTGCGCCGTGCTGGAAGATGAACGGATCGCGTGCCTGACCGTCCCGACACCGCAAGGAGACCCGCCATGACCGCAACCGCCGCCCTGCCGATCGTTGCGCCCGAGGAGGCCGGACTTTCGCCGGCCGGACTGGATCGGCTGGGCGCTGCGTTGCAGGCACGGATCGATGCCGGGCATATCCCGGGCGCCGTGGCGCTGATCGGTCGCGGCGGCCGGATCGGCTATCTGCGCGCGTTCGGCCGGCGCGATCCGGCGGCACCGGACCCGATGACGGAGGATGCGATCTTCCGCATCTATTCGATGACCAAGCCGATCGTCTCGGTCGCGGCGATGATGCTGTGGGAGGAAGGGCGGTTCCTGCTGTCCGATCCGGTCGCGAACTACATCCCCGCCTTCGCGGAGGTGAAACTGGCGGGCGGGCAGGCGCCGCGGCGGGCGATCACGATCCAGGACCTGCTGCGCCATACCTCCGGCCTGACGTATGAATTCCGCGGCGCGGGGCCGGTGCACCAGGCCTATGCGGCGGCCGGGATCGCGCGGCGCGACCAGACCAGTGCCGAGCAGGCGGACGCGCTCGCCGCCCTGCCGCTGCTGCACGAGCCGGGGACGCACTGGGAATACAGCCGCTCCACCGACGTGCTCGGGCGGGTGGTGGAGGTGATCGCGGGCGCGCCGCTGGACGCGGTGCTGGCGGCGCGGGTGCTGACCCCGCTCGGGATGGCGGACAGCGGGTTCTCCGTGCCGCCGGGCGACGCGGGCCGGCTGGCGACGGGGTTCGCACGCGATCCGGAGAGCGGGGCGGCGGTGACCTTGCTCGATGTGCGGGAGCCGCCGCGGTTCCTGTCCGGCGGCGGCGGGATGGTGGCGACGGCGGCGGATTATGCGCGGTTCCTGGCGATGCTGGCCGATGGCGGGCGCTTCGCCGGGGGGCGGCTGCTGGGGCGCAAGACGTTGGAACTGATGACCGCGGATCATCTGGGCGGGCTGCCGGCGGCGACGGATCTGCTGGCGCCGGGGCACGGGTTCGGGCTGGGGTTCGCGGTGCGGCTGGCGGCGGGGATGGCGCCGTTTCCGGGCTCGGTCGGTTCCTACTTCTGGGGGGGCGCGGCGGGAACGACCTTCTGGGTCGATCCGGCGGAGCGGATGATCGCGGTGCTGATGATCCAGGCGCCGGGGCAGCGGGAGCATTACCGGGTGCTGTTCCGGGATCTGGCGTATGCGGCGCTGGCCGATTGAGGGGGGGCGACCGTCGCAGGTCGGGTCGAATCACCCCGGACAGCGCGATCCTGCCGGCCAATGCCCGGACGACGTCCAAGGGCGGGAGACGTTGCGGACTATCTGCCGCCACGGGTGAGGGAGTGCGCGGGATTTCCCGAATTCATTGGCTGGCCCAGACGATGCGGTGCAACCAGGTGACCTCCGTCAGGTCGAAACTGTAGTTCGGGTATGCCGGGTTCACGCTGCGCAGATCGATGCGCCGCGCCGAGCGTCGGGCAAGTTGCTTCGCCATCACTTCGCCGCCGGTCGTTCGGGCGATCACCCGGTCGCCGCGCCGGATCGGGGCCGATGGCGAGACGACGACGATGTCGCCGTCACGAAACACCGGGTCCATCGAGTCGCCGCTGATCTCCAGCGCGTAGGCGTTCGGATCGGCGATATCCGGCAGGGTGACTTCATCCCAGCCCCCGCCGACAGGATAGCCGCCATCGTCGAAGAAGCCCTCGCCCCCCGCTTGCGCCAGCCCGATCAGGGGGATGCGCCGCTGCGACTGCCGGCCGCTGCCGCCGCTCGCCAAGGCGCGTGCCCCGGCGATCAGTGCGGTGAATGCTTCCAGGCTTGCGCCCGTCGCATCCAGGACCTTGGCGAGGCTTTCCGTGCCCGGCCAGCGTGCCCGACCATCCGGCATCCGTCGCTTCGACGGGTTGAACGTCGTCGGATCGAGGCCGGCGCGCTTTGCCAGGCCGGAGGCGGACAACCCGTGTTCCGCCGCGAGCGTGTCCAGAGCGCGCCAAATGTCCTCATGCTTCATCAGACGGGTCCAAGACTGCCGATCGCCGCCGGCCAGCATGCCGGTTCGTGTTTCGTATAGGATTTTTAGCCGGAGGAATAGGAAAAACACCTTAGCACCGGGGCAGTGGGGCGAAGAAACACGCGATAAGCCGGGCAAACCCGGGTCCATCGGGACCCACCCCGTCCATCGCCGGCCTTACCCCTTGCCATGGTATGCAACCTATGGTTATATTCCCGCAGATATTTCTCTCTTTGCGCGCATCTGGCGGGAGAACGATGATGTCGAGCCTGGCGAGCCGTCCCCAGGGTGCTGGTGTCCCGAGAGCCCATCGTCATGCCGGCGGGGAGCCGTTCCGATCGGCCGACGATACCTGGTTCTGGACCATGGCGGCGTTGGCCGCCCGGCGGGACGGCGCCCGGTTCACGGCCAACAACGGCCGCACGACACGGCCTTGTGAGCCGGACGACGTCGTGAAATGCCTGGATGCTCTGTACCGGGGCCACCGCATCACCCTGGACCATGCGCGGGTACTTCGGATCTGGGGAGACAGGCAGCTCAGCCCCGATCCGGCACGTTCCGGCGAGCGGGGTGACTGGAAGCTCTGGCGTGAGGCTCTGGACCGGCTGGAGTGGCCGCTCCGCGTCAAAGGCATCGTCAGCTGAAAATGCGCGGCCGACGCAGCCGGTGCACGTGCGCTGCTCCGGCGGCGGTCCCGGTCCCATACGGCGCTGCGCGGCGCCAGACTGCGGACAGCCCCCGGCGCGATCGGGCAGGTGCAGCTTTTTTTCCTATGAAGGAAAATAATCCTTGACCGAACCCGAGCCGCGCGTCTAAGCTCCCTGGGTCAACGGGATCATCGCGTCTGCGTTTCCCGTTCCAATCGATCACGCGCCGCTGCCCCTGCAGCGGCGTTTTTTTTGTACAGGAGAGTCCTTTCCCATGGCCTTCACCATGCGCAACCTGTCGGTCCTGGCCTACGCCAACGGCTTCACCCTTTGGCACTATCGCGCCGAGAAAGACCTGCTCGCGCATGTCGGCGGCGCCGATTTCCTCACCGATGCAGGGGACATGCTGGCTGCGGGCGACATCGTGATGATATCGGCCGCCGATGGCGCGCGCATTCTATGCGTGGGGACCCGCGCGGACTCCGACGGCGTCAGGCTGGTCCAACTGGCTTGACCGCACTGCCGACGTCCTGGTCGTGACGCGCTTTTCCTGCCGGCGTTGCTTCGAACCGACCATCCGGGCGACGCTGCGCCAGGCCGCCGTCCGCCAGCCGATCCAGGCACCCGCCATCCTTTTCCTCGGCGGGACGCCCGATCGGCCCGCTCAGCACCAACCGATGCAGCGCTGAGCGGCAGCACGTCTCAAGATATAGCTGGTTCCACACGCTTCGCTTCTTTTGGGGCCACGCTCGTAGCCGGCTCGGGGTGAGGTTGCCCCTTATCGGTTGGACAGGACTCGGGGCGATTGACGAGGGCGGTCATGCCTTGCCCCCAAACCCCTCCCAGCCGGCTGCGCGATTGCAGTATCGGCCTTCTTCCCTATCGGTCAATCTTCCTCGGTTCTCTGTCGTGCCTGTGCCTGTGCAGGCACTGCGGACGCGTTGGCGGCATATGCACAGGCCGCGTCCGCGGCACCTCGTCCGCTCCCGCCCTGCATCGGAACGCCCTCGCCGCTCGTCGGCCGCCCCTGCCGCGCCTTGGCAGGGTGCAGGCCGTTTGTGCCGCTTGACCGTGCCCGGGTCGCGGCCGATATATCGCCGCCCCGAGGCCGGTCCGGTGGCAGAGTGGTGATGCAGCGGACTGCAAATCCGCGAATGTGGGTTCGATTCCCGCCCGGACCTCCACCCCTCCCGCAAGTTGTTGTGGATGCAGGACTTCCCGTCGCAGTCCGCCGCGGTCGACACCGGGGGAACCCTGGTCGTCCGTCCTTGTACCCCGGCCGA
>JABBNW010000320.1 GCA_019352115.1 Pseudomonadota bacterium
CTAGCTGTCTGCCGATCTCTCGGATGGCGATCTGCGCGCGCACGCTGTTGCCGAACTTATCGAGCGGCGGCGAAAACGCTGCAATCGCCAGCCGACCTGGCGCCACAGCCATGATGCCACCGCCGACGCCGCTCTTGGCCGGCAGGCCGGTACGGTAGATCCAGTTACCCGTGTCGTCGTAAAGCCCGTTCATGGTCATCTCGGCCAGCACCCTGGCCGTGACCTCGGCCGAGACGACGCGTTGATGGGTGTACGGGTTCATGCCGCCCGCGCAAAGGGTCGCCCCCATCACCGCAAGGTCGCCAGCGGTGACCGCAACCGAACACTGCCGGGTATAGACGTCGAGCGCCGCGGTCGGATTGCTGTATATCTTTCCGGCGCTTTGCAATAGCCAGGTGATCGCCCGGTTGTGCTGGTTGGTCGCGGTTTCGGACTTATAGACTGCCTCGTTGACGGCCAGCTTCCGGCCCGCGAACTGGTCATATATGCCGATGATCCGATCCCATCGCTCGGCGGCGTCCTTCGCCTGAATCAGGCTGACCGTTGCGATAGCCCCCGCGTTCACGAAGGCGTTGAGCGGTCGGTCGCCGTGAAGCTCCAGCGCGATCACCGAATTGAAAGGCTCGCCGGTCGGGTCGGCCCCGATTTTCTTCCGCACCACGCCGGTACCGCTCTGTTCGATCGCCAGCGCCAGGGTGAATGCCTTGCTGATCGATTCGATCGCGAAGGCATAACCGGTATCGCCGATCTGGTGCAGCTTGCCGTCCGGGGTCATGGCCGCGATTCCGAACAGGTTCGATGGCACATGGGCAAGATAGGGAATATAGTCAGCGTTCTTTCCGCTCGTTACGTCCCGTGCCATTTTGTAGGCCGCAGCCAGCGCCCGTTCGATCGCCTCGTGCCGTGGCACCCGCGTCGCCGTCGCGGCGGCGTCGTCGGCCATGGCCGACGTGACGGGTGAGGCGATCCCGGAGAATGTCGCGCCGAACGCAAATGCGGCGCCGCCGACGCAGGTGGCTCGCCTCGAAGGGGGCACGTGTCTCCCCTGGATTGGTGCGACATCTCGGGCCGTTCCGTCGGGCGGGGACCGCCAGCTTGGATCGCCGCAAGCTTGCCCGGCCGGCTTGCGGCGCCCGAAACCGATCATGTTGCCGTCTTCGCCACCACGCCGGCACGCGCCCATTCGGGGCGGCGCACGGCATGAATCACCAACGGTATCCCGCAGAACACCACCGTGCCGACGATCACTACGGCTATATACCCCATTGGAGATCCCACCGGCAGCTGGTCCGGTGGAAAGAACGCCACCAGGAAACTGAACGCCACGCCCGCGAACCCGATCCCGGCCGTCAGCCACATCCCCACCAGCCCACCGGGCACCATGAACGGACGGGCCAGATCCCGCGACGTATAGCGCAGCGTGATGGCTGCGGCGTACATCAACATGTAAGCGATCAGATACAGAGCTATGGTCATTGCCGAAATCAGGAAGAAGACGACGGAAACGTCCTTGATGAAGAAATACAACAATGAGATCACCGTCACCACCGCCCCCTGGACCAGCAGAATATTGGTCGGCATCTCGTGCCGGTTGGTGGCTTGCAGGACTGGCGGCAATTCCCCGTCGTCGGCAGTCGCGAGCAAACCCTTGCACGGGCTGCCAAGCCACGCGAAGACACCGCTGATCGCGCCGATTCCCACGAGAGCCGCCATCGTGGGCCCCAACCAACCGATATGCCAGATGCCGTCAAATACAGCGTCGAATGTCTGGAAGACGCCCGATTGCAGGGAAATCTTCTTGTACGGCAGGATCGCCGCAATCGGGATGGAGCCAAGTACAAAGATCGCCAGAGACACGATCGCCCCGAGCCCGATGGCCAACGGAAACTCATGGCTCGGTTTCTTCATTTCGGTGACATGCACCGCCTGGGCTTCCACGCCAGCGAACAGCAGCACGATCCCGGCCAGGAAAGCAATCGTGCCGAACCCGGTGATCGCCGGCCAGTACCGCGCATGGCCGCCTGACGACAGCGCCGGAGCGGTGAGATGCTCCCATCCGATCGGTCGCCCCGAGGTCACCCAGTAGCCAAGCAGAACCAGCAGGGCGATTCCGGGCAGGACGGACCCGAGGATGAACGTCCAGTTGGCGATCCTGGCGAATACCTCCACGCCCTGAAGAACGACAACGGTCGCCAGCCAATAGACGATGATACAGAACAGCCCGACGAAGACCCCGTTGCTGGCGAGCGCAGGAACGCCGATCGTGTAGGCCAGCGCCGCCGCCCCGAACGTCAGGGTGACCGGATACCAGACCACATTCTGGATCCACTGCAGCCAGATCGCCAGGAATCCCCAACGCACACCGAACGCCTCGCCGACCCAGGCATAGAGTCCGCCTTTCTTGTCGGCGAACGCCCCGCCCAGTTCGGCCGAAACCAGCGACGCCGGAACAAGATAGAAGATCACGGTGAACGCCAGATAGGCGAACATCGTCATCTCTTCCTTGGCGATCAGTGGCAGGCCGCGCAGGCTCGTGACGACAGCGGCGGCGGTCATCAGCCCGACCGACGTCGTGCTCAGATAACGCTTGCGATCTTTCAACGGTGGCACGGGACCCTCGCTCCTCATGATGACAGCCTTGTCGCGGGCACACGGCCGTATCCGGCCGCGTGCCCGCATTCCGATCAGACCGGCAGCCGTTCCTTCGGCAAGGCGTGGTGGGTGAACGTGGTTCCTTCCGCCGCGCCTTGCGGGGTTCCCGGGGCATGCTTCTCCAGGTGCGCGATCGACCGCCGCGTGTCCTCCAGCAGCATGTCGGCCATATCGCGGCCGAAACCGTGTCGGACCAGCACCCGCATCACGACCACATCGGTGATGTCGGGCGGCATGGTGTAGGCCGCCACCTGCCAGCCATGCACCCGCAGGCGGTCGGAGAGGTCGAACAGGGAATAGCCGGGATCGGCACCGGCTTTGAGCATCCAGGAAATTGCCGGAATGCCCTTTCGGCTGTCGCCGTCGAAGGCCAGCTCGAACGGCCCCAGCTTGCAGATCTCCCTCCCCAGGTATTGGGCCGTGTCGTAGCCGTTCTGCTGGATCCGCCGATACCCCTCGCGCCCGAGCCGGAGGAACAGATAGTACTGCGAGATGATCTGGCCGCCGGGACGGGAGAAATTCAGCGCGAACGTCGGCATATTGCCGCCGAGATAGTTCACGTAGAAGATCAGGTCTTCCGGCAGATCGGTGCGGTTGCGCCACACTACCCAGCCGACGCCGAGCGGGGCCAGGCCGTATTTGTGCCCGGACGCGTTGATCGAGCGCACCCGGGGGTGGCGGAAGTCCCAGATCAGATCCGGTTCCACGAACGGCGCCGTGAAGCCGCCGGACGCCGCATCGACATGCATCGGGATATCGAGACCCTTCTCCCGTACCAGGCGGTCGAGTGCGTCGGCCACCTCGGCCACCGGCTCGTACTGGCAGGTGAACGTCACCCCGAACGTGGGCATCACGCCGATGGTGTTCTCGTCCACCCGCTTCAGCACCTCCTCCGGCGTCATGCCGAGCCGCCCGCGCTCGAGCGGGATCTCGCGCAGCTCCACATCGAAGTAGCGGGCGAATTTCTGCCAGCAGACCTGGACCGGGCCGGTGATCAGGTTCGGCTTGTCGGCGGGCTTCCCGGCGGCACGCATCCGCTCACGCCACTTCCACTTCAACGCCAGCCCGCCTAGCATGCAGGCCTCGCTCGATCCGGTGGTCGAGCAGCCGAGAGTGTCCGCCGCCTTGGGTGCATGCCAGAGGTCGGCGAGAATATGCACGCACCGGCTTTCGAGCTCAGCCGTCGCGGGATATTCGTCCTTGTCGATCATGTTCTTGTCGATCGAGATATCCATCAGCTGATGGATTTCGGGATCGACCCACGTCTGGCAGAAGGTCGCCAGATTCTGCCGTGCATTGCCGTCCCGGAACAGCTCGTCGCGCACCAGTGCATGGGCGACGTCCGGGCGCAGCTCTCCGGCGGGCATGTGATACTTGGGAACCGAGACATCTGCCGCCATCGTTCCATAGATGTCGGCGTCCAGCTCGGCGCGGACAGTCTCGCGTCGGTGCAGTGGCATCGATAACTCCTTCGCTCTGCCGGCCGATCGGCAACGACAGGGGCGGCATGGGGTGGGGTTTGCGCGGGGGTCGATACGGCGTTTGCCGGGACCCGCAATTGATCCGGATCAACCATCACGCCGCCCGACGATCACATTGATGGCAACAGGCGCGCCGGGCAGCTGTCACGCGCTGCCCTTCGGCGGCAGCGGGAGGGCTACCGGCCGATGGCGCCGCGGCAGAAGGCTCGGAAATTAC
>JABBNW010000321.1 GCA_019352115.1 Pseudomonadota bacterium
CTGGCCGCATGGAGCGGTTGCGGCAGGCTCCCGAACGGCGAGATTTTCGTGCTGATCCCGAGCGTGCCGACCTCGCTCGACGGGCGGTATTTCGGGCCAACGCCGATCCGCGCCGTCATCGGCCGCGTCACGCCGCTCTGGCTCTCCGAGAGGCAGACGCGATGACCGTGCCGCGCATCTTCCTCGCCATCCTGTTGTTCGGCCCAGGGACGGCCATCCTGCCGTCCCGGCCGGTTTCCGCACCGCCGGCGCGCGCAGCGAAGGTCAAGGGCGGCGCAGCCGGCGTGCCCTGGCGCCCTTTACCCTTGACCGCAGCGAGCACGCTGGCAGCGCTTCGCCTGTCAGCGGGGTGGCAACGGTTTGGTTCGTGGAGCGATGCACGATGGACCTGTTGACCCTGGTCGCGACCTGCGGTCTTGCGGCCCGCGCGGCGCTGTTCGTACCGCTCAGCGGCGCGCCGGTGTGCGCAAGCGCGGCGCCCGCGCTGCACGGCGGCGGACACGAGGCAGTCGCCGTTTGGCAGCCGGACATCGCCGCGGCGGCGCACCGCTTCGACATTCCCGAAGCATGGATTGCCGCTGTGATGCGCGCGGAGAGCGGCGGCCAGGCGACCGTGGACGGCGAGCCAATCCGCTCACCAGCAGGCGCGATGGGCCTGATGCAGGTGATGCCGCAGACCTACGCCGCGCTGCGTGCCCGCTACGGGTTGGGCGCCGATCCGCGTTCGCCGCGCGACAACATCCTGGCCGGCGCGGCGTATCTGCGCGAGATGCTGGGTCGCTACGGCGTGCCCTGGTTCCTCGCTGCCTACAACGCCGGGCCGGCGCGGCTCGATGCGTTCCTGCGCACCGGCCGCGCGCTGCCGGCCGAGACACAGCGCTACCTCGCCGCACTCGCGCCGCAGATCGGCGGCACGTCGGGCGCGTTGCAGGCGGCAGTCGGGACGACGGGTTTGAGCACGAAGCCGGCTTCGGAGGCGACGGTCCCGGGCCCGAAGGACGCCATCGGCGCTGGCCTCTTCGCGACCGTCGTCGTGCATCCCGAGGCCTCTCCGACGCGCACGGTCCCCCCGATCGTGGGTCCGAACATGGCGCCAATGCCGGCGCCGACGGAGGTCACGGGCGGTTCGGCTGCGGCCGGACTTGAGCCGCGATCTGTCTCCGGATCTGCCCATGATGTGCGCGGGAATGGTGCGCTGTTCGTCGCCCTCCAATGACGCTGGCGCACTGCGGATGATCGGGCCAAGGCTTCTGTCGATGCCACGGCTCGGCGTGAGGTCAGACCGTCGAACTGCGCGTTCGCTGCACCAATTCTGCGCCCGATTGCGCCACCAATTAGCGCAGCGGCACCTGTTGATCTGACCTTGATCGTGCATCGCGCGGGATCGCACCCATTCGCACCCATGGCGCCGCTTTCTGTTGATCTGCGCTTCGAGAGAGGCGACCGGAGCGAGGCCAATGTTCCGATTAGGAGTAGGGCAAGATAAAGGCCTGCGGCACCACTGCGGGCGATTGGTCGCAATTTCAGTGTCTGCACATTGGGTTATCGACGGCAGTCACCGTGCCGTGGCTTCGCAACGAGGCACGGCAACTGCGTGTGAGGTCCGCTTCCATCGGCGCATTTTCACAGTGCCACCAAGGCTCCTTCGCGAGCCGCAGGTTTGCCATCAGTCTCGGAGCATGGCTCGCCCCGACGATGACCCGCACCTTCGCCCACGCCTCGGCCGCACGCGCAGCCGGGACCATCGACAGGTGTTGGCAGCGACTCAGATCAAGCGCGCGATCTCGCGGGCGGGTGCGCTGGCCCGAGTGACCGAGGGGCCAGCGCCGACCGGCGCACGACATCTTGCCGACCTGCCGGCCAAGCGCGGCAGGGGCGCGGCCTTCGCGCGCGGGCGGGCAGCCTCACCACGGGGCTGGTCGCAGGCGCAGCCCGGCGCACGCCGGGTCGTGGTCAAGGCGCGCTACGTGAGGATGCGCGCCGGGAGCCGCGCGGCGGCGGTGCATCTGCGCTACCTCCAGCGGGACGGCGTCACCCGAGATGGTTCCCCCGGCCAGCTCTACTCCGCCACGGCCGACCGGGCAGATGGTCGCGCCTTTCTGGATCACTCGGAGGGCGACCCGCGTCAGTTCCGCCTGATCGTGGCCGCCGAGGACGGGGCCGAGATGTCCGACCTCCGCGCCTTCACCTGCGATCTGATGCGGCAGGTCGAGCGCGACCTCGGAACCGGGCTGGACTGGGTCGCGGTCGATCACTTCAACACCGCGCACCCGCACACGCACATCGTCATCCGCGGCGTCGATGAGGCCGGGGAGAACCTGGTGATCGCCGGGGCCTATTTGGCCCATGGCATCCGGGAGCGCGCCTCGGAGCTGGTCACCATCGAGCTCGGCCCGGAGAGCACGATGGAGCGACAGACGAAGCTCGTGCGCGAGATCGACCAGGAATGGCTGACCCGGATCGATCGGGCGCTGCTGCGCGAGACCAGCGACGCGGCGGGTGGCGTCATCGACCTCCGCGCCGATGGGGAGCCGCGCTCCGACTTTGATCGCCAGCTACGGATCGGCCGGCTGCAAGCCCTGGAGCGGCTCGGCCTCGCCGACGAGATCGAGACCGGGCGCTGGCGCCTGGCTCCCGGGATGGAGCAGACCCTGCGCGACCTCGGCGAACGGGGCGACATCATCAAGACCATGCACCGCGCACTGACCCGTCACGGCGCGGAACGCGGCGCCGAGCAGTTCGCGATCCACGACCTCCGCGAGCCGCTCGCCGCACCGATCACCGGGCGGCTGCTGGGGCGGGGGCTTGGCGGCGACGAACTGGGCGATCGGGTCCATCTGATCGTCGATGGCCTCGACGGGCGGGTCCACTACGTCGAACTCCCCGCCGCCGGCGCGGATGCCGCCAACCCGCCGATCGGGGCAATCGTCGAGCTTGGCGCAGAACGCGGAGCGCCGCGCGCCGCGGACCGGAACATCGCCGACCTGGCGCACAGGACCGCCGGCATCTATCGGCCCGCCGACCACCTCGCCACCACGCGCGCCGATCCCAGCATCGGCGATCCGGAGGCCTATGTCGAAGCGCATGTCCGCCGCCTGGAGGCGCTGCGCCGCGCTGGTGTGGTCCAGCGGCTCGACGCGGACCATTGGCGCATCCCGGCCGATCTCGAACAGCGGGCTGCTCGCCACGACGCGGGCCGCAGTCAGATGTCGAGCCTGCGCGTGCTGTCCGCGCTCGACCTGGAAGCCCAGATCCGCAGCGACGGGGCGACCTGGCTCGATCGCCAACTTCTCGCCCGCGATCCGGTGCCGGTCGCCCAAGGCGGGTTCGGGTTGGAGGTCGAAGCCGCCCAGGAGCACCGCCGCCAGCATCACCTCACCCACGGCGATGCGCGTCGGGACGCGGACGGGGGCGTGCGCTATCGCCGGGACCTTCTCGCGACGCTGGAGGGCCGCGAACTCGCGCGAGCCGGCGGCGAACTGGCGGCGACGCGCGCCGTGCCGTTCCGGATGCCGGCGCCCGGCGACACGATCCGCGGCACCTACCGCGAGGCGATCCAGCTCGCCTCCGGCCGCTACGCCCTGGTCGAGAACGCCCAGGAATTCACCCTGGTCCCCTGGCGGCCGGTGATCGAGCGCAGCGTTGGCCGCGAGGTCGTCGGGCTCATCACCGATGGCGGGATCTCCTGGCAGGTCGGCCGGGATCGAGGGCTCGGCATCTGATGCCCAGCTGAGGCGCAGAGCTTCCAGGTCGCGCCGGAGGAACCTGGTGGTGAAAATCTGACGCTTCGTAGCGGGTTTGGACTACCGCAACGGGTGGTCAGCAGACATTCCGCTTGACGATGAATGTGGGTAGCGACAGTGTGGCAGCACATGTTCAGGAACCAGACCCTTTGTGACCGACGCCGACGCCGCTTCACCCAAGCGGCGGCTCCTTGGGCTGCGCGTCGATCAGCGTCCTTCCGCGTGGTGACTGCCTCACCGTAGGTCCCACCCGTCGGAGCGGCCCCGGCCCGCGTTCCTGAACCCCCGCAGCCCTCGGCTCCGGGGGTTTTCTTTTGCCCGAACCCCAGAAGGACACCACCATGAGCATTCGCGTCGGCATTGTCGGGATCAGCGGTTTTGGCGGCGGCGAGGCGATGCGCCTGGTCGCGAGCCACCCCTCTTTCGAGCTGATCTACGCTGCGGGCGAGGGCAGCGCCGGCAGCCGGTTGGTGGACCGCTTTCCCGGTGTGCCGGCCAAATTGGCCGAGCTGGCGATCGAGAAGTGGGACCCTGCAACCCTGCCGAAGCTCGACGTGCTGTTCGCGTCGCTGCCCACGGGCGCCTCGGCCGAGGCGCTGGCG
>JABBNW010000038.1 GCA_019352115.1 Pseudomonadota bacterium
CCCTCGCGCGACACCCCCCCACACACACGGAGCCAAAGTAGATGGGGTCCAGGGGACGAGTTCCCTGGTGGGGGTCCAGGGGGCAAAGCCCCCTGGCCTTTCTGACCACCAGCGCCCACCACTCGGAACGGTCGATACGACCCGCCCGTGGCCTTGGTGGTTCAGATGGGGACGGTCATCTCCAGGACATACAGCCCGCCGGCGAAGCGGTCGACGGCGTAGACCATTTGGTTTTCGTCGACGTAGACGTCGTTGATCTGGGCTGACGGGACGCGCGAGCCTTGCGGCGGTTCGGGGATGAAGCTGGCGATTTCCTGTGGTTGGAACGGGTTGGCAGTGTCGTGCACGCGCAGGCCGCCGTTGAACCAGGTGCTGAAGATGATGGTGTCGGAGCGGTAGGCGGGGCCGGGGCGGTTTTCGTGCATGTTGTGCGCGCCGTAGCGGCCGCCGCGGTGGGCCTGGTCTTCCACCGGCGGAACCGGCAGGGTGGCGATCGGCACCAGGTTCTGTTCCATCCTGGCATCGAGGATCCAGCCGAGTTTGGGCCAGTCCTCGCCGTCGTCCTTCACGCATTCGTCCGTGACGACCAGCAGGTTGCGGGAGAACAGCGGCAGGGTCGTGTGGGTGAAGCCCGGGAAGGGGGGATGCGGGTTCCAGTGGCCGACCATGCGCGGGCGGGCGATGTCGGAGATATCGAGGATGATCGATCCGCCGTCGAGGTAGCCGAGGTACGCCCGGTCCGGCCGTTCCGGATAGACGTTGGTATTGTGGGCGCGGAAGCCGGAATCGAAGCGCGGGTGGCGGGGCGGCGGGGCGGCGGAGTCGCCTTCGGCCGTGCCTGGGTACCACCAGCGGCCGATCTCGCGCGGCTGTGACGGGTTGGACACATCCAGGCAGCGGTAGCACTGGTCGTCGCGTTGGTTGCGCGGGTGGAAATCAGCCGCGCCGCCCGAGAAATGGATCGTTTTGCCATCGACGAACCAGAGCTGGTGCACCCCGCGCGATTGCGGGCCGGAGCAGTCGAAATACGAAATGCGTTTCGGCGTCTCCGGCGTGGAGATGTCGAACAGCTCGATCCCGGCCGGCGTCTGCCCCGGCAGCGCGGTCTGGTAGGCGACCGCCATGATGTCGCCGGTCACTTCGAGCGAGTTGGAACGCACGGTGCGGTGTGGCAGCTCGGTCTGCACGATCACCCGGGGGCGGCGGGGGTCGGTGACGTCGACGCCGGTGAAATTCTTCGGCGCCGATTCATGCGCAAGCCAGAGGATGCGCCGCCCGTCGCGCGCGCATTGCAGGCTCATGCCTTCCCCGACGCCGCCGAATTCGGCGAGCCGGTCGTGGGCGATCACCCGCATGTTGTGCAGTTCGTCCTGCGCCATCGAAGCGTTCCTCCCGTTGCGGGTGCTTGCGCGTTTTCCTGCCACCCATTTTCCTGCCGCGATGATGCCGGACCAGCCTCATCCCGGCAAGGCGCCGTGCCTCTCCTCGCGGCCGCCCGGGCGTGATAGGTCGGACCGGACGGCGGCCAGGGAGGAAGACGCGGATGACGGAACGATCGAGCATCGGGGCCTCCCCGCGCCGGCGGGAGGATGCGCGTTTCCTCACCGGGCAGGGCGCCTATCTCGACGATCTCCGCTTCCCGGGCCTGGTGCATGCGGTGCTGCTGCGCTCACCGCACGCACATGCGCGGATCGTGGCGATCGATACCGCGTCGGCGTGTGCCGCGCCGGGCGTGCGAGCGGTGCTCACCGCCGCCGATGTGCGCGCCGACGGGTTGCAGTCGCTGTTGCCCACGGTTGCCGCCAATCCGCAGACGGGGGAGGCGTTCGCCTTCCTCCCGCAACCGTTGCTGGCCGCGGACCGGGTGCGTCATGTGGGCGAGGCGGTGGCGCTGATCGTGGCCGACACGAAGGCGCAGGCGCTGGATGCGGCCGAGCTGGTTGCGGTCGACTACGATCCGCTGCCCGCCGTCACCGATGCGACCGCGGCCGCCGCACCTGGCGCCCCGGAGCTGGCGGCGGAGGTTCCCGGCAATCGCTGCCTGTCCTGGCGTGCCGGCGATCACGCTGCGGTGACGGCGGCGTTCGCCGCGGCGGCGCATGTGGTGCGCCTTTCCGTGGGTGCGCGGCGGATCGTCACCAACCCGATGGAGCCGCGCGGCGCGGTGGGCTTCTTTGACCCGCGGACCGGGCGCTACACCGTGCATGTTTCCAGCCAGAGCCTGCATGCGAACCGCGATGCGGCGGCCCGCGTGCTCGGCGTGCCGGCCGAATGCGTGCGCTTCGTCGCGCCGGATGTGGGCGGCGGGTTCGGGGCGAAGAATTTTCCGTATCCGGAACATGCCCTGCTCGCCTGGGCGGCGCGCCGGGTGGGCCGGCCGGTGAAATGGATCGCGAGCCGCAGCGAGACCTTCCTGGCCGACCACCAGGGCCGCGACCACCAGGCCGACGCGGCCCTGGCGCTGGATGCGGAGGGCCGTTTCCTGGCCTTGCGGGTGACGAGCATCGCCAATCTCGGCGCCTATCTGGCGGGCAGCGCCGGCGGCGTGCAGACCGGGCAGTACGCGCAACTGCCGGGTTCAGTCTATGCGATCCCGGCGGTCGCCCTCGATATCACCGCGGTGTTCACCAACACGCCGCCGATCGGCGTGCTGCGCGGGCCCGGCTTCGCCGAGCAGAATGCGATCATCGAACGGCTGATCGATGCCGCGGCGCGCCAGTGCGGGCTCGACCGGCTGGCCCTGCGCCGGTGCAACCTGATCCCGGCCGCGGCGATGCCGGCGACCAACGCGCTCGGTAACACTGTCGACAGCGGCGATTTTCCGGCGATGTTCGATCGTGCCCTGGCCCGGGCCGACGTCGCCGGTTTCGCCGCGCGGCAGGCGGACAGTGCCGCGCGCGGCCGCCTGCGCGGCCTGGGCGTGGCCTGCCACATCAAGGGCACCGGGGGCGCCCCGCGCGAAAACGTGGACATCCGCTTCGCTTCCGACGGCACGGTGGCGCTGATCACCGGCACGCAGACCATCGGCCAGGGGCACGAGACGACCTTCCCGCAGATCCTCGCCGACCGCCTGGGCCTGCCGAACGCGGCGATCCGGCTGGTGCAGGGTGACACCGACCTCACGCCCCTCGGCGGGGGCCACGGCAGTTCGCGCGCGACCTACATGGGCGGCACAGCGATCTGGCGCGCAGCGGCGGCGATCATCGCCAAGGCCAGGCCGATCGCGGTCGAGGCGCTGGAGGCGGCGGAGGCGGATATCGGCTTCGCCGACGGTCGCTTCACGGTAGCCGGCACCAACCTCGGGATCGGCCTGATGGACGTGGCGGCGCGGGCGCGCGCGGCCGGCACGACGCTCGATACCTACGCGGCCTGGACTCGGGAGGCGATGACCTTCCCCAACGGCGCTCATGTAGTGGAAGTGGAGATCGACCCCGACACCGGCCAGGTCCTGCTGGCCCGCCACGCCGCGGTGGATGACTACGGCGTGCTGGTGAACCCGATGGTCGCGACCGGCCAGGCGCATGGCGCGATCGCCCAGGGGGCCGGCCAGGCTTTGGGGGAGTGCGCGGTGTTCGATCCCTGGTCGGGCCAGCCGCTGGCGGCCTCCTTCATGGACTACGCACTGCCGCGCGCGGCCGATTTGCCGGATTTCGACCTCGGGTTCAGCCCGACGCGGTGCACAACGAACCCGCTCGGCGTCAAAGGGTGCGGCGAGGCGGGGACGATCGGCGTGTTCCCGGCGATCGTGAACGCGGTGCTGGACGCGCTGGGGCCGCAGGGGGGACGCGGGTTCGAGGCTCCGGCGAGCCCGTTTGCGGTCTGGCGGGCGCTGGGGTCGGCCGCCCCTACCACCCCGGTCCGGCCACACTACATGACAAAGGCGTCACCGACATGACCCCGCTTTAATCGCTCCACCCGTGGAACGGTCACCCGGTGGGCGGCATGTGACCCCCACAGGCGGCGTCGCGCCCACGGGGGTGCGACGAATTCGGACCCGAAGCTTCACGTTTGAAGGAGACACCGATGGATCACCGGACGGATCGCACACGTGCGCCGCGGAGGCGACTGACCCTGGCGGCCCTGCTGCTGGCCGGAACCACCATTGCCGGGGGGGCGCTGGCGGTCGTTGAATTCGGGCCGGCCGCTCACGCGGCCCCTCCGGCATCCGCCGCGACGACGGCGAGCGGCACGGCGACGGGAAGCGGCACGCCGCCGAACGGCAGTCTGTCGCCGCACGCCGGCGCGCTGAATACCAATAAGCAGGCCGCGATGCCGGATCGGCTGCCGAGCTTCACGCACCTGGTCGCGGAGGTGAAGCCGGCGGTGGTGTCCGTCACCAACTACCTCAAGCAGCAGCCGCAGCAACAGCAGCAGGGCCCGAGCGGGCCGCAACTGCCGTTCCCGTTCAACCAGTTCCCGTTCAACCAGATGCACCCGCATCCGCAGGCTGTGGAAGCCCGCGGGTCCGGTTTCATCATCAACCAGGGCGGTCTGATCGTCACCAACAACCACGTGGTGAAGGGCGCCAGCCGCATCACCGTGACATTGGATGACGGCAAGACCGTGCCGGCCAAGGTGGTGGGCACCGATCCGCGCACGGATATCGCGCTGCTGAAGATCTCGGTCGGGCATACGCTGCCGTACCTCAAGCTCGGCGATTCGAACCATGCCCAGCCGGGCGAGTGGGTGATCGCGATCGGCAACCCGTTCGGGCTGTCGGAAACCGTCACCGCCGGCATCGTGTCGGCGTTGGGGCGCAACATCGGCGCCGGCCCGTACGATAAGTTCATCCAGGTCGACGCGCCGATCAACGAGGGCAACTCGGGCGGGCCGCTGCTGACCCAGGACGGCAAGGTGATCGGGATGAACACCGCGATCCTGTCGCCCTCGGGCGGGTCGATCGGGATCGGGTTCTCCATCCCGTCCAACATGATCCGCAAGATCACCGACGATCTGCAGAAATACGGCCACGTCACCCGCGGCTATATCGGGGTGGAGGCGCAGCAGGTCACCGGCGCGATGTCCGCGGCGCTGAGCCTGCCGCAGAAGGGCGGCGCGCTGATCGCGGCGGTGGAGCCGAACACGCCGGCCCAGCACGCGGGGCTGCAACCGGGCGACGTGATCATCAAGGTGAACGGCCAGGAGATCAAAACCCCGCGCGATCTCGCCAATCACATCGCCGATGTGAAGCCGGACACCGACGCGAAACTCGACGTGATCCGCAACGGCAAGCCGCGCGAGATTTCGGTCAAGGTGGCCGAGATGCCGAGCCAGCAGCAACTCGCCACCAACGTGGCGCCGGGGCATTCGGGCTCGCAGCTTGGCCTGGCGCTGGGCGGGCTGTCGCCGGGAATGGCGAGCCAGCTCAACATCCCCGAGGGCACCGAAGGCGCGCTGGTGACCGCGGTGAAGCAGGGCTCGCCGGCCGAGCAGGCCGGGATCGAGGCCGGAGACGTGATCGTGGGGGTCGGCAGCAAGCCGGTGACCAATCCGGTGCAGGCGGCCCAGGCGATCGAGGCGGCGATGCACCAACCCGGCCATGCGGTCGCGCTGCGCATCCTGCACAACGGCCAGCCGGCCTTCGTCGCGGTCAATCTGTCCGGCAAGCCGGATAACGGCTGACGACCGGCGCGCCCTTCTTCCTTATCCTCGGGGGTTCGCTTTCCCCGGGAGGAGGGGCGCGCCGACTTGGCGTGCCCGCGTGCGGGGGGTAAACCGGAGGTCCGGCAACGACCGCCTCCGGAGGAAACCCGCCGCATGATCGACAAGACCGTCCGCACCATGGCCGAGGCCATGGAGGGCATCGCCGACGGCGCCACCGTGCTGGTGGGCGGCTTCGGTGCCGTCGGCCAGCCCAACGCGCTGATCGACGGGCTGATCGAGCAGGGGGCGAAGGACCTCGTGATCGCCGCCAACAATGCCGGCGTCGGGCACACCGGCTTGGCGCGGCTGATGGAACTCGGCCGGGTGCGGCGGATCATCTGCTCGTTCCCCCGCTCGTCAGATCCGGTGGTGTTCGAAACCCTGTACCGGGCCGGCAAGATCGAACTGGAGATCGTGCCGCAGGGCACCCTGGCCGCGCGCATCCATGCTGCGGGCGCCGGCATTCCGCTGTTCTTCACCGCGACCGGCGCCGGCACCAAGATGGCGATGGGCAAGGAAACCCGCGAGATCGACGGACGCACCTACGTCGCCGAGACGGCGCTGCACGGCGACGTGGCCCTGGTGGAAGCGTGGGAGGCAGATCGCTGGGGCAACCTCACGTTCCGCCGGTCGGGGCGGAACTTCAACCCGGTGATGGCGATGGGAGCGAAGTTGACCATCGTGCAATCGCAACATATCCGCGCGCTCGGCGAGATCGATCCCGACCACGTCCATACGCCGGGGATTTTCGTCAACCGGGTGCTGCACGTGCCGTACGGCGACCCGTCCGGGTTCTGACAGGAACGGAGAGACAGCCATGTCCGCCACCGCTGCCGCGAGGCCGCTGACCCGCACCGAAATGGCCGCGCGGGTCGCGCGCGACATCCCCGAAGGCTGGTACGTCAACCTTGGCATCGGCATCCCGACCGCGGTGGCCGACCACGTGCCGCTGGAGCGCGAAGTGGTGTTCCACTCGGAGAACGGGGTGCTGGGCATGGGGCCGGCGCCGGCGAAGGACGCGATCGATCCCTGGCTGATCAATGCCGGCAAGCAATACGTGACGCTGCGGGCGGGCGGCAGCTTCTGCCATCATTTCGACAGCTTCGCGATGATCCGCGGCGGACATCTCGATCTGTGCGTGCTGGGCGCGTTCCAGGTGGCGGCAAACGGGGATATCGCCAACTGGGCGACCAGCGAGAACGATACGGCTCCGGCGGTCGGCGGGGCGATGGACCTTGCCGCCGGGGCCAAGCGGTTGTGGGTGATGATGGAGCACACCGCGAAGGACGGCAGCCCGAAGCTGGTGCGGCAGTGTTCGTATCCGCTGACGGCGGTGGGCGCGGTGAAGCGGGTCTATACGAACCTCGCCGTGATCGACGTGACGCCGCAGGGGTTCGTGGTGCGCGACATGGCGCCCGGTTTGGGCTTCGCGGAGTTGCAGGCGCGCACAGATGCGCCGCTGGCGGACGGTCGGGACCTGGGCTGAGGCACAACGCCCCTCCGCCCCCGACTGGGACGGAGGGGCGCGGTGGGATCAACCGGGCTGGCTGTGGCGGATGTTGGCACTCTGGCGCGGGATGCCGGTCACGTCGCGGCAGACCTTGGCGAATGCCGCCACGCCGTCCCGGATCTGCGCGGAGGTCGGCAGGGCGAAGCACAGGCGCAGGTGCGATTTCGCCGCTTCGGCGTCGACCGCCCATTCCGGTCCCGGATTGAATGCGATGCCGGCGGCTTGTGCCGGGGCGATCAGGCGGCGCACGTCGACCTCGGGCGGCAGTTTCATCCACAGGAAGATGCCGCCGTCCGGATGCCAGGTTTCGATGGCGGTGCCGAATTCGCGCGCCAGGGCGTCCTGCATGACGTCCAGTTTGGTTTTCAAGCCGGCACTCAGCTTTTCGACATGCGACCCGAACGCTGTGGTAAAATATTCCGCGATCGTCATCTGGTCGATCGCGCCCGTGCCGCCGTCCGATTTGCAGGCCAGCATGCGCGCCAGCACCGGCCAGTCCGCCGTTGCGTAACCGACGCGCAGCGCCGGGGCGAGCGATTTCGAGAACGATCCGATATGGATCACCTGCGCGGGCGCGAGCGCGCGCAGGGCCGGCGGAGCGTCGACTTCGTGCCACAGCAGGTCGGCGTAGCATTCGTCCTCGAAGATCGGCACGCCGAAGCGGGCGGACAGCGCGGCCACCGCCTGGCGACGGTCCAGCGGCAGGATGGTGCCGGTGGGGTTCTGGATGGTCGGGATCGTGTAGAGGTATTTCGGCGTTATCCCTTTGCCGGCGAGATCGGTCAGGATTGCCTCCAGCGCGTCCGGGCGGATGCCGTGGTCGTCGAGCGGCATGGGGAGCACGGTGGCGCCGGACTGGCGGGCGCGGGTGATCGCGCCGGCGTAGGAGAATTCCTCGATCAGCACGGTATCGCCGGGGCTGACGAGCATGCGGTTCACGATGTCGATGCTCTGGCCGGACCCCGACGTGATCAGCACGTCGTCGGGCCCGGCCGCGCAGCCGCGACGGTCGGAGAGCTTGCCGGCCACGAAGGCGCGCAGCGGCGGGTAGCCCTGGGGGCCTTCGGCCAGGTTGTACATCGCGAGCTTGGCGCCTTCGCGCCGCAGCACGGCGGCGGCGGCATCGGCCAGCGCCTCGGTCGGGATCAGGCTCGGGTCGTTGTGGCCGCCGATAAAATTATAGGGCGGGAAGCCGGTGAAACGCGGCGCCGGCGCCGGCGTGCCTGGGGTAAGGCGGGAGACGAGATCGAACCCATCCATGGCGTGTTGTTTCCTCCTGCGGATTGCGCGGCATGCTGCGCGGGGAGGGGGGATGGTGCAAGCCGGGGCGCGGTCCGGGCCGTCATGCGTGGTGCGGCGGGGGGGCTTCGGGGCCGGCGGTTGCGGCGTGGGCGGTTGCGGCATGGGCGCACCAGTCCTGCCAGGCGGTGCGCAGGCCGGCGCCGAGGCTGCGGCCGAAGCGCGGGGCGTCGCACAGCGGGCTTGCTTTCACCCGTGCGCGCAGGCCCGCGCGCAGGGCGGCAAGCGCTTGGACGTCCGCCGCGGCCGCCACGGCGCGGTCGGCATAGGCCGCGATGTCGGCAGCGACCCAATCGGCCAGCCCGGCGTTGCTGAGGTGGCTCGCGGAGTGACGCGAGGCGAACGTTTCCCCCGGCACCGTGATTGTGGGCACACCCATCCATAGCGCCTCGCAGGTCGTGAGCCCGCCGGAATAGGGGAACGGGTCCAGCACCAGATCGATGTCGTTGTATTCGCCGAGGAAAGCGCGGTGTCCCGAGCCGGGGCGGGTTTCTACCCGGGTGGGATCGATCCCGTGGCTGGCAAATCCGGCGCGCAGGCGCGCGGTGGTGGCGGGGTCCGCAAGCTGATGCGTCTTCAGAACCAGCCGCGCGTCGGGCACGCGCGCCAGGATGCCTGCCCAGACGGCGATGGTTGCGGTCGTGATCTTCGCCAGATTGTTGAAGCATCCGAACGTGATCCGCCCGTTGCGCAGCGCCGGCAGCGGGGCGACATCGGGCGCGTAGGGCGGCGGGCTGTAGCACACATAGCCGTCGGCCAGGCGCAGCGGGCGCTCGGTGTAGGTGGGTTCAAGCGCCGGCGGGGTTTCCCAGCGGTCGGTGACGATCCAATCCATCTCTGCGAGGCCGGAGCTGTGCGTCTGCATCCCCACCCACTTGACCTGCACCGGCGCCGGCCGGTGCGCGCACGCGGCCATGCGGCCTGCGTCGCCGTACCCGCCGAGGTCGATCAGGATGTCGATGCCGAGGGCGCGGGCCTGCGCGGCCAGGGAAGCGTCCGTCAGTCCTGTCGTGTCGTGCCACTCGGCGGCGAGGGCGGCGAAACGGCGCGCGATCGGGTCGGTTCCGGGGGGCGGGGCGAGCGCGATCACCGCGAAGGCGGCCGGGTCCAGGGTCTCAAACCCCGCGACCGTCAGCCAGCCGACCGGATGGGTCTTGAGCGTGCCGGACAGGAGGCCGAGGCGCAGCTTGCGCCCGGGGTCGGGCGTGTTGGCGAACTCCGGGACGGGACCGCGCGGCAGACGCGCGGAGGTGGCGACAAGTGCGTCGCGCACCGCACCGGCGCCGACGCCGAGCCCGTCGTGGCCGGGACAATAGGGCAGCGTGTTGGCCAGGGTGCGGTGCGCCAGCACCGCGTCGGGCGCGAGTGCCACAGCGGCGCGGACCAGCGCCAGCGCTTCAGCGTGCAGGCCGAGGCTGACGGTGGCGTTGGCGAGGTTGCACATCACATTGGCGTCCGGACCGCCCTCGTCCAGCACGTCCTGGAGGATGGCGCACGCTTCGGCATGTCGGTGCATGCGCATCAGGACGGCGGCGTGGTCGTTGCGCAGCGCCCGGTCGGTGGGATCGAGCGCCACGGCGTGCGCCAACGCCGCCTCGGCCGCAGCGACCCGCGGGGTGCGGGCGAGCAGGCCGGCGTGCAGCCGGGCGATCGCGGCGGAATCCGGGGCGAGCGCGGCGGCGGCTTCCAGGGCCTCGATCGCTTCCTCCCGTCGGGCGCTGCGTTCCAGCAGCAGGCCGGTGGCGGCGAGCGGGATTGGGTTCAGCGGATCGGCGTCGCTCTTCTGGGCGAGGCGGGCAAGCTCGGCCTCGGCAGTGCCGGCGCGGGCGGAGGCCTCGGCGCGTTGCAGCGCGTAGTCGAGCCGGAGCGGTGCGCGCGCGCTGGCTTCGGCGAAAGCGGTCTCGGCCAGGGCGAGGTCGCCGGAGGCCTGCAAGGTGACGCCGAGCAGTTCCCAGGCTTCGGCGCGGTCCGGCGCGACGCCGCAGCAATGCAGCAGGTTGCTGCGAGCGGCCTCGGTCTCTCCGGCAGCGAGGTGCAGCGCGGCGCGGGCGACCAGGGCTTCGGGGCGGGACGGGTTGCGTTCCAGCGCCTCGTCGTAGGCTGCGGCGGCTTCGACAGCGCGGCCGGCGGCACGCAGGCTTTGGCCGAGGCGGAACGGCGGCTCATCCCATTCGGGCAGCAGGGCGGCGAGGTCGCGCAGCAGATGGCGGGCGCGGGCGGGGCATCCAGCCTGGTCCTCGGCGATGGCGAGGTTGAGGCGGGTGACCGGGGAGGTCGCGCCGGCGGCGGCGGCGGCGCGCAGGACCGCGAGCGCGCCGGCGTGGTCGAGCCCGTCGAGGATGGGATCGGCGATGGACGCGGCCATCAGGATCGGGCCAGCACGGCGAGCAGGCCCGGGACCGGGATGTCGTTCTCGAATCGCTGCACCTCCGGCCCGAGCTCGCGGACGGTGAAGCCGGCCGCTTCGGCGGCGGCGCGCAGATAGGCTTCGGTGTGGGCGTAGCGTCCCTGCCGACCGAGCCGCCAGGGCGGCGGCGCGGTGTCGTCCGTGGCGGGCGATTCGGTGGAGACGAGCATCAGCCCGCCGGCGCGGAGCCGCGCATGCGCCGCGGTCAGCAGCGGTTCGAGCGTGCCGAAGTAGCACAGCACGTCGGCGGCCAGGATCAGCCCGTACAACGGCGCGGGTTCGGCAAGCACCGTCAGCACGTCGGCCTCGCGCAGCTCGGCATAGACGCCCTTGGCTGCGGCGCGGGCCAGCATGCGCGGGGCGAGATCGACGCCGTGCAACGGCCCCACGGGCAGATCGTGCACCGCGAGCCCGACGAGCCCGGTGCCGCAGCCGAGATCGAGTGTGGGTCCGCAATCCTCGCGCCCGGTCCACGGCGCCAGGCGTTGCAGCACGGCGCGGAACCGCCCGGGGATGCGGTAGCCGAGTGCGACCAGATGCTGTTCGAACCGGTCCGCGTAGCCCTCGAACACCGCGCGGACATAGGGTGACGGCGCGCGATCCGCGCCGGGCAGCGCGCCGGAGGCGGCGACCAGGTGGCGCACGTAGGGATCGTGCGGGCCGAGCTTCAGCGCCGAATCATACGCCTCAGTCGCTTCTTCGTGCCGCCCGAGGCAGGACAGGCTGTGGCCGAGCAGGCCGAACAGGCAGGCATCCGCGACGCCGATCCGCCGTGCCGCTTCCGCCAGCGAATGGGCGGCGGCGAAATCGCGGCGGCGGATCGCCATCAGCACGGCGGCGTTGCGCAGTTCCACCCGGCCGGGGACGCGGGCGATGCCGGCGGCTAGGGTGGCGCTGGCGCGGTCGGTATCCCCGCCGGCGGCCTGGGCGGCGGCCAGGGCTTCGACGAAGGCGGGATTGGCGGGCTCCGCGCCGACGGCCTCCGTCAGGCAGGCCACGGCGTCGGCGGGGCGGCCGAGTTCGGTCATCAATACGCCGAGGATCGCTTTGCCGGACGCATCATGCGGGTCGAGCGCCACCGCTTCCGCCGCATCGATGGCGGCCGGCACGTGTTCGCCGCGGCGGTGGCGCACGTCCGCGCGCAGCCGGCGCAGCCCGGCGTGGGTGGGTGCGGCCGCCACCGCGAGGTCGAGTTCGGCCGCCGCGCGGTCGAGCTGCCCGGCCGCCAGCGCGAGCCGCGCCGACAGTTCCGCGGTCGTCGGGCCAGGCGGGGCAAGCCGGCCGAGGGCGGCCAGCACCGCGCGCGCGGCGTTCAGCTTGCCGGCGTCGATCATCTCGCGCACGCGGCGGCCGAGGATGTCGGGGTCGGGTTGGGCGGCGAACGTGTCCATTGGTGCGGGCTCCTTTTGAGCCAGGGGGATCAGACCACGAGGCCCTGCGCCTGCACCGCGAGCGCGGTCATGCTGGGCTGCGCCGTGGAGCTCGTCGAGGCGCTTTTCGCCATCGCGATCAGGTAGCGCTGGGCGAACTGCTGGACGAATTTCGGGTCCTGCAGCTTGGTGATGTCGAGTTGCGAGGTGATGGCTTTCTGCTGCGCCTCCAGCGGCTGGAACGCGATCTGCAATGGAATCCCCAAGGTGGTGGTGACCACGCTGCGCAGGGTCGGATCGCCCAGGATCTGATCGACCTGGGTGGCCGTCTTGGCGTTCGCGACGAAGGTGAGCGCGTTCGACAGCCCGGGCGTGGCCGCGTTGAGCGAATTCCGCCAGGTTATTTCCGCATAGGCATTGGTGATGGTGGAGATCACGCTCGGGTTCTGGATGACCGACAGGCCCTTGTTGGCAAAATCGTAAGTCTGCACCACCGGCTTCCAGCGCGTGTCGGTAAGCTGGTTGGCCAGCGAGGTGGGGGTGTTCACGTTCGACAGCAGGGTTTTCTGCGCCAGCGCGGTGTAGGGGATCTGATCGGCGAGGCCGTTGGCGGTCATCAGCACCTGCATGACCGCCGGATTGGATAGCAACTGCTGCGGGCTGGTGGCGGTCTGCACTGCCTTGGTGAAGGCGGTGATCGCCCGCTGCACCGCGGGTTCGGCCGCGGTCGCCTTGATGTCCTGGGTCTGGTTCGTCTCGGCGTTGGTGAGCGCGGTGATCGGGTTCTGCGACCCCAGGCTCACGCCGGTGGTGCCGGTGTTGTAGATCGCGCCGAGCAGGCTCGCGGTCGTGCCGCTGCTGCCGGAGATGGCTGCGTACAGCGACGACAGGCCGGGCAGGCTGTTGAGCGTGGTACTCATGACGGGAGTGCCTTTGCGGGCGGGGGCTCTACCCGGCTGCCAGGCCGGCGGCGAGGTTCTCGTTGATCGCGATCAGGAAATCGAAATTCGGCGCGTCTCTCTCCATCTCCCGTTGCACCGCGAGCCCGACGGAGACGATCGAGGCGCGCAGTTCCATCGGCAGCGCGTTGGCCGGATCGCGCATCAGGTCGTTCACCGTGGTCCAGAGTCGGCGGTTGTCGGCGAGCGCGCGCACCTGCGCGACCGGCCCGCCGGCGCGGGCGGCGCGCAGCCCGGCGTTGGTCACCTGGAACACTTCGGCTTCCTGCGTGCGCAGGGTGCGGTGGGTGGCGCCCGCCTGGTAGGCGCGGGCGGCGTCGGTCATGCGGGACATGGGATGGCGATTTCCTCAGCGGGTTCGGGGGAACAGAACGGAGCGGCGGGGCCCAGCACGGCGGCCTCGTGACGCATGATGCGGCGCGCGAGCTTGAGTGCCTGGTAGCCGTCATCGGCCTCGGCCGCGGCCTGCGCACGGTCCAGAATGTCGCGCGCCAGCGCCGAGGTGGTGGCGGCGTGGAACTCCGCGATCAGTTCGCGAGCCGCTTCCAGCCCGCGCGGCCGTTCAGCATCGTCGCCGATATAGGCCGATTGTAGTGTGAAATAGATCCGCCGCGCCGGCGTATTGGCCTCTGTCGGAAGCATGATCTGCTTGCCGAACAGGAAGCGCGCGTGCGCCGTTAGTTCGATGCGCGAGCGGGTGCGGAAACGGATCGGTGCGCCGTTGATGATCATGAGCTCGCCCTGGCGCAGCTCCAGAACCAGATTCGACATCGGCAGATCCTTGTTCGCCCGCCCGACGGCCCGCGACGGGCCGGCCGGGGGCAGGCGTCCCGGGCCGCGCGTTTTGCGCCGCCCTGTTGCAGGCCGGACCACGGCGCGTTCTGCGCCGCGCGGTCGGGCCACGTCGCGGCGCGTTCTGCGCCTCGTTCGGGGGCGTCTGTCCGCTCAGGCGTTCTTGACCAGGGTCAGAAGCGTGTTCGGCGTCTGGTTGGCCAGGGTCAGCGCCTGGGTTCCAAGCTGCTGGCGGATCGTCAGCGCCTGCAACTGCGCCGATTCCTGCGCCAGATTGGCATCGATCAGCGCGCCCATGCCCTGATTCAGGCTGTCGATCTTGGCGCTGTTGAAGGTGATCTGGTTGCTGATGTAGTTGGTATTGGAGCCGTAGGTATTGAGGGCGGTGCCGACCGAGTTGAACTTGTTGAGGAAAGTCCCGGTGTTGGTAATCAGGGCCGCCACCGTGCTCGCGCCGTTCAACTGCGTGGTGGTGAAGTGGAGCGAACCATACAGCTTGGAGCCGCTGAACGTGCCGATGCCGTAGGTCGATCCCACCTCGTTGCGCACAACCGAGACCGAGGAGAAGGTGCCGGTGCTGCCCGTGATGTTGCCGATCAGCGTCTTGCCGTTGTAGCTTGCGTCCTGGATGTTGCTCTTCACCTGGGTGAGCAGGGACGCGTACTGCGCCTCGAACTGGGTGCGCTGATTGCCCGACACGTTGCCGCTGGCCAGCGAGACCAGAACGTCACGCATGGAACTCATGGTGTTCTGGACGTCGTTCAGCGACGTGGACGTGGTCGAAAGCAGCCCTTGCACGCCGCCCAACTGCTGGTTGGCTGACGTGAGCGCGCTCACGTCCGAGCGGACCCGCTGCGCCACCGCATAGGCTGCCCCGTTGTCGGTGGCATCCGCCACCGCATAACCGGTGGAGATCTGCTTCTGGGTGGCGTTGAGCTGCATGGTGGTGCTGTTCAGGGACTGGAGCGCCACCATCGCGCCGACGTTGGTATTGATGGAGTTCAGGGTACTGGACATGGTCTTTTCCTATGGCCCACAAAGGTTGCGGAGGGTCCCGCTTTTTGCGGGTCGTGCTGCATGGTGACGCGCACGGGTTAACGCCGGGTGAACATGGGGCATGATCGATCACCCGATCGGCAGGAATTTCACGAGCGACAGCGCAGATTGCCCGGAGATGAGCTGGTACGAAGACTGCAACTGGGTCTGCACCAGCGACAGATTGGACAGGGTCTGCGCCATATCGACGTTTTCCGCCGGCGAGACCTGCGCGGTCAGCGCCGTCGTCTGGTCGCCCAGTTGCGTGCCGATCGCGGTCAGCGCGGTCTGCTGGTTGCCCAGCACGCCGGCGTCCTGCGCCATCGCGGTCACGACCCCGCCCAGACTCGTGTAGGTGTCGGCGACCACGCCCTGGAAGCCCGTGTCGCTCACCTGCGAACTCGACAGCGACCCCACCGTCGCCAGCGCCCGCATCAGGTCGCGCGCGTAGGAGCCGGTGGTGGAACTGCCGGTGGAGCCGACGTAGGTGTTGGCACTTGCGAGCAACCCGATCGACTGGGTCTGCCCGGCGCCGGTCTGCACCGCGGGGATCTGCGCCACCAGGCTCGCCGCCGGCTGCGACATGTAGGCGGAAAACGGCGAGGTGCCGGCGGCGTTGGAACTCGAGATTGCCAGGGTCGAGGCCACCGTCGCCGCCGCCCCCGCGCCGCCGAGCCCGCCGACCGCGGTGTTGATCTGGGTGTAGAAGCCCGACGTCAGGATGTTGTTCGGATTGGGCACCGGTGGGTTGGTGCTATCGGCGCCGCCGAATACGTAGGTATTGCCGTCGGTCGTATCGAGCAGCCCGGCGACCTGCACCAGCGCCTGGCGAGCGGAGGCGGCAACCGTATCGACATTCGACGGGTTCACCCCGTTCAACGTGTTCATCTGTGCGTAGAAGCTGGATGCGATCGACTGCAACTGGGTCATCGCCGTCTGCGTCACGCCCATGGTGCCGGTGGCGGCGTTGATGTTGGTCTGCCAGGTCTGCATCGCCGCGAGCTGCGGGTGCAGGTCGAGCGAGACCGAAGCCCCCGAGCCGAGCCCGGCATAGGTCTGCGCGATCAGCCCGGTGCTGGCTTGCGTGGTGAGCCGATCGAGCTTCTGGCGCACGGTCTGCGCATCGGCGATCAGGCTCGTCATGGCGCCATAGCCGGCATAGGCGGTGGGGCCGATCGCGCCGCTCATTGGATCGCGCTCAGCAACTGGGTATACATCGACTGCACCGCCGACATCACCTTGGCGTTGGCGCCGTAGGCGTTCTGCAGCGCGATCATCTGCGACATCTGGGTGTCCATGTTAACCCCGGACTGGGTCGTGAGCTGGCCTTGCAGGGTGGTCTGCACGCCCTGCTCGGTGGCGAGCGTGCTCGTGGTCGCGGCGCTGTCGGCCGATTGCGCGCCGACCAGAGCGTTGGCGATGTCGCCGAGCGTGGCGGGCGCGACATAGGGTGCGGACAGGGTGCCGGTGGCGCCGAGCCCGGTGGTGTGGGACGCGGGTTGCGCGACGCCGGTCTGCGCGTCGGCGCCGAGCGCGAAATCCACGATGCGGGTGATCATGGTGGAAAATCCCGCCGGTCCGCCGGCCGGGTTGGGCGTGAAGGCGCTCGCCCCGGTCGGGCTGCCGGCGATCGCGGTGGTGCCGTCGCGCACCAGGGACGGCGTCGCGGTCACCGCCGGATTGACCTGGATCACCGCGGCGAAGCCGACATATCCCGACTGCACCGGCACCCCGCCGCCAGCCGGGACCGCGCCCGCGCCGTCGGTGAACAGCGCAAGCCCCTGGGCGGAAAAGCGGGTGGCGAGGTTCTGCGAGAATTCGTCGAGCTGCGCCTGGTCGGTCGGCAGTGTGGTGTCGCGCAAGGTGATGTTGGCGCCGAGCTGCCCGCCGGTCAGCGCCGCGGTCACGTCCGTCCCGCCGAGCAGGATCGGCTGGATGCCGCCGCCCGGATAATAGGACCCGGGCTGGACGTTGGCCCCGGTGGTGGACAGTGGATCGGCGGGCCCATGCGTCGGCAGCTCGGTGCCGGAGGCGGTGGTGACGATCATGTCGCCGTTCGGTTGCACGAGGGTGTTCACGCTCAGGTTCTGCGCCAGAGTCGCGACCTGCGCGTTGCGCTGGTTCTGGAAGTCGGCGGTGCTGGTACCGGCGGCCTTGGCGGCCATGATCTGATTCGATAACGACCCGATCGCCGTCAGGGCTGCGTTGACCGTGCCGACCTCCGACACGATCGCGTTCTGCGCGTTCTGGCGCTGGGCGGTGTAGGTGCCGCTCAAGGTGTTGATCCCGTTCGCGAGCGTGCCGGCGGCGGCGACGACCGCGCTCTGCTGGGTCGGGCTGGTGGGATCGTTCAGCAGGGTGGAGAACTGGTTGCCGAGCGCGCCGAGCAGGCTGCCGAGGTCCTGGCCCTGGCCCGGCGTGCCGAGCACGGAATCGATCGCCTGCAACGCGCCCTGACGGGTGGTGAGCCCGGCGACTGTGGCGGTTTGCGCCCGCACCGCGTTCTGCAGTGCGGTGTCGGTGAGCAGGACCGCCGGCCCGGTGGCGACCCCCATGCCGATGCCGCCGGCATCGACCGCGGTCTGGGTGCCGACCTCGGTCGCGTAGCCCGGCGTGCCGGCATTGGCGACGTTGTGCGATACGAGCGCGAGCTGCGCGCTCACGTTGGCGATCCCGCCGGCGGCGATCGAAAGGGCAGCATCGAGGCTCATGGCGGCGACCGCGATCGGTTCCCTGCCGTCACTGGATCATGTTGATCGTCGTCTGCAACAACTGGTCGGCGGTCGTCAGCATCTTGGCGTTGGCGCCGTAGGCCTGCTGGGCGACGATCAGGCTGCTGAACTCGGTGGCGATATCGACGTTCGATCCCTCGACCGAGCCGGTGACCAGGCCGCCGGCACCGTTGTTGTTGGCGGCCTGGGCGATGGCGTTGCCCGATGCGGTGGTGGCGGTGAAGGCCTGCCCGTTCTGGCTTTGCAGCGACCCGGGGGCGGCGAAGGTGATCACCGGCACCTGCGCGACCGTCTGCGACTGGCCGTTGTTGTAGTTGGCGATGACATCGCCGGTGGCGTTCATGGTGATGCCGGTGAAGCCGCCGGGGGCGACGCCGTTCTGGCTCAGGTTGCCGAGACTGTAGGCGCCGGCGGCGAACTGGGTCACCCCGTTGGCTTGGCCGAAATTGCCCATCCCGAGGCTGATCGTCTGCGCGCCGGAGCCGAAATTGGTGGTAAGCGTGAGGTTGGCCGGCGCATTGGCGGCGTAGGCCGCGCCGGTAACGCCGCCGGTGACGGCGCCGAAACTGCCGATGGTGCCGGCGGCGACGCCGTTGGTGCCGAACTGCACCTCCGCCGTGCCGATCGTCGTGGGTATGGTATCGGGCGAGGTCATCGCCACCGACCAATCGTTGGTGCCGAGGTGGGTCCAGCTTAAGGTGATGGCGTGGCTGTTGCCGAGCGAATCGTAGACGTTGACCTGGGACGCCATCGGCGTGCCGGCAGCCGCAGTGGTCGGCAGGTTGGCCGACAGGCTCACTTGCGACGTGGCGACCGGGTTGAACCGGGTCTGGGTGACCTGGATCGGCGCGAGCTGTGACTGGTTGGCGGCTCCGGTGGCGGCATCGACGGTCCAGCCCTGCAGGTATTCGCCGGCGCTGTTGACCAGATAGCCGTTGGCGTCCGGCTGGAAATCGCCGGCGTCGGTGTAATAGGTTTGCGGGTTGAAGGTGGGATCGTTGCTGCCGGCGACGGTGCCGTTCTGTTTCGACACCGCGAAGAACCCCTGGCCCGAGATCGCGAGCGCGGTCGGATCGCTGCTCTGGGTGATCGTGCCCTGGACGTTGTTCGTGTAGCTGGGGCGGGTGACGACGGCGCCCGGCTCGTTCTGCTGCGCGGTGCTGGTGGTCAGGTAGTCGATGAAATTGGTGTTGACCGCCTTGAACCCGACGGTCTGGCTGTTCGCCACGTTCTCGCTGATGTTGCCGAACGCGGCCGACTGGGCCGACAGCCCGCTGACTGAAGTATTAAGCGCGCCGAACAGGGACATGGGAGGCTCCGGAATGCAGGTCCGGCGGGAATAACGCAGGAAGCGTGCCAGGCGTGGCGGCGGGCGGCGGGCCGGGACGGTGGCGCCGGGATCGCCCGCGCAACGGGGCGGAATGCGGCGTCCGCCGACGTCAGCGGTTGCGGGGAGGCTGCGTTCCTCCGCCGCGCACCGGTGGTCCGAGGGGCCGCACCGGCCGACGACGAGGCGCCCGGCCGGCAGGAATTGCCGGGCCGATCCTGCCGGGCCGATCCCGCGCAGACGCGCCGCGTGGACGGCCCCGGCGGGCGCCGCGGCGCGCGAGCCGGGCGACGGCGGCCGGGGCGCCCCCGTCGCCGACGCTGGCCCCGGACTTGCTTTGCCGGGGGCCGGAGTGTCCCGCCATGCATGTCGTCCCGCCCGCAATCTCTGCCGTACCCGCCTCCGCCCTGGCCGCGGCGGGCGTGCGCACGGCCGAGGACGGCGGCCAGGGCCCGAGCTTCGCTGCGGATCTTTCGAACGCCCGGCGTGCCGCCGATGACCCGGCCGCCGCGGGCGGCGTCACCGATCGGCCCGGCGCGGCCGACGCCCGGCTGGGTACGGGGAATGCCAACGCCCAGCCGGGCGCAGGGAACGTAGGCGCCCAGCCGGGTGCGGGGACCATCGGCGCCCGCCCGGATGCGGGGCTTCCAGGCGCAGGGCGTGCTGACGCCGGGACCAGCGGCGCCACCGCGACCAGCGTGGCGACTGCGGCCGGATCGTCCTCACCTGGCGTTTCTGCATACGCGGGTGCGGTCCCGGCGGACGGCACGGTGTCCCCGGCCGCCGGCTCCGTCCAGGCGGGACCTTCTGGGGCGGGCGCAGCATCGCCGAACGGTGCGCTGCCGGACGGCGTCACGGGGCCTGGCGGATCGGCTCCGGGTGGATCCGGCCCGTCAGGCGGGGGGGCCTCCGGTTCCGTCGACGGAGTGGCCCGCGGAACCGACCGCAACGCTGCCGCGGCGCCGCCCGCTGCCATGCATCCCGGCGCGCCGTCGTCCGCCGTGTCTCCCGCAACCTCCGCGATGTCCGCAGACGGTACGCCAGCCTTGGTCGGGCAAGGACTGGCGGCTGGCAGCGGATCGGCTCCGCCAGCGGCCCTCGCCGGGACGGGCACGCCGGCAGGAGCAACCGCGTCGGCAGCCGCGGCAGGGGGAGCCGGCCCCGGCCGCCCCGATCCGGCAGCGCGGAAACGCCCGGTGGCGCGGGCCGATCAGGGGGGCCAGACCTTGGCAACCCCGCCCATCCTGCCCGTGCCGATCGCTCCGCCGCCCCAGCCTCCGGCTGGCCCCGCCGTCGGGTCGGCGATCGCCGGCAGCGGAGTGCCCGCAGCCGTCGGCGCCGCGCACGACGGTGGCCCCGGCACGGCGTCGCGGCCGGGCGTAGCGCGTCCGGCCGGGTCCGATTCGGCGGGGATGCGCAGCGACCCCTCGTCCCCCGCGCTTGCGGCAGCGCCGTCGGCCGCCCCACCGATGCTGTCGTCCGCTCCTGGCGGAGCGGCCGGACCGAGCGCCGGGTTCGCCGCAGCGGCCGCCTCCGCTTTCTTACCGGGTGGCGGAACCGCGCCGGCCGCACCATCCGCGGCCGCCGCCTCGTCCGCCGGCCCGTCCGCGCCGGCGCAGGTCGCCCCGGCCGTGGTGGCGCTGGCGAGCGGTCCCGCCGGCACAAATCACCTCAGCCTGCTGCTGCATCCCGCCGAACTCGGGACCGTGCAGATCACCCTCCACCGCGCCGCCGGCGGCCCGACCCAGGTGGAGATCGTCGCGCAGCACCCGCAGACCCTCGGCCTGCTGGTCCACGATCAGGCGCAATTGCACCGTGCGCTCGACCAGGCCGGCGTGCCGACCGCTGGGCGCAGCCTCAGTTTCCAGCTTGGTGCAGGCGGGCCGGGGACCGGATCGGGGGGCGGCTTCGCGCGCCAGGGCGGGGCCGGCGGCATGCCCCGGGGCACCGCGGCGTCGTTCGGGGGCACCCTGGACGCACCGCCCGCGTTCGCCGTCGCCACCCGCGTCGTTCGCATCGGAATCGATATAACAGCCTGATCGTCCGCCCACCCTGGCCACCGCCCAGCGCCTTCTTACGGGAGACCCACCATGAGCCTTGCCTCCGTCGCCGCCGAGCAGAGCGCGGCGCTTGCTGCCGCCACCACCGCGGCACGCACCGCGGCCACCGCCGCCGCCTCTGCCAAATCGACGACCGGCAGCGCGACGAGCGGCACCTCGGCCGCCCAGTCCGGCCAGGCGGCGCTGACTGCGCTATCCGGGAATTTTTCGAACTTCCTGGGCATGCTGATGACCCAGATGAAGAACCAGGACCCGAGCAGCCCGATGGATACCAACCAGTTCACCCAGGAACTTGTCCAGTTCTCGGGCGTGGAACAGCAGATCAACACCAATTCCAGCCTGACCCAGTTGATCCAGCTCACCCAGTCGGGGCAGGTGATGCAGGGCACCGCGATGACCGGCAAGCCGGTGACGGTGACTGCGACGCAGATCCCGTTGCAGAACGGCACCGGCAAGGTCAGCTTCACCGATCCCACCGCCGGCCCGGTGGCAATCGTGATCGACAACGCCAACGGGCAGGTTCTGCGCAGCGCGAGCGTGAATGCCACCGCCGGGCAGAATACCTGGACCTGGGACGGCACCGACAATTCCGGCAACACGGTGCCGGACGGCGCCTACGGCATCTCCGTCGTGGGGGCGAACACGGACGGCAGCACAACGCCGCTGACGTTCTCGGTCACCGGCACGGCAACCGGAGTGCAGAATACGTCGTCCGGCCTGCAACTCGGCCTCGGCGCGCTCACGGTGCCATTCACCGCGGTGCAGTCGGTCGGGAGTTGAAGGGGGCGGCGCGTCACGGAAGCAAGGCCAAGGGGCGCTGCCCCCTCAGCTCCCGCCCGACTGCACCGCGCCGATCAGGAACTCGCGGTTGCCTTCCGGGCCGGTGATCGGGCTTTCCGCCACGCCGAGCACGCGCCAGCCGGGCAGGGCGTCCCACCAGGCCCGCACTGTGGCGCAGACCGCCCTGTGCACTGCGGCATCGCGCACCACGCCCTTGCCGCCCACCGCGGCGCGTCCGGCCTCGAACTGCGGTTTGATCAGCGCGATCGCCCAGGCGCCCGGGGCGCACAGGGCCAGCGGGGCAGGCAGCAAGGTTGCGAGACCAATGAAGCTCGCGTCGCACACCAGAGCCTGCACGGGCTCGCCGATCGCGGCGGCATCGAGGTAGCGCGCGTTGGTCCGTTCGTGCACCACCACGCGCGGATCGGTGCGCAGCTTCCACGCCAACTGCCCGTGCCCGACGTCGACCGCGTGCACCCGCGCTGCGCCCTGCGCCAGCAACACGTCGGTGAAGCCGCCGGTGGAGGCGCCGACATCCAGGCACACGCGCCCCGCCGCAGCGAGGCCGAATTCCTGCAACCCGTGTACGAGCTTCAGCCCGCCGCGCGAGACCCAGGGGTGGTCGGGACGGCTCAGCGTGAGCGGTGTGGCGTCGGGAAGGAGCGTGCCCGGCTTATCGATGCGTTGCGTGCCGGCGAACAGCTTGCCGGCCAGGATCAGCGCCTGCGCGCGGGCACGGGTCTCGGCCAGCCCCTGCGCGACCGCCAACATGTCCGCACGCTGCTTCATCTGTCGCCAACGCTCCCCCGGTTTTCGGGTTTTGCCATAGCAAGGTGGCGATGGCGGCGGGCCGGGTCGCGCACGGCCATCGCGCCGGGGTCAGAGCGTGAAAAGCAATCGGACTTGTGAAAAATGCCTCTTGTCATGGCTCGCGTTCCCCAGCGACCATGGCGGCTCGCGGGCATTCTTCCAAATACATTCAGCCGAACAGGCCCGGCGCCACCACCGATACCCCGTACGCCAGCCCGCACAGCATCAGAGCCACGGTGATGGTGATGCCGGCCAGGTTCCACGCGGGGCTATTGCGCCACGGACCCATCACCTCGGCATCGTTGGCGAGCAGCAGCAGGAACAGCAGCGCCGGCGGCATCGCCAGGGTGGCGATGACGTTGACGATCAGCACGATCGTTTCCAGCGGCGCGCCGGGGATCAGCACCACCGCCCCGGCGAGCAGGGTGGAGCCGAGCAGCACCGCATAGAACGGCACCGCCTCGCGCACCGAGGTGTTGAGGCTGTGCGGCCGGCGCGCAACCTCGCCGTAGGCGTAGGCGGAGGAGGTGGCGATGGTGATCGCCGCCACCAGCCCGGCGGCGAAGATGCCGAAGGCGAACAACGCTGCGCCGACCGGCCCGATCGCAGGCGCCAGCGCCTCGGCGAACTGTGCGGCTTGGAAATTCGCGGCGCTGATCCCGGCGTGGAACAGCGGCGTGGTTGCGAGCACGCCGGCGATGCCGAACAGCCCGGCCAGCGCCGCACCGAGCGCCGTATCGAGCCGCGCGCCGCCGATGTCGCGTGGCCCGAGCCCCTTGTCGACCACCGCGCCCTGCTGGAAGAACAGCATCCACGGCGTGACGGTGGCGCCGACATCGGCCACCATCAGCAGGATGCTGTCCGGCCGCAGCCCGCCCGGCAACGGCCCCCAGACGACAAACGCGTGCGCCACCGCCCCCCAGTGCGGGCGCGCCAGCAGGGCCACCGGCACGAACACCGCGTTGGCGAGCGCGAGTCCGAGGGTGATCCGCTCCCACAGGCTGTAGCGTGCCGTCGAGGCGACCAGCAGTACCACCGCCGCGCCGCCGCCCACCGCGAGCATCGGCGGGATGCCGAAATAGCCAAGCCCGGCGCGGATGCCGATGAATTCGGTGACCAGAGTGAGCAGGTTGCCGATCAGCAGGTCGGCCATGGCGAAATTGCCCCAGAACCGGCCGAAGCGGGCGTAGATCAGCGCCGCGTGCCCCTGCCCGGCGGCGGCGCCGACCCGTGCGGCCATCTCCTGCACGACGAAGCCCACCACGAACGTCGCGGCGACGAACGGGAGGAAGAAGCCGACCCCGTAGCGCGCACCGGTGGCGGCGTAGGAGAGCATGCTCGGCGCATCGTTCTCGCCCAGGAACACCAGGATTCCCGGGCCTGCGAGCAGCCACAGCCAGCGTACCCGTCCGAACGCGCCGGCCGTCCGCCGCGCGCGTTCGCGGGCGAGCGCACCACGGGCGCGGGCCACATCCTCGCCGGCCGGCACGGCGCCGCGTGCGGCACCGGGCAGGTCCGGCGGGGCGATCACGCCAGGCGGGCGATCTGCAGCGCGACGGCCGCCATCATGGCGAACACATAGAGCCGCAGCAGCCACATCAGCGCCCGTTCGCCCGACGACAGCGCCCGGCGCGGCCAGCTGCCCATCCGTCGCTGCGCCGACAGGCGGGCGAGAGCCAGCAGCCCGGAGCGATCGGGACCTTCAGGCGCGGGGGCGGTACTTGTGGCGCTCATGCGAGGGGAGATGGGGTCTGAGGGCGAATGGGGAAGGGGAGAGGAAGCCTTGGGAGCATGGTGTAGCCTTGGCTACATTCCAGGTCAAGGAGGATCTGCCGGACCGGGGACGCATTGCCACGGGTTTGACACCGGGACGGTTCACGCTAAGGGTCATTGCGGGGCGCCGGCCGCGCCGCGCCCCGAGGAGGATCAGGCTCGCCGATGACCGCCCCCCTCGACGATCCCGCGGCGCTTGCCCGGCCGTCCCATGACATGTCCCTGGAAACTCGCCCAAATGACGCGGTGCGTGGGGGGGGTGGCGATGGGTTCCCTGGTGATGGGTCCTGTGGACCGCTGCCGGGGCGGCGCCGCGTGGTTCGCCTGCTGGCCACCCTGCCGCTGCTGCGCGGCCCGGGGTCCGCGTTGCCGCCCGGAGCGCCGGTGCGGCTGACCCCGCTCGCTGACCCCGCCATTCCGGCCAACCCGTTCCGGCACGGGACCACCCTGCTCGTTGCCGGCCCGGTGGAGGGCCCGACCCACCGCTGGGCCCAGCTTGTGGCGCCGGCACTGGCGCGCGGCCTGGCGCCAGGAGCGGCGATCACCCTCTCCGACGTGGGCGGCCAGGATGGCGTCACCGCGGCCAACCAGTTCGGCGCCCGAGTAAGCCCGGATGGCCGCACCTTGCTGTTCACCCCCGGCGCGGCGGTGCTGGCCTGGCTGGCCGGCGAACCACGGGTCAAGTTCGATGTCGGCGGCTGGGTGCCGGTGTGCGCCGCCGCCTCGCCGGCGGTGCTGATGGGCAGTTTCGCGGCCTCGTCCTTGCGTGACGGGGCGGTCGTGCGCCTGGCGGTGGACCGGCTGCCGGGGCCGGGGCTTGCCGGGCTGCTGGCGCTTGCGCTGCTGGGAGGGGTGCCGCGGCCGGTCGCCGGCCTCGGTCCGACGGCGGCGGACGCGGCGTTGCTGCGCGGGGAGCTTGATGCCGTGCTGCTGACCGGGGAGGGGGTGGCGGCGCGTGCCGCCCGGCTTATCCGCGCCGGTGCCCTGCCGCTGGCAAGTTTCGGGCCGACCGATGCTGCCGGGGTTTCGATGCGCGATCCGGAGTTTCCGACCGTGCCCGAGGTCGCCGAGCTGGCCGCGACCCTGTACGGCCATCCTCCGGGCGGGCCGCTGTTCCGGGCCTGGCGGTCCTGCGCCGCGGCGGCGCAGCTCGGGTTCGGGCTGGAGCTGCCGGCGCTGACCCCGGCCGGGATGGTGGCGCTTTGGCGGCAGGCCGCGAGCGGCGCGGTGCGCCAGCCGGCCCTGGCGGCGGCGCTGACCGCGGATGGCCTGCGGCCGTTGACCGGGGCGGCGGCCCTGGCGACGGCGCGGACCCTCGCGCTGGACATGCCCGGGCTGCTGGCGTTGCGGCAGTGGCTGAGCACGCGCAAGGACTGGCATCTCGGCTAGGGGGAGCGGCGCGCGGGGATCGACCCGGCGCCAGGCTAACCTTCCCCGCG
>JABBNW010000322.1 GCA_019352115.1 Pseudomonadota bacterium
AGCGGCGGATCAAATCCGCCTTCGACCCGGGCTGGCTGCTCAATCCGCACAAGGTGTTCCCGCTGCTGCCGGCCGCCTGACCGGACCGGGCTGGCGACGCTCCTAGCGCGTATGGACGATCCTCTCCGCCCGCCCGAGGACGGGGGCGCGCCGCCCGAGAACGGGGGCGCGCTTGCCAGTATCCCCGCGACCCTGGGCCACCCGGCGGCGCTGAGGTTCTGGCTCGCGGTGGTGCTGACCGGCCTCGGCGCCGGCATCGGCGCGGCAGTGCTGACCCGGCTGCTGGAGCTCGTGCAGCATCTGATGTGGCCGGCGCCCGGCACGCTGCTGCAAGCGGCGCAGGCGGCCGGGGCCTGGCGGCATATCCTGGTGCTGCTCGGCGCCGGGCTGCTCACCGGGGCCGGCCAGATCGTGCTGCGCCGGCTGACCAGCGGCAACGGCATCGACATCACGGAGGCGATCTGGTTCCGCTCCGGCCGGCTGCCCGCCTGGCGCACCCTGGGCAGCGCCACCCTGTCGGTCGTGCTGGTCGGCATGGGCATGTCGCTCGGCCGCGAGGGCGCGCCCAAGCAGGCCGGCGCCGTGATCGCCAACGCCGTCTCCGATCGTGCCCACCTGACCGACGAACAGCGCCGACTGCTGGTGGCCTGCGGCGCCGGGGCCGGCATGGCCGCGGCCTACGGCGTGCCGCTGGGCGGCGCGCTGTTCGCGCTTGAGGTGCTGCGCGGGATGCTGGCCTTGCGGCTCGTGCTGCCGGCGCTGCTCACCGCGCTGATCGCGACGGCTGTGTCCTGGACCGTGCTGCCGGACGCGCCGACGTACATCATCCCGGCCTATCCCGCCGCTGCGCCGGTGATCGTCTGGGCGCTGGTGGCCGGCCCGATCGCGGGCGTGGTTTCGGTCGCGTATGTGCGCGCCATCGCCTGGGCGGATGCCAACAAGCCCAGCGGTTGGCGGCGGCTCGTGTATCCGGCGCTGGCGCTGGGCCTGCTCGGGGCCGTATCGATCCCGTTCCCGCAACTGCTGGGCAACGGGCGGGACGTGGCGCAGCTCGCCTTCGTGGGCCAGGTGGCGCCCGTGCTGCTGCTGGCGCTCGTGTTCCTGAAGCCGGCCGCGACGGTGATGTGCCTCGGCAGCGGGGCGCCGGGCGGGCTGTTCACGCCGTCCCTGGCCTTGGGGGCTCTGCTCGGCGGGCTGCTCGGGCACGCCTGGGCGCTGCTCTGGCCGGGCGCGCCGCCTGGGCTTTATGCGGTCTGCGGCGCGGCGGCGGTGCTGGCGGCGACGACGCAGGGGCCGATCTCCGCGGTGGTGCTGATCATGGAGCTGACGGGGCGCGACCGGTCGTTCATCGTGCCGCTGATGCTGGCGGTGGTCACGGCCACCCTGGTCGCGCGCAGCATCGAGCCGCGCTCGATCTACGATGCCCGCCTGACGGACGCGGAGGTGGCGGAGCGTCAGCGCACCCGCGAACCCGCGGGGCACAAACCGTAGAAGCCCCTTGGCCTTGCCCCCTGGCCTTGCCCCCCTGGCTTTGCCGCCGGCGCGGCCATACAGTCCCGCGCCCTTCTGCAAAGGCCGAAGCCGTGCCCCACGTCCCGGAACCGTATCGCGTGCGCCCGTCGGGCCGGGCCGGCGCGTCCGCATGAGCGCGCCCGCCGACGAGTCCGCGCTCGCCGCCGCGATCGCCACCGCCGCCGCCGCGGGGGAGCCGCTGGCGATCGCCGGCAACGGCACCAAGCGCGCGATGCTGCGCCCGGTGCAGGCCGCGCGCGCGCTGTCCACCGCCAATCTGCGCGGCATCACGCTCTACGCGCCGAAGGAACTCGTGCTGCGCGCCCGCGCCGGCACGCCGCTGCCGGAGATCGAGGCCGCGGTGGCCGCGCAGGGCCAGCACCTGATCGCCGAACCGCCCGATCCCGCCGCCCTGTTCGGCGCCGGCCCCGCGACCCTGGGCGGCATCGTGGCTGCTAACCTGTCCGGCCCGCGGCGGGTCGCCTGGGGGGCGATGCGCGACCACGTGCTCGGCCTGCGCGCCGTGAACGGGTCGGGCGAAATCCTGCGCGCCGGCGGGCGGGTGCTGAAGAACGTCACCGGGCTCGATCTCTGCAAGTTGCTGACCGGCAGCCACGGGACTTTGGCGGTCATCACCGAGGTCACCCTGAAAGTACTGCCGGCACCCGAAGCCGTGGGCACGGTCGCCCTGGCCGGGCTGGACGCGGCCCGCGGGGTGGCGGCGCTGGCGGCAGCCCTCGGGTCCCCTTACGGCGTTTCCGCCGCCGCCTATCTGCCCGCGGAGGCCGCGGCGCGGGTCGGTTTCGCGCACGCCGTCGCGCTGGCGCGGATCGAGGAGTTCGCGCCCTCCGTCGCCTACCGCACCGACCGGCTGCGCGCCGACCTCGCCGCGTTCGGCCCTGCCGAGATCCTGGACGATGCGGCCTCCCGCCCCCTATGGCGGGCGGTGCGCGATGCCGTGCCGCTGGCCGCCGGGCCGGCCGACGCGGTCTGGCGGGTCTCGGTGCGCCCCTCGGCCGGGCCTGCCGTGCTGGACGGGCTGGCCGTGGCCGGGCTGGCCGGGTTCCTGGACTGGGGCGGCGGGCTCGTCTGGCTTGCCGGGCCGGCCACCGTGGCGGCGCACGCGGCGGTCTGCGCGGCGGCGTCCGCGCAGGGCGGCACCTGGACCCTGTTCCGCAGCCCCGAGCCGCTTGCGGCGGCGGTCGCGGTGATCCCGCCGGAAGCGCCGGCACTGGCGTCCATCACGCGGCGGGTGAAGGCGGCGTTCGATCCGCGCGGCATCCTCAATCCCGGCCGGCTGTATCCGGGGTTGTGACCGGCATGGCCCGCATCCCGTCCTATCTCGTCGTGCCGCCGCTGCTGGCCGCCTTCGTGGTGCTGACCTACCTGCAATGGCGCAGCAACGCGGACAACCACCTGCTCAACATCCGCTTCCTGATGGCCTCCGGCGCGATCCTGCTGATGTTCGTCCAGATCGTCCTGAGCGGCTTCTTCCCGATCGTTTCGTTCGCCTGCTTTCCGCTGGCGGTGGCGTGGCTGGTCGTCGCGCTGCTGCTGTTGCGCCGCTACGTGACCCAGGCCTGATCCGATGCAGACGCATTTCACGCCCGAGCAATTGCGCGATCCCGACATCGCCGCGTCCAACCAGGTGCTGCGCAGCTGCGTCCATTGCGGGTTCTGCACCGCGACCTGTCCGACCTTCCTGCTGCTCGGCGACGAGCTGGATAGTCCGCGCGGGCGCATCTACCTGGCCAAGGAGATGCTGGAATCGGGCGGCCCGGCGACCGCGAACGTGGTGCTCCATATCGATCGCTGCCTGTCGTGCCTGTCGTGCATGACCACGTGTCCGTCCGGCGTGCACTACATGCACCTGGTCGATCACGCGCGGACCCATATCGAACGCACCTATCGCCGCCCCTGGCACGACCGGCTGTTGCGCGCGGCGTTGGCCGCGGTGCTGCCGTACCCGCGCCGATTCCGGGCGGCGCTGCTTGCGGCGGCGGCGGGACGTGCCGTCGCGGGCCTGCTGCCGGGGACGCATCCGCTCGGGCAGCGCCTGCGGGCGATGCTCGCGCTGGCGCCGGGGCGCCTGCCCGCTGGGGGCGGCACGGCGCCGGGCGTCCATCCGGCGGAGGGGGTGCGCAAGGGGCGGGTCGCGCTGCTCGCCGGTTGCGCGCAGCAGGTGCTGGCGCCGGAGATCAATGCGGCGACGATCCGGTTGCTGACCCGGATGGGGGTGGAGGTGGTGGTCGCACGGGGCGCCGGCTGCTGCGGGGCGCTGACCCACCACATGGGCAAGCACGATCGGGCGATGGCGAGCGCGCAGGCGAATATCGAAGCCTGGGGGCGCGAGATCGACGCCGCCGGGCTGGATGCGATCGTCATCAACGCCTCCGGCTGCGGCACGACGGTGAAGGACTACGGCTTCATGTTCCGCACCGCGCCGGAACCGTTGCGCGCACGCGCAGCCCAGGTCGCCGCGATGGCGGTGGACATCAGCGAGTTCCTCACCCGCATCGGCTACGCACCGACCCGGCCGGCGCCGGGCCTCACGGTCGCGTATCATTCGGCGTGCAGCCTGCAGCACGGCCAGCAGATCACTCTGGAGCCCAAGGCGCTGCTGGCGACAGCCGGATTCACGGTGGTGGAACCAGCGAACCCGCATCTCTGTTGCGGTTCGGCCGGCACCTACAACCTGTTGCAGCCGGCGATTGCGGGCCGGCTGCGGGAACAGAAGCTGGACAGCCTGCGGGCGCGCCAACCCGACCTGGTTGCGGCCGGAAAC
>JABBNW010000323.1 GCA_019352115.1 Pseudomonadota bacterium
CTCCGGCTTCTACAAACCGCTCCTCCCCGAACCGACCTATCCGAAGCGACAGGACGCATGGCCAACACTGCCTCCGCGCGCAAGCGCATTCGTCAGACCGAACGCCGCACCGCGCGCAACAAGGCGCGCAAATCGCGCGTCCGCAATTTCGTCAAGAAGGTCGAGGCAGCGATCGCCGGCGGCGATCAGGCGCAGGCCGATGCCGCACTGCGGGCCGCGCAGCCGGAGTTGCAGCGTGCCGTCGGCAAAGGCGTGATGCATCGCAATACGGTGGCGCGACGGTTGTCGCGGCTGTCGGCCCGGGTGAAGGCGCTCGCAGCCGTTTGATCGGGCGCGGGGGCGGCACCGCGTCCGCCCACTTCCGGCGACACCGGGCAGTCGCGAGGTCCTTGGGCACACAAGTTTCGTGTCCATTTCTTCCTCCGGACCGGATCGCAAATAAACCAAAGATCAGACCAAGTATTGTTGTCGGGCGATCCAGTCGTCCAGGCGCAATCTTCTTGCGTTGTGCTTGAGTGTGTCGGCTCGATGACGGTTTTTCGTTGTCCCTCCCCGGCGATCGGTTTAATTGTTACCTCATGGTAAGCCATGGAGCAGTGTCCGCCCCACCAGCGGAGCGTTCCGTCCGGTCGGCCAGAACTATGCTGCGAGCGGCCGCCAGAGCCGCCGTGACTGCAGGGGGCAACCAGGAATGGCGGCGGGGAACGACGGTGCGGAGCACGTAATGACCAATGGCACGGAAGGCGAGGTTGCAGCAGATCCTCGACTGGACGCCCAGTGGGACCGGATCCGCAACCGGCTGCAAACCGAACTCGGCGAAGGCGAATACCGCTCCTGGCTGCGGCAGGCGTGCGTCGGAGGCCTGGACGGCGAGGAACTCACCCTGCTGCTGCCAACCCATTTCCTGCGCGACTGGGTGCGCGGTCAGCACGGCTCGCGCCTGAGCGCCGCCTGGCAGGCAGAAAACCCGGCGGTGCGCCGGGTGGACGTCCGGGTCGGCACCATCACGCCACCCCCCCCCGCCGGCGACGCCGCCACCGCCACCTCCACCACACTGGCAACAGGCAACGGAAACGCGCCGAACGGAATCCCGACGTTCGCACGCCCGGCCGCGCGCAGTGCCGATGCCGCCGGCCGCGGCAGCGACATCGCGGCCTCGCTCGATCCACGCTTCACGTTCGCGAATTTCGTCGTCGGCAAACCGAACGAATTCGCCTACGCCTGCGCCCGCCGCGTGGCCGAACAACCCGCCTGCCACGGCTTCAATCCGTTGTTCCTCTACGGCGGAGTCGGCCTCGGCAAAACCCATCTGATGCACGCAATCGCCTGGGACCTGCCCGCCCGCGCCGGTGGCGCCGGCGCCTCGGTCGCCTACATGTCGGCCGAGAAATTCATGTACCGCTTCATCGGCGCCATCCGCACCCAGGCCACCATGGAGTTCAAGGAGCAATTGCGCGGCGTCGACGTGCTCATGATCGACGACCTCCAGTTCCTGATCGGCAAGGACGGCACCCAGGAAGAATTCTTCCACACCTTCAATGCCCTGGTCGACGCCGGCAAGCAGATCGTCGTCTCGGCCGACAAATCCCCCTCCGACCTCTCCGGCATCGAGGACCGGCTGCGCACCAGGCTCGGCTGCGGCATGGTTGCCGACCTGCACGCCACCACCTTCGAACTGCGCATGTCGATCCTGGAAGCCAAAGCCCTCGCCGCCGTCGTCGCCGTGCCCGGCAAGGTACTGGAATTCCTAGCACACAAGATCACCACCAACGTGCGCGAACTGGAAGGCGCCCTGAACCGCCTGATCGCCCACGCCAACCTGTTCAACCGCAAGATCACGCTTGAGACCACCCAGGAAGTCCTGCACGATATCCTGAAAGCACACGACCGGCGGGTCACGATCGACGAAATCCAGCGCAAGGTCGCGGAACATTACAACATCCGCCTGACCGACATGGCCTCCCCCCGCCGCGCCCGCAACGTCGCCCGGCCGCGCCAGGTAGCCATGTTCCTCGCCAAACAACTCACCAGCCGAAGCCTGCCCGAAATCGGCCGCAAATTCGGCAACCGCGACCACACAACCGTGATGCACGCCGTCTCCCGCATCGGCGAACTGATGGCCCACGACGCCAGCTTCGCCGACGACGTCGACCTGCTGCGCCGCATGCTCGAAGCCTGAAGGAAGCAAGGCCAGGGCGCTGCCCCTGGCCTCGCTTCCCTGATCGACCGCGCCCCCGTTGGTGGTAGGATGCCATCATGTCCGCCGCCCCCTCCCCTTCCCACGATCATCCCGATCCGACGCCGGACGCGCTGATCGCCGCCCGTCCACAGCTTACGCGCCACCCGATGGACGGCTTGCTGTTCGAGGGCGTGCCGCTGGCCGCCATCGCCCACGCCGTCGGCACGCCCACCTGGGTCTATGGCGCCGCCACGATCCGCGCCCGATTCCGCGCCCTTGCCAACGCGTTGGCCGACGCACGCCTGCCGGCCCACATCCATTTCGCCGTCAAGGCGAACGACCATCTGGCCGTGCTGCACGTGCTGGGCCACGAGGGCGCCGGCGCCGACGTCGTGAGCGCGGGGGAGCTGTTGCGCGCCCGCGCCGCCTGCATCCCCGCCGCGCGGATCGTCTTTTCCGGCGTCGGCAAGACGCAAGCCGACCTGCGCCTGGCGCTCGACCACGGCATCGCCCAGATCAACGTCGAAAGCGCCGAGGAGCTGGCGATGCTCTCGGACCTCGCCGCCGGCATGGGACGCGTCGCGCCGGTCGCGCTGCGGGTCAACCCGGATGTCGATGCCGGCACGCACGCGAAGATTTCCACCGGCCGGGCGCGGGACAAATTCGGCATTCCCTACGCGCAGGCCGCCGCGCTCTATGCCCATGCCGGGACCCTGCCGGGAATCGCGCCGCGCGGTCTCGCAATGCATATCGGCAGCCAGATCGGCACCTTGGCCCCGTTCCGCGCAGCGTACGGGCGCATCGCCGGGCTGGTGCGCGATCTGCGCGCCGCCGGGCAGCCGGTGGCGGTGGTGGACTGCGGCGGCGGCCTCGCCATCCCCTATCGCGACGAGCCGGTGGCCGGCCCGGTCGGGCTTGCCGGCGCCATCGCCGCCGAATTCGGCGGCCTGGATGTCGAACTGCTGATCGAGCCGGGGCGCTGGCTGATCGGGCCGGCGGGGGTGTTGCTGACGTCGGTGATCCTGGTCAAGCGCGACGGCGGATCGCGCTTCGTCGTGCTCGACGCGGCGATGAACGACCTGGTGCGCCCGGCGATGTACGACGCCTGGCACGGGATCGTGCCGGTTGGCGCCACCGACCTCGTGCGCGCGCTGGCCCCGGCGGACGTCGTCGGCCCGGTATGCGAGAGCAGCGACACCTTCGCCCGCGGCCGCGCCCTGCCGCCGCTCGCGCCCGGCGCGCTGGTAGCGATCCTGGACGCCGGCGCCTACGGCGCGGTCATGAGCTCAACCTACAACGCCCGCCCGCTCGCCGCGGAGGTGCTCGTCGATGGCGCGATCGATGACGATGCCACTCTGCACGACGGCGGGCGGGCGCGGCGGGCGGCGATCCGCTGGACCACGATCCGGCCGCGCCAGGATGTCACCACCCTTTGGCGGGACGAGGCCGTGCCCGACTGGCTGAAATGACCCCCCGGCCCTCGCCGCCGCCCGCCCCGCGGGCGGCGCAGGGCCATTCCCTGCCGGCGCTGGGCAGCCGGCGCCGGCGCGCCCGCGGCGTGCTGCTGATCGAGCGCCTCTGGCCCGCGCTCTGGCCCGCGCTCGGCGTAGCGGGCGCCTTCATCGCCATCGCCCTGCTCGGCCTGCCCGCCCGGCTCCCACCCGCCGGCGCCGCGGTGCTGCTGGCGGGGGTCGCGGGCCTGGTGCTCTGGCTGGCCGCCCGCAGTCTCCGCCGAGTCGCCTGGCCCGATGCGGCGGCGGCGGATCGGCACCTGGAGCGCGCGTCGGGCCTCGCGCACCGGCCCCTGGCCGCTCTCGCCGACCGGCCCGCCGGCGCCGACGCCGGCACCGACCCGGCGACGTTGGCTCTGTGGCAGGCCCACCGGACGCGCGCGGCGCTGGCGGTAGGGCGGCTGCGGGTAGGCTGGCCGCATCCGGGCCTCGCGCGGCGCGATCCGCGCGGTCTGCGCGGCGGTCTGGTGGTGGCGCTGGTCGCGGCCGTGGTGATCGCCGGTGACCGCGCGCCGGGGCGGCTCGCTGCGGCGCTGTGGCCTACGCCCACTGCCGGGGCAGCACCGGCGCCGAGGCTGCTCGCCTGGATCACGCCGC
>JABBNW010000324.1 GCA_019352115.1 Pseudomonadota bacterium
GTCGCTGCCCTGCTCGACCCCGAGACGCCGGTGCCGGGCGTCACCGCCGGCACGATCCTGCCCGCCCTTGCCGCCATCGCCGTGCCGACCAAGCAAGGCGGCGGGGCCATGGCGCCGGAGGACTGCGCGCTCACCGCCGGCTGGGGCCACGCCGGCAAAGGCGGCGCCGTGATGCCCGGTCGCGGCCGCATGGTCACCCGCCCCTACGCGCCGGACGAAGCCGCGACCGCAGCGGAAGCCGCAGTGCTCGGCCCCCGGACGCACGACGTGTTCCTGAACGCCGCCGCGTACTGGCGCAACGTCCCCGAACAGGTCTGGGACTTCACCATCGGCGGCTATCAGGTGCTGAAGAAGTTCCTCTCGTATCGCGAACGCCCGCTGCTCGGCCGCCCGCTCGCCGCCGGAGAGGTGCGCTACGTGCGCGAGATCGCCCGCCGCCTCGCAGCCCTACGCCTGATGGCGCCGGAGTTGGACGCCAACTACCGCGCCTGCGCCGCAGCCCACCGGCCGCTGCCCATACTCCGCTGAGCCCGCCGCCGCCGCGAGTCGGCGGGGACCGGCCCGCGGCGCACAGGCCGGTGCACCGTCCCTGGATGGTCTCCGATGACAGCGGCAGGGCACGGAAAAGCAAGCGGCGCGCGTCCCGGACATCCGCAAGCGAGCTTCCGAAGCGGCCCGCTAATGCGATACGCTCGCCCCGGCCGGCGTCTCCTTGTCGTGCACCGCGAAGCGCTCCACCATCGTCGCACTCGCCTGGTTGAGGCCGACGATCTCCACCGGCACGCCTTGCCGGCGTGCCTTCAGCACCACCCGATCGAGCGCGCCGATGGCCGAGATATCCCAGAAATGGGCCGCATGGACGTCGATCCGGATATGCGTGACCCCTGCGGGAACATGGATCGCGTTGGTCAGCGTGCCGGCCGAAGCGAAGAACACCTGGCCCTCGACCCGATAGACCAGCCGTGTCCCGTCGGCCGACAGCTCCGACGTCACCCGGATCAGGCGGGATACCTTGGCCGCGAAGAACACGCCCGAGAGCAGCACGCCCACCAGGACCCCGGCGGAAAGATTTCCGGTCGCGACGACCGTCACGACCGTCGCCAGCATCACGACCGAGGACGGCAACGGGTTCGTTCGCAACTGCGCAAGCGAGCGCCAGGAGAAGGTGTTGATCGAAACCATGATCATCACGGCCGTCAGGGCCGCCACCGGAACCATGGCAAGGACGTTCTGGAACACGACCAGGAGCACCAGCAGGAACGCGCCCGCCACCAGGGTGGATAGCCGGCCGCGTCCGCCCGACGACACGTTGATCACCGACTGGCCGATCATCGCGCAGCCGCCCATGCCCCCGAACAGCGCGGCGGCTACGTTGGCGATGCCCTGGCCCACGCATTCCCGCCCCTTGCTGCTTGAGGTGTCGGTCATGTCATCGACGATCTGCGCCGTCAGCTGCGTCTCCAGCAGAGCCACCGCGGCCAGGGTCAGCGCGAGCGGGAGCAGCAGCCGCAGCGTTTCGAGCGTGAACGGAACCCGCGGCACCCCGAAGCTCGGCAGTGCCGAGGGAAGCTGGCCCAGATCGGCCACGGTGCGCACGTGCAGCCCCAACGCAAGCGAAACGACGGTCAGGACCGCGACGGCGACGAGCGGCGAGGGAACCGCCCGGGTCAGCCGCGGGAACAGGAAGATGATGGCGAGACCCAGCGCGATCAGGCCGTATGTCGCGACGGGAACATGGACCAGTTGCGGTACCTGCGCGAGCAGGATCAGGATCGCCAGCGCGTTGACGAATCCCGTGATCACCGATCGCGAGACGAAGCGCATCAACCGATCGAGCCGCATCAGGCCTGCCGCCACCTGGAAGATCCCCATCAGGATCGTGGCGGCGAACAGGTACTGGACCCCATGGCTGTGCACGATGCCGGTCATCAACACGGCGGTGGATGCGGTCGCCGCGGAGATCATCGCCGGGCGTCCACCCGTGAACGCGATCACGCAGGCGATCACGACGGAGGCGTAGAGCCCCACTTTCGGATCGACCCCGGCGACCACCGAGAAGCCGATCGCCTCGGGTATCAGGGCGAGCGCGACGACCAGACCGGACAAGGTATCAATACGTACGTTGGCGGACCATCCGCCCGTCAGGGAGGCAGGAATTTTCATGCGATGCGTGATCCGTGGGGCGCGCGCAGGAGCCTCTGCTCAGCGGCAAATCTGCGTGCCCCGTCAGTCGCGTTGTCCGGCGGATGAGCGGCCGGAAGAGCCACCCGGGATCGCACCGGGTCCGATTTGATGGGTTCAGTTACCACGAGTCATGCTGCGGTGCAACAGAAACCGCGCCTGTCACGTCCTGGCCGGGCGCCACCCTTGCGCGGCCCCGGCCCGGGTGGTCTCAATCCTCCGCCCGCCGCGCCATGACGGCGGCGACCGAGGGAGAAACGAACCATGTCCGATGTGCGCATCCTCGCGAGCGGCTTCAAATTCCCCGAAGGTCCGGCGGTGCTGCCGGACGGCTCGGTGGTGCTGACCGAGATCGCCGGCAACCAGGTCTCGCGCATCGCCCCCGATGGCAGCGTCTCAGTGCTCTCGGCCACCGGCGGCGGGCCGAACGGGCTCGCGCTGGGGCCGGACGGGGCGCTCTATTGCTGCAACAACGGCGGCGGGATGTACCGCCCGGGGCATTTCATGGCCGAGGGGCCCGCGGCCGACTACGCCGGCGGTTCCATCCAGCGCATCGATCCGCGGACCGGCGCGGTCCGCACCCTCTACACCGCATGCAACGGCCACCGCCTGTCGGCGCCGAACGATATCGTGTTCGACCAGCAGGGCGGCTTCTGGTTCACCGACCTCGGCAAGCGCTACGCGCGCACCCGCGATCACGGCGGTCTCTATTACGCGCTGCCGGACGGATCGAAGATCGTCGAGGTCGCTTACCCGATCCTGTCGGCCAACGGGGTCGGCCTGTCGCCCGACGAGCGCACCGTCTATGTCGCCGACACCGAACCCGCCCGGCTGTGGGCGTTCGACATCACCGGCCCCGGCGCGGTCCGCAAGCACGATTTCCCCTCGCCGCACGGCGGGCGGCTGGTCGCGGGCCTGCCCGGGTACCAGCGCTTCGACAGCCTGGCGGTGACGGCGGCGGGCAACATCTGCGTCGCCACCCTGGTCACCGGCTGCATCACCGTGATCGCCCCGGACGGCCGCGTGCTGGCCCAGGTGGCGATGCCGGACTCCCACCCGACCAACATCTGCTTCGGCGGGAAGGACCTGCGCACGGCCTATATCTCGCTGTCGGAAACCGGCCGGATCGGCGTGCTGGAGTGGGACGAGCCGGGCCTGCGGTTGAACTTCGCCGGGTAGCAGGAGGGCGCGACCTACCCCTGCGCCTTGGCCGCGGCCACCGCCTTCTCCAGATCCGCCAGATCGACCGCGCCCGGAATGAGCGTGTGCCCGACCAGGAACGCCGGCGTCCCGTCGATCCCGAGCGCCTGCGCCGCCGCCACATTCGCCCGCAGCCGCCGCAGGATCGCCGGGTTCGCCATGTCCCGCCGCAACCGCGGCCAGTCGAGGCCAAGCTTCGTCGCCGCGGCCTGGATCGTCGCGTCCGTGATATCCGGCGGCCCGTCCATCAGCGCCGCTCGCAGCCTGAAATATCCCCCCTGCCGCTCGACCGCCAGCAACGCGCGGGAGGCGAGGACGCTCGCCGGCCCCAGGATCGGGATGTCCTTGTAGACCAGCCGCACGTCGTGATCCTGCCGCAGCAGGGCGGCCACCACCGGGTTCATCTGCCGGCAATAGGGGCAGCGCACGTCGAAGAACTCGACGATCGTCACGGCGCCTTTCGGGTTGCCCGCCACCGGGTCGTCCGGCTGCACCGCCGCGGCCTCGCGCTGCGCGTCATCGGCCTGCAAGGCGCCGATCGCGTCGCGCAGGATGGAGGGGTCCCGGCGCAGCGCCTGGCGCATGATCTGCACGATCTCTGCCCGCTGCGCCGGGGTGAAGGCGTCGGCCCGCGCGGCGGGGCCGCCGGCGGCCAGCGCGAACAGCAGGGCGGCGGCAAGGACGAACGGACGCAACGGCGCAGGCATGGCGGGTCTCCGGTCGGACGCCGCCCGGGATGGCGGAAATCCCCACGGGCGGCAAGCGCCGTCGCGGCTCGCGGCGGCGTTGTACCGACCCGCGAAGCGCTCGACTCGTCCCAAGCAAGGCCAAGGGGCTTTGCCCCCTGGACCCCCACCAAGGGCTAGCCCTTGGAACCCTTCTGTC